>CALAVC010000158.1 GCA_937892095.1 uncultured Bacteroidales bacterium | reverse complement strand
CAGACGTGTGCTCTTCCGATCTAGAAAACTTTGTAGCGAAAGGCGATGTCCGACATAAATAGCAACCAGAAAAAAGAAAGCCGACTACTGCGCAAGCTCCGAATGACGATATTCGTAGACAAGTCGTTCGAAGAAATAATAACATTTCGTTTTGCCCCATGGACACTTGCAGTGTCTGTTGTTGCAATGGCTATTCTGCTCATTGCAGGCGTAACTATACTGATAGCCTTTACAGGACTTAGAGAATACATACCGGGCTATCCGACAGGCGAGGAACGCAGAGCAATCATACAAAACATGCAACGTGCCGACTCGCTGATAAACGAAGTGGAGCTACGCGACCTAATGCTACGCAATATGCGCGACGTCTTGCGTGGCGACCTGCCAGAATCGGCATGGCGAAGAGACTCGAACGTAACGCTGACGCGTCAGTCGCTTGCCGCAATAAACAGCGAGAAAAGCGGAGCAGAGACAAAGTTTGTGCGCGAAGTGGAGCAAAACGAAGAATATGACATAGCAACCAATGCAGACGCTCCAGTAACGATGAACTCAGAGCTCGAGTCTACGTTTTTCTTTACGCCAGCCAAAGGAGTGGTAACCAATCATTTTGAAGACGGACACTATGGCGTAGACGTTAGCATAGCAGAGAGCACACCAGTATTGTCGACACTCGACGGCATAGTATTTTTTTCGGAGTGGACACTACAAACAGGCTTTGTCATGATGGTGCAACACGACAATCAGCTCGTGTCGGTATATAAGCACAACGCCAAATTGCTAAAGCAATCGGGGCAACGCGTTAGTGCAGGCGAATGCCTTGCTCTGACAGGCAACTCGGGCGAGTTTACGACAGGACCACATTTGCACTTTGAACTTTGGTATAAGGGGACTCCGCTAAACCCCGAGAACTACATAAACTTCGAACTCGAAAAATGAAAAGAGTAGCCATATTAGGCAGCACGGGCAGCATTGGTCGACAGACAGTCGATGTTATTAAAATGCACCCCGAAGAATTGAAGGCCACAGTACTTGTTGCCAACAGAAATGTAGAACTTATGGCAGTACAGGCCCGCGAACTAAAAGTAAAAAGTGTCGTTGTGGCCGACGAAAGTAGGCGAAAAGAACTTGTGGAACTACTGAGCGGTACGGACATAGAAATCTTGTCGGGGCGAGAAGCTATAAACGAAGTCGTCCGACGCATCGATGTGGACATAGTCGTGGCTGCAATGGTAGGTTTTAGTGGTTTCGGTCCCACACTGAGTGCCATTGAGGCTGGCAAAGACATTGCACTGGCCAATAAAGAGACGCTCGTGGTGGCTGGTAGCATAGTAATGCAAGCCGCCAAAGAACACGGAGTAAATATCTTACCTGTCGATTCAGAACATTCGGCAATATTCCAATGCCTACAAGGAGAAAGACATGCTGAAGTCGACAAAATAATACTGACGGCTTCGGGAGGTCCGTTTCGAGGTTGGACACGTCAACAGATGGAAAGCGTAAGCCCCATTATGGCTCTTAGACACCCCAATTGGAGCATGGGAGCAAAGGTAACAATAGACTCTGCGTCGATGATGAACAAAGGTTTGGAAGCCATTGAAGCACGTTGGCTTTTCGATGTAGACGCTAAGCATATTGACATTGTCGTACACCCACAAAGCATAGTACATTCTATGGTGGCTTTCGCAGATGGAGCAGTAAAAGCTCAGTTGGGCGTGCCAGACATGCGACTGCCAATACAATATGCCCTACTCTACCCTACACGCAAAGTGTCTCCAGTAAAAAACTTAGACTTTGGCAATCCAATGCAACTGACGTTTGAACGCCCAGACCTGAACGTATTTCGGAATTTGGCGATAGCACTAAATTGTTTGGATAAGGGTGGCACGGCACCATGTGTAATGAATGGAGCTAACGAAATTGCTGTAGAAAAATTTTTGATAGGCGAAATAAGTTTCTTGCAGATGACCGACGTGGTGGAGCAGACTCTCGCTCGCGTAGGGCACGAAGCCCAACCAGATATGCAAACACTATATGACGCCGACAACGAAGCACGAAACATTGCTACCGAAATTTGCCACGGCTTACAAGCATAGACTAATTCTGACAAACAAAACATACCTTCGCATTTCTCCAATGAAAAGCGAAGGTATATTTGTTTTATGGAGTTATTACAGAGCCGATTTATATCTTGTCGAGTGCTTGCGAGAGGTCGGCAATGATGTCGTCGATATGTTCTGTACCAATTGAGAGGCGTATGGTTGATGGGGTAATGTGCTGAGCCTGCAATTCTTCGGGGCTTAGCTGGCTATGCGTGGTCGTGTAGGGGTGGATGACAAGACTCTTCACATCGGCAACGTTGGCCAATAGCGAGAAGATTTGCAAAGAGTCGATGAAACGCCAAGCCTCTTCTTGTCCACCTCTAATTTCGAAAGTAAAGATAGAGCCTGCACCATTGGGGAAATAGCGATTGTAGAGCTCGTGATCGGGATGCGAGGCAAGCGAAGGGTGATTAACCTTAGCCACCTTGGGATGTTTGCTGAGGAACTGAACCACACGAAGAGCATTGAAGACGTGACGCTCGACACGCAACGACAGAGTCTCGACGCCCTGCAAAAGAATAAAAGCATTGAAGGGCGAGATGGTGGCACCAGTGTCGCGCAACAAGACGGCACGAATGCGAGTAACATAGGCAGCAGCGCCAACGGCATCGGCAAAAACAATGCCATGGTACGAAGGGTCGGGATGAGCAATTGTCGGATAACGATCGGCATACTTTTTCCAATCGAACTTGCCACCGTCGACGATGACGCCACCAAGGCTGGTGCCATGTCCGCCAAGGAATTTAGTGGCAGAATGTACGACAATGTCGGCACCATGTTCTAATGGACGAATTATGTATGGCGTGCCAAATGTGTTGTCGACAATGAATACTATGCCGTAGCGGTGGACGACTTCGGCAACAGCCTCCAAGTTGGTTACGTCGGAATTGGGGTTACCAAACGTTTCGGCAAAAACTACTTTTGTATTCGGACGGATAGCAGCTTCGAGGGCTTTTAGGTCGTTGACTTTGACGATGGTATTGCTAATGCCCTGCTGCGCAAGTGTGTGCGTAATGAGGTTGTAGGAGCCACCATAGAGATTGTCGGCAGCAACGATATGGTCGCCAGCAGTGAGGACGTTTTGCAAAGCATAGGTGATTGCGGCAGCACCAGAGGCTACGGCCAAACCTGCCACACCACCTTCGAGTGCGGCCACTCGATCTTCAAAAACGCCTTGAGTCGAATTGGTCAGTCGGCCATAGATATTGCCAGCATCGCGGAGTCCGAAGCGGTCGGCAGCATGTTGTGAATTGTGAAAGACATAGGACGTCGTCTGATAGATAGGCACAGCACGCGAATCGGTAGCCGAGTCGGCTTGTTCTTGTCCTACGTGAAGTTGAAGCGTCTCAAAGTGTAATTTCTTATCTGCCATAGTTGTAAATATTTTTGTTGTTTTCTATCCTGTTTTTTGAATGTCAGTGTTATTTTAACTTGACATTGCAAATGTATACAGCTTAGAAATTTCTCACAAGAACATCGAATAAATTAGGAAAATAAACCTATTTAGTGACATTCGGGCAGAATAAAACAATAAAAAGCAATTTCTACAGCAAGAGTAAAAGAATAAAATCACTTTACGACAGATTCTATTTTGCCATCGGCAAAATGCGTCGTAACATTTTCGCCAGAGACTACGCCTTTAGCAGAGGTTATGGTTTTGCCGTCGGCATTGGTAGTGATGGTAAATCCTCGACGAAGGATTTGGCGTGGGTCGAGAGATTGAAGACGAGCAGACAAGTAGTCGACTTTACTAACCTGCCTATTTAGACTTGCACGTGCAGCTGTAAAGAGTCTATTTTCAAGATTGACAACTTGCAACTTACTACTACGCAATTTGCCGTTCAACACACCAATGGCTTGCGAAGAAAGCATATCAATTTTCATCCTATGACTCGATATTCTCATGCTTACGACAGACAATAGTCGCCGACGTGCATCTTGCATTCGTGCCACGAAGTCAAGATTATGATTGTTGATATAGTCGGCCACGGCTGTTGGTGTTTTGAGCGACATATTTGCCACGAGGTCGACAACCGACTTATCTCTTTCGTGTCCTATGCCTGCAATGATGGGAAGTGGAAACTGTGCGACATTGGAGGCAAGCTCGTAAGAATCGAAACAGACAAGGTCGGTACGGCTTCCGCCTCCACGAATAATGACGACGACATCGAAACGTTCGGCAGCCAAGGCGATATGGTCGAGGGCAACTATTATGCTTTTTTCTGCTTGCAACCCTTGCATGGTGGCAGGATAGAGCACGACGTCGTAGCATATTTCCTCTACGCTTTGCAGACTATGGCAAAAATCGCCATAACCAGCTGCCTCGGCACTCGACACTACTGCAATGCGTTTTAGGACGGTTGGCAGTGTGAGAGAACGATTCATGTCGACCACACCATCTTGTTGCAAACGATTGACAATGGCTCGCCGATTGGCTTCGAGTTCGCCAATGGTAAACGATGGGTCGAGAGCTAAAATATTGCCACTTAGCCCAGAGACCTCGTGCATAGTGATGTGGACAAAAGCAAGTATTTTCATACCTGCCGACAGATTGACGCCTGTTTGCGAGACAAAGAAAGGAATTATATGGGCAGCTTGCGAAGCCCAGATGACACACTTTAGTTTGGCAACTGGCGCATGCGAAGTGTCGTTTTTTTGCACCAAATCGATATAGTAGTGTCCATGCCAAATGCCGACTTGTGCTATTTCGGCCGACACCCATGCAGAGACTGCTGCCCGCTCTACAACGGTACGAACCTCCATGCATAGCTGCAAAAGGGTCATGACTGGCTGTTGGTCGTTGCCGTTGGTCATAGAAACATTACCAAGCTATGGGCTCGAAACCTTGTGAAACAAGATAGGCGTTAGCCTGCGAAAAATGGCGACAACCGAAAAAACCACGAGAAGCAGATAGGGGCGATGGGTGAGCGGCTCGCAAAATGAGATGTCGAGATGGGTCGATTTGTTCAGCCTTACGACCAGCATAGGCACCCCAAAGCATAAAAACGAGTCCGCTACGCACTTGCTGAAGTCGACTGATAACGTGGTCGGTAAACGTTTCCCAACCATGTCCTTGGTGAGAACCTGGCATGTGGGCGCGAACCGTAAGTGTTGCATTGAGCAACAAAACTCCCTGGCGAGCCCAACGCGTAAGATTGCCCGAAGGTGGTGAGGCGACACCAATGTCGGAACGAATCTCTTTGTAAATATTTATAAGCGAACGAGGTATTGGCACTCCATCGGGGACTGAAAAAGAAAGCCCCATAGCTTGCCCGACGTCGTGATATGGGTCTTGACCAAGAATGACGACACGCACCTTTTCGACAGGACAACAGTCGAAAGCATTAAAGATAAGATTGGCTGGCGGAAATACTTGCGAGTTTGTATATTCGGAGCGAACAAAAGACGTAAGCGCACTAAAATATTCTGCTTCAAACTCTGGAGCGAGCAAAGTTTTCCACGAGTTTTCTATGCGAACATTCATTGTTTACGACTTACGAACGAATCTTTTTTAGACCTTAAACATGTCGACTGCTGCTTTCATCTTATCGGCCGTGCTGGACAATTCTTGCGCATTGGCAGCAATCTCTTCAGCATTAGCTGCCGACTCTTGAGTAACCCTATTTAGCCCAGCAATGGCAATGTTTATTTGATCGGCTCCTATGCCCTGCTCTTGACTGCTTGTTGCTATTTCTTTCACAAGACTTGAGACTTTGTGAAGTTGTGGCAGGACTTCGTCGAGAAGGTTATTGATATTTTCAGCACCCGCGATAGTCTTAGAAGCTGTATCGGACACGCCTTGTGCGGTGGCGCGAGTTTGCTCTGCAAGTCGACCGACTTCTTTGGCTACGACAGCAAAACCACGTCCCATATTGCCAGCACGAGCTGCTTCGACAGACGCATTAAGGCTTAGTATGTTGGTTTGGTTGACGAGTCCGTTAATGTCGCTAATCGAGTCGGCTATAAGATTGGCGTCGTTCATATTCTCGGTGGCTGTGTCGCCAATGGACTGAACTGCCTTGTCTGTTTGCGACATCATTTTGTCGGTCAAGACAGCATTTTCTGTATTCTGATGTATGTTACCCGTCATTTCTTCGAGCGACGAGGATATTTCTTCGAGCGAAGCGGCTTGCTTATTGGCACCTTCGGAAAGTTGTAGCGATGCACGACTAAGTTCGTTACTACTGAAATGTAGGACTTTGGCAGTGTCGACCATAGTGCGAATGGTCGAAGTTAGCGACTTGTGCATATACTTCAGACCTTTTGACAGACGCTCAACTTCGTCGTCTGTGCGATAGACTTCGACAGGTTGCGTGAGGTCGCCAGTAGCTATTTGCTCTACACTTTCGGTCATCTTTTCGAGAGGATTTGTAAGGTGCTTACGGAAATAACGCAAGATAAGCCATAGCAAAATAAGACCTATAATTAGGCTGATAACAAAAAGCGTCACGACGATATAGCGAATGATGTTTGTCATGACGGTTACATCTACGCCTGCATTGTAGATGCCTATTACACGACCGCGATAATCGGGTATTCCTGCATAGGCAGACAAATATACATTTCCATCTATTTCATCTATTGTTACGACATTTTGGCGTTTATTATAGATAGTATCGGCAATCCATGGTTGTGGCATATCGACAACTATCGACCCTTTTTCATGACCAACGAACAAAGAACAGGAGGAACTTTTTGTTCCTCGATAAACAGAATTAACGACTTGAAGTTGATCTCCAATACGCTTAAGATAATCATTGTCTTCGAGATGATATTGACACATGACGAGGTAGGCGGCGGTTTGTCCGAGGGTGTCGGGAACTGCATGAACGGACACTACGCAAATACCTTCAGCAAGGAGGTCGGCATAGCCATTGTATATGTGAGTTTCGCTGTCGCGAACAAAACCGATAAGGTTGCGCAATTGTCCGACGTGTTCTTCGGTATAGTTTTCAAAACTTGTACGCTTAATATCTCCCTGCTTATCGGTAATGATGTAGCCATCGACACCCATTAGCTTGCAAGTGCCTTCGGTTGTGTAGGTAACGTAATTATAATCGTCATTGCTTAGGCTACGACTGATTTGGGGGAAGAAACGAGGCAATTGTTCGACATAGCTACTTAGTTGCAACAGAGCATTTTCGCCGATGACGTGTTGCGTCCTTACTTTGTCGCGAAGTTGTGTCCCGAAATATTCGCCAAGAACTTTACGACTTATGAAATATACACCGACAACGTTGCTACAAATTATGATTGTAGAGAATAAGGCAAGCGCAACTGCAAACTTTACAAGAACACTACGACTGACCTTGCTCGTCATTTTGCCTAAGGTTTTTGAAACCGCCATATTATAAATTTACCCTTTATTTATACTGAACTACGTCGGTGAACTTATACGATAAAATAATATTTATGTTTTAATATTTTACGCTTTATTTGGATTCACTAAGCAATAATTGTCCGTTGTCGTCAAAGACAAGGCTTCCTCGTCGGCTGACACCAAGATTGTCGGTAAAACCACTGATGACTCCTGTTTTTCCTTTTTTAATAAGAACAGAGAGGTGTGTTAGCGTTAGCTTTTTACCCAAGAAGACGTAGGGCACAAGGAAACGGCAACCAGACTTGTAGCCAGAGCACCCCCATGCGTTGCGACCTTCGAGAATCTGCCCGCCACAACGTGGACACGTGAGCGACGAGACATCGGGACGGCGACTTTCGACAGGCTTGACGATGAGACCGAAAGAGGAGTCGAAAGCTAACTTTCCGTCCTGCTTAGAGCCATCGACATCAAGACCTTTCATAAGCGTCGTCTCGCCCTTGGCAAAGAGTGCCGCTACTTGATTTTCAGTCAGTTTTTTGCCATAGGCTATGAAAGGAACAACAACACGGCAGCCATCTTTGAAGCCTGAGCATCCCCAGGCTTTATTACCCTTAAGAATAGGCTTGCCACAACTGGGGCATATCATCTGTTGCGACTTGGCAGTCTGTTTGGACGATGGTGTTTTTGTTGAGGGTCTGGCATCGGCGGCTACGTCGGGCAAAGACTCGAAACGAGGTGTTTGGGTGTCCGAGATAACATTTTGGATAACTTCGGACACCATGGTGCGCATTTCGGCGATAAATTGGTCGGTTGTATATTCGCCAGACTCTATTTGGCGCAGACGTCGCTCCCAAAGACCTGTCATCTCAACCGACTTGAGCAGAGGCGTTTTTATTGTGTCAATAAGTCGAAGTCCAGTGAGCGTAGGCACGAGGTTCTTACGTTCTTTGGATATATAACGACGCTTGAACAGAGTCTCGATTATGGCGGCACGAGTGCTTGGACGCCCAATGCCATTCTGCTTCATCAGACTACGAAGTTCTTCGTTGTCAACTTGCTTGCCAGCCGTCTCCATGGCGCGAAGTAGTGTAGCCTCTGTGTATAACTTTGGTGGCGATGTTTGCTTTTGAGCAAGAATGGGTTCGTGAGCACCCATTTCACCGACTTTGAAATCTGGGAGAATAGATAGTGTTTCGTCAGCATCCGCCTTAGCGTCTGAGGTGGACGATGCATTGCCAATGACGACACGCCAGCCTGGCTCGACAATCTGCTTGCCACTGACTTTGAATTTGACCTTGGCAGATGAGCCCAGTATGGTCGTAAGCAAGACTTGACAGTCGGGATAGAACACAGCGAT
Source organism: uncultured Bacteroidales bacterium (assembly GCA_937892095.1). GTDB lineage: Bacteria > Bacteroidota > Bacteroidia > Bacteroidales > Marinilabiliaceae > W3P20-009. The sequence continues at coordinate 34,710 of CALAVC010000158.1, read as the reverse complement.
AAAACGTCGAGCGATAAGGTCGTACACAAGTTTCTCGTCTCGCGACATAGAGGGAGCAGGAGGCGTGCCTGTGGGAATTATGGCATGGTGATCTGTTACCTTGACGTTGTTGAAGACGCGATTACTTTTCGGCAGTATAGATTGCTGAATAAGTGGTCCTACAAGATTGGCATAAGGCGTAAGTCCACGAAGAATGATGGGTACCTTGGGATATATGTCGTCTGGTAGGAAACGAGTGTCGACACGCGGATATGTTGTATATTTATTTTCGTAGAGCGATTGCACTATGCGAAGAGTGTCTTCGGCAGAGAAAGAAAATTTGTTATTACACTCTACTTGCAGTGTTGTGAGGTCGAAAAGTTGTGGGGGAGCTTCTTTGCCTTTCTTGGAGGTGATGTCGTCAATCTGAAAAGGCTGATTTTTGATTGTTTTAATGATTTGCTGTCCCTCTTCGACCGTCTTAAATTTACCCTCTTCGGCAGAAAATAATACATCGCGATAACGCGTTTTAAGCTCCCAATATTTTTCGGGTTTAAAGTTTTTGATTTCGAGGTAGCGAGAGACTATGAGCGCAAGGGTTGGAGTCTGCACACGCCCAATGGATAGCAAGATTCCGCGCCCACCATAACGAATGCTATAGGCACGAGTTGCATTCATGCCGAGGAGCCAATCGCCAATGGCTCGTGCACTACCAGCAGCATATACAGAATCAAACTCTTTGCTATCGCGGAGGGAAGCAAAGCCATCACGGATGGCCTCTTCTGTGAGCGATGAAATCCAAAGTCGGAGAACTGGACAAGACACTCCTGCAAGTTGCATTACCCAACGCTGAATGAGCTCACCTTCTTGCCCAGCATCGCCACAATTGATGACGCAATCGGCTTTGGCAACAAGAGAACGGATTACGTCAAACTGGCGTTTGACACCAGAATCGTCTTTAAGCTTAATGCCAAACTTATCGGGGATAATGGGTAAATCATGAAAATCCCATCGCTTGAGTAGAGGATTGTAGTCGTGAGGTTCTTTGAGTTCGCAAAGATGTCCGAAAACCCACGTAACACAATAGTCGTTTCCGCTAAAAAAACCTGAGTTACGGACATTGGCACCAATGACCTTAGCAATGTCGGCAGCCACAGAGGGCTTCTCGGCAATACAAAGTTTCATGAATTACGACGAATGCAAAAAAAGAAAAAACAGCAAGACGATAAGCCGAGTTCTGTACGTTCACGAACGTGTCTATCATTTATCTGGGTTTGCCGTCGCCGACAAACTCTAAGCGGTCTACCCCCTTAGTCGAACAAAGTTCTCGGCACGAGCAGCACCGATGTAAATCACAAACTAAGTATACACGACCTTGCAACTTGTGGCTGCATATCTGACCGTATGTGTCACCACATACGCGGTGGGCTCTTGCCCCACCTTTTCACCCTTACCCCTATTGGGGCGGTATATTTCTGTTATGCAAAGCAACACCTCGCGGCAGTTCTTCTGATTGTGAAGCGCAATGCTCTATGTTGCTCGGACTTTCCTCTTGACCCGATGTCAAGCGATAGACTGTCTTGCTGTCTTGAATTATATTTTAATCTATGCGATATGGTGCATAGGTGTCATATTCGATAACAAAAGCCTTGTCGTAGCCAAGTGAACGCATCTTGAAGAAAAGACTTTCAATCTCGGTGCCTTTGACTGGTTTGGTGGTATAACGGAAAATCTTATCGTTGAGTCGATATTCATAGACTTCACCTGCATTTTCGAAATACTCTACGTAGAGTGGGTAGCGAAACGCACCGAGCTGGACCACATAATCTTTGTTAGGATCGATGGTTATGGGCTTATTGCCACGCGTAACAACACCTTTTACAGCCTTAGCAGCAGAAGATGTAGAACTTTTGGACAATTTTTTGAGGTTGGATACAAAAGCACCACTGAAACCCATATCACGAACGGACTGAATCTGCTTGTTAGCCTCGGTGTATGAGTCGAACTTGCCATAGAAATAGCGTACATAGCCATCAGGCGAATTGTATTCGTAGACAACACTTGCCGACTTGACGAAAGTGGGGTCGGTTGGTGGCGTTTTGGAGGCGGAGATTTGAATGGAATAGTTGGGCAAATCTTCGTCGGTCCACGTGATTATTTGCTTCGATGTGCGGAGTTCTTCTATGCTTTGAGCGGATAATGAAACTACCGTCAACAACATAGATAGAGAGAGAGACAGCGCACGAGCGAGAGAAGCTATATAGTATTTCATGATGGTTGATTTGCGTGTTGTCGTACAAATTATTTATTAGCGTTCCAAACAACTACCTCTATGCGTCGGTTGACCTTGTGCTGTGCAGCAGTGCAGTAGACACCACGATGACACCTATTCTTGAGATAGCGTTCGCCGTAGCCACGAGGTATAAGCTGAGCATCGTTGACTCCACGCGATACAAGGTATTCTTTAGCTTTCTCGGCCATACGTTGCGAGATTTCAAGGTTGCCGTAGCGATTGCCTTTAGCCTCCGTATGAGCGTTGAGTTTAACAACGACATTGGGAGCCTTAGTTAGATAGGTTGCCAACTTATCGAGTGTTGCTTTTGCTTCATCGTCGAAGTCGTCGCCATAGGCAATGGTCATGCCAGATATGTCGTCAAGAACTTGGTCGTTGAAAATGGGCGTAAGCTTGAAGCCTTCACGGACAAGCGACAATAGTTCTGCTGCAGTAGCTTGAACGGTCTTCTCATTATAACCTTCTTTGCTGACTACAACAATTACCTCTTTGTCATCGGGAAGTGCATTGTAGCTTAGCGAAGCACGACCAGAGTCGTCTGTAGTGGCCTTTACAATTTCGTTTTCAGTTTCTTCATCGCGAATGGAGACGATTGCTCCGGGGATAATTTCGTTGTTGTACGTACTCTTTACAGATGTGGAGAGTGTGGTAACAGTAGGTGCGGCTTGTACTTCTACCGTATCGACTTGTGGCTCTTGTACATCTGGTGGAGTGACCTCTTCGACATTGGTGGCCGTAAGTTCCTCACCTGTGATTATGAGACCCTCGGCACCGAAAACAGGAGGCGTTTCAACTTCTTGACCTGCAGATTCTTTAAGTTTGTATACATCGAAGATAACGTCGGCATCGAGATTACCATAACGGTTGGTTGAGAGGAAGCCTCGGTCGGGATCATCGGGCGTTTGAACATAGCAAAAGTCATCGACATTGGAGTTGAAAGGCTTAAGCATATTTCGAGCGTTCTGCCACTTGCCATCGACATATTCTGCACAGAAAATGTCGAGACCACCAAAGCCTTTTTTAACATCGGAACTGAAATATAACTTGCCGTCAGGATTGATGACTGGGTATACTTCATCACCATAGCTATTGATGGCTGTGCCAAGATTTTCTACTTTGGTAAAATGGCTGGCATCGTTACCAAACTTGGCACGATAGATGTCTTTGCCACCATAGTTTTTAACATCCTTACCATAAATCTTAGTGTGGTCGGACATATTGGAGACGAAATAGAGATATTCATCATCGGGAGAAACGGCAGGGTGCGCAAGGTCGAAATCATCGCTATCGAAGTCGACAACGCGTTCGTTAACCCAGTCAGAGCCATTGTAGTCTACGACAAATATTTTGAGCATTGGGACCTTGTCGACATAGACCGACTTGGTGAAGAACATGTGTTTTTTGTCGCTCGTGAAAGATATGGCACCAACGTGATATGGAGAAACGAGATTGTTGGAAAAGACGGCACTTGTGTTTTCAACGACATCGCCATCGACGATGTCTGAGGTGTAGAGGTTAAGGAATGGGTTGCCGTTGCGGTCGACATTCTTACTATCTTTTGGTGCTGAGGAATAGACTACTTTGTCGTTGAATATTTGTACACCAAACGACTGACCTTGTGAGGCAAGGGTAAAGTTTGGGTTGACACGATATTCAGCCATGGAATTTTCATTGGCGAGTGCCCAACGACAAGATTCTATCATATCGTTGACATGCAGAATGCTTTCGGTAAGCGAGCCAGACTTTTTGGCCTTGTCGTACCACTCGATGGCCATATCATAGAGGGACATACGATGGAGGACTTTGGCGTAGACAAATATATCTTCGTTGGTTATATTGCTTTCGAGATCGCTATATATTTCGAACGCTTGCTGAACTTTGTTGAGTTCAAAATACGAACGCGCAAGGTGCTTACGGTCGTCGAGACCTAAGACAGCACCGAGTTCGGTAGCTTGATTATAATAATCTACACAATGGTAATAGTCGAGGTCATCGAAAGCAGCTTTGGCTTTGCGTAGTTCTTTACGTTGGGCAAAGGAGTCGTTGGCGAAGCAGAAGCAAAATATAACTGCCAATGGTAGTATGTATCTCATAGTAGTCCGATTGAGTACAAAGTACTTGCAAAGATAGTATTTAAAGGTAACATTTTGCAATACCTATTATGAATAGAGTGCAAAATGACCAAATTTCGTTTAAATATAGATATAAAAGTTAAAATATAACGAATTATAGCATATAAAATTAGAAATATCTGATGGAGCGCATGCCCGGTCGGCGAGTGAGCGAGAAGTCGTATTGAACGGCTATTTCGTGAGAGCCAGCAACGGTATAAGACTTTATGTCGTTGAGTGGGAAGTCGAAAGAATATTTAACTCCCCACGACTGGTTGACTTGATATTCGAGCATGGCGACGATGTCGGTAACGGTGCGGTATGACAGACCGACCCAGAGTCGATCAGCAAAAAGAACTGAACAAGAGACATCGAACGTGAGAGGAGCACCTGGGACCATGCGGATAAGGGCTGTTGGCTTAATCTTGTAGTCGGTAACAGTAAAGACGTAGCCACCATAGACGTAGATGTGCAAATCTTTGAAAGATACTTTGTTTTTTATCTGTTGTTTGTCGGAATCGTAGCGATTGGCAAGAAAGCGTGGGATGCTGATACCTGCAAAGTAGTCTTTGTTGATAAGATAGCCACCAATACCAAAGTTGAAACCGAATTTGCTAATACGTCCGTCAAAAACTGGGTCGCCATAGTCGACGGTGACGGCTTTTGAGGCGTTATAAATAATGTTTTTGAAACCCATTTGCAGACCGAGTCGGAGGTCGGTACGCTTATCGATTTTGAGACGATAGGAGGCTGCGGCAAAGAACTCGAGATTGTTGGTAAAACCAGAGTGATCGTTTTGAATGACAGCACCGACACCGAGGTCTTTCATTTTGTCAACTTGACCGTGGATATTAATACCTCCGGTGAAAGGTGCACCAGTGAAGCCAGTCCATTGCGTGCGGAATATGGCGAGTGCACTGATGACGTCGCGCGAGCCATTGTAGGCAGGGTTGAGAATACCTTGGTTGGATATATAGTTGTTGTAGACGGCCTGATCTTGTGCATGGGCGAGGATGCCCATGCTAACAAGACAAGCGGTAACTGTATATCTGAGTATTGACATTATTTTGCTCATAGTCGTATGATTCTTAGATGTTGGAGCCACGGGTTTATCTACGAAGTTCTATGTATCCATGCATTTCGCGCGAGGACTTGACGGCACGCGAGGAGTCGATGAATGTGATAGTGAAGACGTAGTAGTAAGTACCCGAGGGTAGCTTAGAACCGAGAGTAGCCATATTAGAGGTTGTAGAGGAGCCATCCCACCAATTTTCATCGGCACCATATTGGAGACCTGAAGAGCGGTAGACGAGCGTACCCCAACGGTTGAAGACTTCGAGTTTAGATTCGGAGCGTTCTTGATATTTGTCAGGAATGATAATCTTGAAGACATCGTTGAGTCCGTCTCCATTGGGCGAGAAGGCATTGGGTATGAGGAAGACAGAGGTCGTGTCACCCGTCTCTTCGTTACCGCAGAGAATTGTGATGGTGGCAGTATTGGATACACGAAGCTTGTTACCACGCGAATCGGTAAAGGCACTATTGTATATCTGATACTTGACTTGTTCACGTCCAAAGAACGAAGGTTTCTTTTCGTAGAGGAACCAACCTGTGGTCGATGCTTCATCGTGCGGAAGGACGTTACTGTCATCGTAGCGCATGGTAACATCGACAAAACCGTAAGTACCATTGATGGCATTTTCTTCGGGCAAGAGCTCAAATCGGATGTTACTTTCTTCGACGGTCTTAACGTAGCCTGCATAGTTAGAGTAGTCTCGATCTGCAGTAGAGTTTTCGTCGACAACGAAGCGACCTTCATCATTGTATTCCGTCTGTGGGTAGTAGACTTTGTCGATCTTATTGCTCCACTCGATATAACGCTTGGTGTATTTATAACCGAGGTTAGGCACAAGAGATACTATGCGAGACATCTCGTTTTTGTTGAGATAGATTTCTACGTCGTGAGCTATGAGTTCTTCGTCGACGAAGAGGACGTCGCCAAGGTCGATGTCGCAATTGGTAAGGGTGTCGACAGCGTGTATGTCGTAGTAGCCCTCGCCCCAGTTGCTGAGTGTGTCGGGTATGCCGTATTTCTCGCGGTCGGTCTCGAGACTACGGATAGGTCCGAAGGTCAGGTAACCGTCAGTGGATATATCGGCAATAGTCTTCGTCTCAAGAATGATGCCAGGGATGTCGGTATGAACGAGTTCGTAGCGAACATTTGGCAATGGGTTGGAGAGTACGAGATAGCCACCATCGAGTACACCGAAGTCGTAGTTGAGAGAGCTTAGGTCGACAGTGCCGTCGTCGTTGACACCAGCAAAGAAGACTTCGTTGGTAGAGTCGACAGGGAGAGCGTTCTCGATAATTTCGACTGTATTGGTGCGGAGGTCACACCCTTCGGGAGTGCGTACACGGACATAGTAGAAGCCTGCGTCGGCAAATATTTGGCTACTTTGGTCGAAGCCCCAACCATTGAACCATAGCGAATCGACGGCTGTCGTTACGTAGTCGGGGATTTCTTGAATGTCAACGAGTTCATCATGCGGATTGATGGTGTCGGTGGCATTGGCTTGTTTGTAGAGACGATAGGTGTAGCCAACTGTTGGTGTGTTGATGAAGGCGAGCTTGACACTTGGACTGCCTTCGCAATATTCATAGTGATTAGCTACGAGGTGTTCTTCTTCGGCATAGTCGTTGCCAAGGTGGAATGTTATGGCATCGTCGATATTGAAGACACAACCTCCAAATGTCTCAACAGAGAACTCGACTGTTATGTTACCCGAAATGTCTTCATCGGCATAGAATGGTATGTAGGCATTGGAGGTGGACGTTACGGTATCGCGACGGACACCTGCTACAGAACGATAGAAGTTATAGTAGCGAACGTTGACACCATCGACAGACGCGGTTATGTTGACATTAGAGCCTGGGCAGACACTTGGTATGTTGGTGTCGGCAGAAGTATACTTGACGCCTTGTATGTAGAGTGCAAGCGAGCCTGTGGGCAACGTTGCGGCATCGAAATCTACGACTATTTCTCGCCACATTTCTGCAGAGCAGTTGCCATGAACAGCACGTAGGTTGTAGGCCGCAGTGCCACTCTGATGACCGAGTTCCCACGTTAGAGTGTTGCCGTCGCCAACTTTCATCCAAGAGTTGTCGAGAACAGTATCGTTGCGAACGAGGTAGTATTCGACACCGACTTGACTATTTTCAAGATAGAGCTTGGGATCATCGCCAGAACAGATGTCGGCTTTATCTTGATAGAAGTTGGAAGCGGTGAACTCGAAGTCATAATCGATGGCTCGAACGTAGACACGATTGAAGACCGTTTGACATTCTCCTATTTGAGCTGCGACATAGTAGTAATCGGCATTGTCGTCGAGGGTTATAGGAGCCCAAGAGAATGGGTTGCCAGTTCCGTCAATAGGACTTTCGACGGCTACACTTTCTTTAGTCTTGAGGTGAGCATAGAGTTGGTATTGGGCACCAGCATCGGAACTATCGACAGAGAATGTTACTTGCTCTGTCAGGCAATCGCGAAGAGCAGATAAAGTGTAGTCGTTGATTTCGGAGTCGACGACTTCGAGAGATCCGAAAGGAACAAGGCAACTATAATTTTCGTGCGAAGCCCAAATGGTATATGAGCCAGCTGCGAGACCAGTGAATATGACCTTATTGGAGCCAGAGAAGAGCTTACCATTGTCAGACTCGAGAATAGGAGTTGTGGTGTCGTCGGTGAGGTAATAGATGTTGCCAGCGACAAGGTCGGCAAGATGGTCGGCAGAGAGGTCGAAGTCGTACTTATTGCCACTGCAAGCATACTTGGTGTCGGCGAAGACATCGGAAGGAATCTCGGTTTGGCGAATAAACTTGACTACAGTTGTTTCACAGATATTATTGCCATTAGCATCTACATAGTGAGCATTTAGCGAATAGCTACCTGCAACGATATTCTCGAATATGAGATCGTGGCTTGCGGACGCATCGTAGACTTTAGAATCTGCGACTGCTCCAGTTGTATCGTTGACAAGGTCGTAGACTGCACCATCATTGAGGAGGTAATGAAGTTCGTTGCTGTCGAACGAGAACGAGTTGTCGCAAGAATATATTGGAGTAGCGAGTGTTTGTATCTTTTCATGATAGGTTACGTTGATGTTGCCTGCAGATGTCTCACAAGCATTATCTGCATAGGAAACAAACACCTCGTAGTTGCCAGAAGTTGGGAAATCGGTAAACGTCATCTGTGTAGCATTGGTGCCATCAAAGACGAGCGATTGCGAAGAGTTTCCACTTAGAGTAAAGACTGCACCAGCCATGTCGGCAGTGAGATACTCATCGGGAATCTGATAGGTAAAGTTGTCTTCGTTGCAGAGGTCGGCAACAACACTTATGTCTGCCTTACCTTTCTTAGGCGCAGTGCGTTTTTCGACAACTATTTCACCTTCCATCATAGAGGTACAGATGTGTCCGTCGGCGGTGTATTCCTTGCGTGCCATGGCGACATACGTGCCTTCGACGAGGAGAGTCTCAAAGTAGAGAGGTGCTGTGCCACTACTTACCTTACTCTCGATTTGGCTTAGGTTACCCTGCGCATCGACACTATATAGGATGTAGGTTATGGTGGCTTCGACGTCAACTTCGGAGGCTTCAAGATAGACCTTTACGCCATCGGTGAAACCATCGGCAGAACCGCAGTAAATCTTTTGGTCGGCAATGAGTCGATAAGATAATGGAAGTTTGTGCTTTTGGAAGTCGATGTAAGGCGAGTAGACTTCACACTTGTCAGCATCGTCAGCACGTACAGCAACAATGTAGTAGTAGCCGTCTTCGTCCAAGAGTCTGCCAGAAACGACATCGGTAGAATAGTATGGATAGCTGCTATCTTCGGACTGATAGAGGTCGCGGAAGATTACATACTGGTGGTCGTAGGTGGTTGTAAACTCTTGTATCTTCTTACCGGGATGAGCACGAAGCATATCTTCTGCGAGGTCGGTAGTTGGGTCGTTGACATCGGCAGGACGGACGAAATAGAGGCTATACGTTACGTTGGCTTCGCTATCCTCGAGGCGAGATTCGACACCGGGGTCGCCAAGACACATTGGACCGCTTACAACAAGCGACTGAACCTTGGGTAGTTTGTCGACATTGATGTAGCAAGAGTCGATGACGTCGTAGCAGTAGCCATTGGATACTTGAACCTCGTAGTGAGCATCGTGGTCGCGCTTATCGGCGAAGTAGAGCATTGTGGTGTACAACGGGTCGTTGGAAGCTTGGATATTAGCAGAGGATGCAACGATGGTCTGAACAGGGAGACTAACTTCCCAGTGTACGTTACCAAGACCATCGGTGTAGTAATTGGTACGACGATGTAGGGTATAGGTATTACCCGGTACTGGGTCGTAGACAATAACATCTTCGCCGTAGCAAGGGTCGATAGTCTTTACTGTCGGATCGACAAGACCAACAAGTATTTCTTCGGTTGTCTTGGGACGATCTTTGACTTCGAGTGTCGCAATGCTATCGAAAGAGACTGTGCAGATGTCAGCGTAGCCATCGGTAGCACTCTTGGTGGCGATTACATCGTAGACATGGCTGGCGGCAACGGTGCGTATAGGAAGTTCGAACGAGAGGAAGGTGAGAGACTTATCGTCGGAGAAGTCGGCTATCTTGACACCATCTTCGTAGAGTTCGTAGTGAACTTCGAAGCCGTCTTCGGCAATTGTCTGACGTTGTGGGTTGGTAAGATAGATTGTCGTGGTCTCACCAACACAGATGGTGTCAGCAGTTGCGACCATATTAGATATGGTTGCAATTGGATCTGATGGCAATACTTCTTTCACAATTGTCAACTCATCGAGTTCGACAAGACATGTAGACTCGTGACGGTCGAGTTCGGGATAGGAGATGACGACGTTATAAGTGCCACCATCGGTGAGATTGTCGAAAGTGAACGGAGCAGCAGAACCATCACCTACATGAACGTTGGAAGTAGGTTGCCCATTGAGGTAGAGCGTATAGAGATAATTTTCTTGTTGCGAAGCGACTGTAAAGGTTACACCATTGGGATCGTCTTCACAGAAATGAGTTTCATCAACAGTGAAAATTTGTTTGACGGCAGGAGAGATAGTCTTGACATCGGCAGAACCAGTCATAGAAGCTACGCAACCGTTGAACTCACACGTAATGGTGTAGGAAGCTTCTGTAATGCCTGTAGGCAGAGTGAGGTAATTGAAGCTAATCTTGCCCATAGAGGCGTCACTCTTCTTGCGATCGACTTCAACAGTGCCATTAGCATCGGTGCGATAGAGGACGTAGTAGTGGTCGTAGCGCGAGCTAAAGTCGGAACCTTCGATATAGACGTTAACACCATCGGGGTCGTCGGAGCAGAAGAGTCCATTTTCGGGCGACATCCTGACTTGGAAGTCGAGTGTTGTTGGGATGTCGACAGTTAGGACACCAGGCAACCACGTTTGGCAAACATATTCTCCACCAATACGTTTGTTGCGAACGACAACGTTATATTGTCCCTTGGTGATTCCGCCATTCATAACATCATAGAGGTTGATGACGAGCTCTGTCTGTGAGGGAGAGGTGAGTTGAAGAGGCTTAGATTCTATAACTACACTATCGTGTGCGATGAAGTATGTCATACCATATTCCGCACCAGAGACCGTCCAAGTAAGTGGGTCGGATGGGTCGTTGAGCTTAGTACAATCGTCAGCAAGGACATCGGGCATGGTAAGCGTTAGTGGCGAGGTTACTTCTTCGAGAGTAACAGTGTTTGCCATATAACAGGTCTCATCGGGCAAGATGTCGTAGTAGGCCAAGACGCTGAAAGTCTCGGGATTAAGGGTGGTAGGATCTGCTACACGAACAGGAGACCAGCCATCGGCAGAACCAGTTACGATGGAGCCAAGGTCAGGACGTCCTTCAATCTTGTAGCTAACGCCAGTCTGCATACCTTCGAGAGTAATAACGGCACCAGGTTCGTCGGAGCAATAGTACTCACGATCGATGTTGACAACAATTGGCTTTATGCCTTCAAGAACTTTGATATTAGCAATGAGAGTCGTGTCGCAACCATGTATGCTTGAAACGATAACCTTGACTTCTGTGTCTTCCATTACGATGTTATCGGCAGCGGCAAGGGTATTAGAAGCACCATTTTGCACGGTAGAGTCGTTGATAACGAATTCGTAGTTAGCAAATCCGGGAGTAACATCGACTGGGACTGCAGCACCTTCGATGACGGTGAGACGCGGCGTGTCGTTGATAAACTCGGCATGAGGCGTTTGGTAGACACGGACGATAGCTTTGGCGAAATCTTGACAAGAAGCTATAGAATATGTGTAGTTGAAGACATACTCATTATAGTCGACACCTGCTGCAAGTGCTGAGGCTTCGTCGTAGTAGAAAGTCTTGGCTTGAGCGAACTCGGAGCCTGAATATGATGAGATGAACTGAGAAGTTACATCGACACCATCTTTGGTTACTGAAAGAATGTAATCAACAGCACCCGAAGATTTTATGTTTGTCGAAAGGTTCTCACAACGGTCGAAGACGTAGGTGTGTGTGTCGGCATCATACGAGACTGGACTAATGTCGGTGTCGTCTTCTGCTACAAGTGCGATGACAGGCACAGGAGCATCTTTAACATCGATAGTTATTTGCTTTTCGCAACCATTGCGTCCAAAATCTGGCTTGAAAGTGATGGTGAAGACACCGACAGAATCGGCCGAATAGGCGAGCTTGGTGGCAGAGAAGTCGTCGGATGACACAAGAGATCCATTGACATAGATGTTGTAGCCCTTAGTATAGTTTGGCTCGGCAGTGGCAGGCAAGACATCGATTTGATTACCAAGACAGAGCGTGAGAACATCGTCAACAACTTGATCTACGCCTTCGGCATTGGGAGCAGAAACAAGAATATGTTCGTACTTACGGAATTTCCAAATATCGGTAAGGACTTGACATGCACCATCATTGACGAGGAATTGTATGTCGTGGAAAGAAGCTGAGGGTTCGAGATTGAACGTGAATCGAACAGTAGAGGGGTTACCCACAACAGCCTCGGTGTAGACTGTACCATCGAAAGTGGTTATGTCAACTTGACCAGATACTGCTGGAGTGGAGACAACTTCGGTAACTGCAACACCATCGATGAGAAGAGTTATGTAGTCTCCTTTGACGTCGAGGGTGAACTCGTCATCGTAGCAGACTTCAAAAGTGCGAGCGTCATTGGGATCATCAGTGATGGCCAATAGAGGTTCTTCAAGAGTAACATCTGGGTCGGGGATTGTATGGTAGGTGAAGTCTTCAGTGTAGGCTGGGTATTCAACAGAACCAATAGCTATATGACAACCATTAATACGATCGACGACTTCGACACGGAATGTTACGGGAGATGAAGACTCAGCATGAGTATACTTGATAAAGTTGTCGGTTACAACTGCACCCCCTGCATGGTCGGTTATCTCGACATCGTCAACAAAGAAGTAGAAATCGTAGTCGGAACCAGGAGTAATAACGTTATTAGACCCATCGAGGAGGATGGCAGAGTAGGTATATTCAACGTCGGCACATAGGTCGGAGAGATTAAGCACACTGCCATTAGCATTGGAAACGACAATGTCGGAAACCTTAAACTGCTTAATATCAACAGTAACGACATCGGTCGTGTCGACACAACCATTGACATCTTCAACTATGGCATAATATGAGACTTGGTCGTCATCATCTTCATAGAAGAGAGAGCCAGAAAGGCTGATGGCTGGCGTTTGCTCATCATAGAGGACGAAGTCGTCGGAGCCCGAAGTGTTGACACGATATATGGTGTAATTAGCAACATTTTGGAGGGTATGCGAAAGAGGATTGACACCATCGGGCATAACTGATGTTATGGCATAGTTGATGGGCGCATTCTTGCAATAAATTACCGACTGGTCTATATTGAGTTGAGCCTTGAAGTCGGGGAAGTAGGTAACAACGACTTGGTTAGAAGTACATACTGTTGCATTGTTGTCCATGAGAACATTGGCAGTTACGACATCACCCTCAGCGAGGCTCAGAGAAAGGGCAGCAGTGGAGAGTTCATTGCTACTGTCGTCATGCCCCGAAACCTTGACACCATTGACAAAGAATTCAAATGTTGGGTTGGTAGCAACAATGTTTGCAAGGTCGACTGTAAAGACGAAATCGGAATTGAGGCAGGTGGGGATTGACTTGTCAGCAGTAAGGACAGGAGTGGGAACTATATAAACTTCCATCTCGTTGTCGAAAGAGCAACTGGTAAGGTTCTCGACATCGCTGTTGAAAACATATTGTATGTTGACCTTTATCTTATAGGGGTTGACACTTGCACCAAGACCAAGGTCAGCAGGAGTAAATGTATGACTATAGGTCAGGTCTGATAGCGAAACAACTGGGTCGGTTGAAACAACATTATCAGCGTTATCGAGATAAGACACTGTGTAGTTGACACTTGTTACGGCCGCAAGGAAATCGGCTGTATGACCATTGTTGTCGGACAAGTTAACAGTGAAATCAACAGAGCCGTTTTCGCAGTAATAGATTGTTCCTGCATCGGCTGTTATATTTATGTCGATGTCGTAGCGAGTGAGGCGAACGACAGAGTCTGTGGTACACTCAGTATCTGTATCGGTAACGCGAACAAGGTAGTTACCCTCAGCGAAATCATCAGAGGTCATAATGCGACGGTTGGAATCTTCGAGGGTGTAGCTTCCCGCTGGGAGTTCGGAGCCATCGGCATTGTATAGTTCAATGCTGTAATTGGCTTTGTCTTGTGAAACTGTAATGGTAAACGGATTGCTTATGCCACATGTTTCAACACCATTGACAGCAGCAATGATTGGCGGATTGGAAAGGGAGCCTATGTAAGAAACTATGGTATTGCTTTCACAACCATATTTATCGGTAACGTAGAGGTGAACTTCGAGGCCGAGGTCAACATTGGTTATGAAACTCTTATCGACAAGTGGATAGATAAAGAGTGAGTCTGTGCTTGCATTTGCATCGATTAACGAACTGTTGTAGTAGACTTCCCAACGATATTTGCTATACGATTCGCCAGATGCAACGACAAAGTTGTCGTCCATACAATAGTAGTCGATGGTACTGCCTGGGATGATTGTAGGTTCTGGGAGATCATGAACGTTGACTTGTGCACTCCGCGTATAGGTACAGCCATTAGAAGATACTTCAAGCGTGTAGAGACCAGCAACGCCAGAGGCGATAGAGGAGCGAGAAATCGAAGTGTAGACTTCACCTGGGAGGGCAATGCCATCTTTATACCACTGGTAGGCATAAACAATGTCTATTCCGAGAGAATCTTTAAGAGGTAAAGCTTCGGCAAGGAGGAGAGTCATATCTTGACCTACGCAATAATCGTAGGTGTGAACGAGAGCCGTTGGCGTTTGGTCTACTTCGTCATCAGAGTTAGTGATGTCAAAGTTTGGAATAGCATTAATATTAATAGCGAACTGACCAACTTTTTCACATGCTACGTAAGCATTATCGCGAACGTAGTAGGTGATGGGCATTTGACTACGTAGGACACCACTTATGGTATAGACGAAGTCGGAACCATTGGAAACCGAAGTATAGTCTTGAAGGACAACACCATTGCCATCGACAAGCTTGACATCGAGTGAAGCAGAGCCATCGTGCGACTGCATAGCATTGAGACGGACCGTAACGTCGGATTGTTCGCACACGGGATCGGGCGTAACAACTGGTGTAAAGTCGGGATCGGCATGTACGCGGACGCTATACACAACTGTGGCGTCGGATTCGCAACCAGACGAACCACCATAGACTGCCGTAAACTCGTAGACCCAAGTTTCAGAATTGTCGACAGAGACAGAAGATGCATCGACACTGAGGAGACCTACAAAATCATCGATAGTACCTGTCTCGTAGAGGAGAGCATTGTCGGGAGATGTCTTTACATACTTGTATGTTATGCCAGAGGTGGAACCGACAACACCGACTTCCATGGTGAACGCTTCGCCTTCGCAGACATCGGTAGGCGGAGCCATAACTTCCTTGATGACTGGGTTTTCGTGAACTTCGACAGCAACAATATTGCTCTTGCCTGCGGAGAAGCAGTTATATTGGCTTACGGTACGAGCATAAAGATATATTGTCTCGGTGGGAGCAGCAATAGTGGCGGGAGTGCTACCCGAAGTCGTTGCTACAAGAATATCGTCTTCCATATTGGTGTCTACTTCACCATCGTTTTGACGATACCAATAGTATGAACTTTCGGCAGCTGGACTTTCTACTATGAGATTAATCACTTCGTCAGCTTCTTCGGGTTGGCAGACGTATTTGTCGGATGGGTCGAGAGCAACAGGTTCGAGCGGAAGTGCTTCAATGATAATGTTGACAGGTTCACTGACAACAGACTCACAGTTGGGTTCTGTTTCGCGGATGACCTTGGCATAGATGGTCATAGATGCCGTTGGTACAAACGTTATGGTACCAGCAGTAGCATTGACCGTATAGGTGCCATCTGAAGTCAATTCGTTTGTTGCTTCAGCATCTGAGTACCAATGGTAGGAGTATGTTACACCACCAGTTGCGGGATATGCTGAAATATTTTCGAGCGAAACGGTAACAGGATCTGTTGAGCCATAGCAAGCGTGTACAGTTTTGGTTTTTGTCACGCCATCTTGTGCAGAAACAGATTGAGCGTCGGGTTGAGCGAGCGTAGATATAACCTCAACGGTGGTTAGAACATCGTCGGACTTACAAGCATTGTCGGCGTCGGACGAGTAGATAGTAGCTGTAAATGTTACACTTGCATCGACCCACGAGTGGTCGCGGACATAATATTTATATGTACCATCGCCTTGTAGCTCAGCAGAGACAGAAGCGCCATCGGTAGATGAGAATGCATAAGGTTCGACGAAAGTCAAGTTGTCTGACGTGCCGAGTCCGTTGAGAGGAGTGGGGATTAGTTCAACTTCGGTGGTTGTACCCTGACATACGACAGCAGGAGACGCTGCAAGGATGAATTGTGGACGTGGCTTAACTGTGATGGTTACACTATGAGCATTGTCGATGAGATTCTTACAACCATAAACATCAGTTACTTGGTAGTGATATGTGGTTGTCTGTGTGGGATTGATATTAATAGATTGTGTGGTGGCATTGTTAGCTGCTTCGTCGGGCCAAGAGTAGGCTTCGTAAGTCTCGACGACAGAAAGTGTAACATCGTCACCTGGGCAAACAATATTGTCGGCATCGGAGGAAGCTATGGTAGGCTCGGGCAGTTCATGGACGAGGACTTGAACTGGTTCGGAAAGAGGAGACTGACAACCCGAAGCCTTGTCGTAGGCATAAATGAAGAAATTGGTAGTCTTCTTAATGTTGAGGGTGTTGGTGGAAGTGTTGTAGACCCAAACGCCAGCGGTACGAGTAACCTCTCCGACTTCGGTATAGATTCCAGAGCCGACCTCTTCACTAACAAGGCGGAAGCCTATTGTTGATTTCATATCGGCATAGGAAGTCATGGTAATGGAAAGAGCTTCGTCTACTTCGTAGCAGACCTCTTGGGCATCGGTATTGATGGCGATGAGAGGTTGAGGCATAGACTCGAGCACCTGTACTTCGGCGGTGAAGGTGTTAGAAGTACAAAGATCATCGGTAATCTCGAAAGTGAGTGTTTGAGATGCAGCCCAATTGGAGAGAGTACACTTCCAAGTGTATTCGTCGACTTTAACCCAATCGGATACGTTGCCACCATCGACGCTGACGAGATTGCTTGTAATATTGCCAAGACCATCATCGGTTATGACATCGGTAATTGTTATGGTCGCGGTGCCTTCATCGCCAAAGCAGAAGCCTTGACGTGTAACCGTAGAACCATTGGGAAGAGTAATGGTCGTAGAGTTGGCAGCATCGATGCAGACAACATTTGTGGAAGCCGTTGGCTTCTTGTGGACAGGAACAACAATTGTTTGCGTTTCGGACTTACAACCTGTGGAGACTTCTTCAACTACGAGATAGTAGTTGGAAGTTTCGGTGAGGTCATCAGTTGTATAGCTTGGTGTTGTGTTGTCGGAAGCAGTTACCTGCGTGCCATTCTTGTCGGTGAAGACATAGTAGTAGTCGGCAGAAGTTGGGTCGGTAACTACGAGAGTTGTATGAGTATCTTCACAGATGGTTGAGACTGCAGCAACAGTTGGAGCTGGCAAATCATGAACGAGGATTGGGAACGAAACATATTCGGAAGGGCAGGCTGTAGGCGAGTTTACGTCGACAGAGCGTACCCAAACGAAAGTGGAAGAAGTAAGTTTTTTAGTGAAAGCACCTGTGAGGTTGAGTACCGGACTCGTACGAGTAAGAATACGATAGGGCTCATCGGAACTGGTTGGCATAGAAGGCTGTATGTAGACTTCGTAGTTGAAACCAGTCTTGGGTGAGTTGATGCGATATGTAAGTGGTGTTACGACCTCTTCTCCAAAACAGATGGCATTATCTTTGGCACGATCGACACCATCGCCTTCGGCGAGCGGAGCTGTAACATCGGGAGCCGATGGGATAGGATTAACTTTGAGAGACTGACTTTGGTCTATTTCAACGAGGCAATTGTCGACAGTCTTAATGCTGACATTGGTGCCAAAGACCTTGGTGGCAGAATTTTCTCCATCTGCCGTAAAGTTGGCAGTAAGAGTTATAACACCCGTGTTGACTGAAGAATCGAACGTGTAGGAATCGGGAGCAACGCCATCAATAAGGAGAGTTGAGAAATCGAGTCCGTCGAACTCTGTTGGGTTGGTTACTTCGAAACTAATTTCAATTGTTTGGTTGCCAGCACAAATTTGAGTTGGGTCGACTGCAGTTATGTCGATATGTCCACGTTTCTTAACTACAATTTGTTGCACCTCTTCACTATAACAATTAGAAACGTTGTTGAGAACACGAAGCGTGTAGTCGGTTGTAGCGGTGGGCGCAACAGTAAACGTCATATCGTCGGAGGCAGTTGGCTCGGCGATTGTAGACTCGGACTTGGCAGCTGGCGAAAGCGTATATGTGTAGTTGTTAGCAACTCCTTCTTGATTTACAACGGATGCGTTGGTAACAGAGAAGTGCAAGATTGTCTCATCACCTTCACATATAGTAGCATCATCGGCTGTCAGCGTAAAGACAGGATTGACGTTGACGAAGACATCGTAGGTGTAGGTGGCTGCACAGACGTGACCATCGGAGAATGTATAGGAAACATCGACAGAGAATGTGTGCAAACCGTCAGTTGTAGACTCTTCTGTTTGCCACTCGTAGGTATTGGAGGTGGTTGCAATTGACGCGCCATCAAGTTTCCAAGAGTAGGTGAAGTCGGAAACAGAAGATTTGGTTACCCCATTATCTTTGACGGATGGCTTTGCAACAATAGTGATAGCATTGCCCTTGCAGACCCAATTGTTAGTTGGCGTGAAAACTACCGTAGGTTTTGGATATGCACGGAAAGTAATTACGGTGTCGAATTGGCAAGCGATAGCGGTGTTGTCAGTAAGACTGAGCTGATATTGGAAATCGGTGACATCGGAAAGGTCGGACTCTGAGAAGTGGACAACCATATTCGTCGTGCCACCAGCGACAACGGAAAGCGTAGTGGCATCGGGAGCTGGTGCAGAACCGATGGGAGTTATGTCGACATTTATGTTACGACTATCATTTGAAGACATTGCGATTTCGACAACACCATCAACGGCACATACTTGTTCGTCGGAAACGTTGATGTAGGGGTGAGGCTGAATCTTAACATCGGAGTTAACGATCTTGTCGTGTGGAGCGTTGGAGTTAACTATGTCATAATCGGCAGAAACATTATAGTCGTAACCACAACCCATTTCATCGGTTGCCCACACGCGGAACGTAACATTACCAATTACGTCGGCAAGTTCGATGGGAAGATTGCCACTATAAGTTGTAGCTGTAGTGGTTGTAACAGTAGAAGTCTTAGTGTCGTCGGAATATGAAACATCGGCATTTTGCCACTCCCAATGGTAGGTTAGCTTGGGCTGAGACACACCGAGAGTAGAGAAATCGAAAGAGGAGTAAGAGTCTTGAAGTTCTGCTGTAAGCTGGATGCTTTCGATGTCGGAATCAAATTGGCAATAGGCGACACGATCGGTGGTTAGGGACTTGATGTTCGGAGCTGGAGCAACACGAATAGTTATGGTGGCGACATTAGATACACAACCATATTTATTATCGGTGGCTTGGAGATAGCAGGTACGTGAGGAAGAAACACTATTTATGAGGTAGTGAGCCTCGTCGGTATCGGCGAACTTACCATCGAGATTGACTTCACCCGAGAGGACATCGCCAACGTATGACGTGTAGAGACGATAGGTAAGACCTGACTGGGGAGTATAGTTGCGAGATGTATCGTACTTGGTGAGGAAAGAGAATGGTTCGTCTTGGCAGACGATATATTCAGCGTCGGAGACGTAGGGAGGTTCGTAGAGAGTTATGTAGAGGACGGTGTCGGTGGAGCAAGCCTCAGAAGTATTGTCGGTAACTGTGACGTTGTAGGAGAAAGTGGTGTTCTCAGCGACTTCGGAGAATGGGATTGTAACCGAACCTGATGAATTGCCACTGACAACAACAGAGGACGAAGCAGGGACAGGTGCAGAACCAACGGGCGAAATGTCGAAAGTGAGGTTACGACTGTCGAGTACAGTGAAAGTAACGTCGAGGCTTGTGGTATTGGAGCAAGCCTTTTCTTCGGACATTGTGAACTTGGGCAAGTTGGTTATCTCGACTGGAGATGTAGCACTGACGAGAGCTGAATTATTGCCAGTCGCTATTGAGCCATCGGCATTGAGGACATAGCCACAATTTTCGCTATCGGATACCCAAACGGAGAATGTAACGACACCTATGGACTTGCTAAGGTTTTTGAAGTTGGTGAGGTTAGCACCAGACAAATCGGATGCCGAGAGGGTATTCTTGTCGGTGGTTGTAATAACTCCTGTACTGTTAAGCGACGAATTGAGAGAGTGTGTCCATGACCAATGATAGGTAAGTTTGGGCTTAACAGAGAGACCAACGTTGGTTAGGTTATCGGCATCGGCATAGAATGAGGTATAGGCAGTGTTGATGTCGGCTGTAAGGACAAGAGACTTTATGTCATCGTCTTTCTGACAATAGGCTGATACTGAAGGAGTTAGAGCGTCGACATTTGGCAGAGGCTTGACGTAGACATTGATTACTGCCGCAGGGTTGGTGGCACAATTGTGCACATTATCAATGGCTTGAGCATAGAAAGCATACTTAGAGCCTGAGGCACTTGGGATTGAATAGGTTACAGAGGAATAGTCGTCGGCAACTGACTTACCAGTGGTGTAGAGCGAAGTAAGCCCAATATTGGTGTAGAGGTTGTAGGTAAGCCCAGATGGGATGGGTATGTTACCCTCGAAGAGTACTCCGAAATCGAGGGGCTGTCCCTCACAGACAGAATAGTCAGCATCGATGAGGTGAGGTATGGGATAGAGGGTTATGCTGAGGGTAGTGTCTTTGGTACAAGCCTCGACAGTATTGTCGGTAACGGTAACATTATAGGTATAAACCGTCTCAGCGTCAACTTCGGTAAAGTTGATTTGCAGAGTGTTCGATGAGTTGCCAGCAACAACGACAGAAGAAGCTACTGGAGCAGGAGCACTGCCGACTGGCGTTACATCAAATGTTAGTTGACGAGAGTCGAGTGAAGTAAGCGTCACATTGAGAGACTCTGTGTTGGAGCAAACCTTTTCCTCGGACATTGTGAAGCGAGGATGATCGATTATATTGACTGGAACGGTTTGCTTGACGACTGCGATGCCATCGGCTGAAATTATAGCACCAAATTCATCAAGAATGTAGCCACAGTTTTGGTCGTCGGAAGCCCATACGCTGAAGGTTACGACACCATTAACAGAGCTAAGTTTCTTGAAACGAGACAGATTTTCGCCTGTAATTTCAAAAGCCGAGAGCGAAGGCTTGTCGGTCGTGAGAACTTCCGATGTGCTACCAAGAGTAGGTGCTCCACTATGAACCCAAGACCAATGGTAGGTAACAACGGGTGTGGAAAGACCTGCAGAAGCATAATCGAAAGCAGAATATTCAGAAGAGAGGTCTACCGAGAGATTTAAATTAACAATATCATCACTCTCGCGACAGTAGTCTGTTTTACTTACAGATAAGTTACTAAGCTCTGGGAGAGGGAGGACGTAGATAGTAATGGCAACTGGTTTGGATACACAACCCGTTGCATTATCGACAGCTACGGCATAGTAGGTGGTGGTGGCAGTTGCTGCACTTATGGAGTAGGTGGCAAACTGCGAGTCAGAATTGACCGTAACACCATCGAGAGTTGTCTCACCTGAGCAGACACCTTCGGCAGAACATGCAGTATAGAGATGATATGTAAGACCGCTGGGTATTTCGATATTACTTGAGAATACGACATCGAAATTGATGGGTTGTCCCTTACAGACGGTATATGTGGCTGGTGTAAGAATGGGTAGCTGATGAACGAGGAGAGAAGAGGTCTCCTGCATGGGGCAATAATAGCGAGTGTCGTCTATGACATAGGAGTTGGCATAGTTGAAGCGATAGTATTTGTAGCCAGCAGCTGCAGACGGATAGACTATATTGGTGTCGACAATAGAGACGGAAGTTGTCGGATCGACCCAAGTGGCATCATCGGAAGAGAGCCAGACATCGGCTGAATATGGCACATAGGTTGAGCCGCCATCGGTAGAGACGTCCCACTTGTAGGCATAATCGGCAGCAACGGATGTGGCTGGGATGGACGTGATGGAGGCAGATATTTCAGGGCTTGACTCTTCGCAGACTGGAGTAGAAGGTGTGGTAATGGAGGCAGACGCAGTAACCTCACGAACTTCGATGGTGAAAGTTACTTCGGTTGGACACTTATTTTCTTCGCCTTCATAGATATGGAGATAACCTTGGTTGTGACCGCCAGAGTTGGGATCGTAGTCGACATATTCGGCGACCATTTTGTAGGTGGTCGTGGCGGTCATGTTGGTGAATGTATAATCGCTAACAACTACGATGTCTTCATCTTCGAGGAGTGGTGAGCCAATGACATCACCCGTTATGGGGTCGACTTCGTAGAGAGACCAATAGACATCGGAAGAGAGGTCGACATCTTCGACGGCTTTGGTGGAAGTGTTGTAGAAACTTTGGACGAAAGATGGAGTGTAGGATACATCGTCGCCATAGCAGACAACAAACTTATCGGAGCCTGACTGAGTGGCACCAGAGGTGGCATTGAGGAAGGTGTTGTTGGCAACGAGAGGTTCGAAGAGATAGATTGAGTAGCTTTCAACGACTGGGAAAGGACAGCTGACTTCTTCGGTACCGGAGTAGAGGTGCATTGCGATGTTGTAGGTAACATAGCCCGAAGTGGTGAAACTGGAGAGGTCGTCGGTGTAGGACCTTGTGTCGGAGGCAACGATGGTAGACGTGGGACGTCCCCAGCTATCGGCAGCACGAGTCCACTCGTAGCGAGCTGTGTAGGAGTTGCCAAGATAGGAGACACGAGGATCGCCATTATCGTCGATGAAAGGATTGGAGTCGTTAAGAATCTCCATTGTTATGGGACCATCGCCGATGCAAGGAGCAAAGTAGATGTTGCTTTCTAAGTCGTAGTGAGCACCGACAGAGTTGTCGGCAGAGAAGAGTAGACCACCCTCAACACCGACAACATCGAAGTAGTAGTTGTACTGAGCAGTAACAGTTGCGGTTACAGAATTATTACGAGGGTATTTATCGATCTGAAGTTTAAGAGTCTTGCCATAGTAGGCTTCCATAAGCTCAACTGTGGAGTGCACAGTAAGGTAGCGAAGAACGACAGTGGTGGTAAAATTGGACTTACCATAACGTGCAGCAGTAGCATTGAAAGTATAACTGACAGGATAGGATTCTGACGGGCCAAAGAAGCCGCCCGGCGAAACACCATCATCATTAGCATTACTCGTAAAATTGGGAGTGCCAGAAGCTGCATAATGATAAATTTCATCGATAAGCGTTTCGGTACCATCAGTATCGACTTCGTAAAGAGCTATACGACGCGTCATACCATTAGAGAACACTGCTGGCGTTCCACCTGAAATCTGCGTATAATTGGCCATATAATATCCGTCAACGACAGCTTCGTCTTTACCACATAAGGCGACCTGCGAAGACCTCATATTATATACGGTCTGAGCGCTCGAACTAATTACGCATAAGCAAGAAAGCAGCAACCCGATGAACAGAGATGGCTTTATATTTTTGATTGTAGATTTCATAATCTTGTGATAGTTTGTGGGGACGACATAAAAGTCCATATTGGAAAACAAAGTTAACATTTTTTGTAGGAAAAATGAATATTTGTTGATATTTATTTACTGCCACAAAAAGGTGGAATGACGAAAAAGAGTGGCAAAACAAGTGCCATAAAGAGCTAAAAATTGGTAGAGAGGCGAAAAAAAAGTATATTCGCAAGAGATAGGACAACATAAAAAAAAAAAATTGATATGAAGATCAAATACATGGTATTGCTACTTGGTCTGATGACGAATGGTGCGATGGCAAAAGCAACAGATATTTTCGGCACAAAGCACGTATTGACCACCGAGGGGGACAATACTTACATAAAGGTTGCAGCGTTAAATGCAGAGTCGACGGGAGAGTATGTTATTGAAGAAACGTATACATACAGTATGAACTATGGTTGCATAACGAATGCTATTGCAAAAAAACTGACAATATCGAACGATAAAGAAAGCGCATACTCGAAAGCAGTAAAACTTACACTGCCGAAGACGCTGACGACTATTGAAGATAGCGCACTGTGGAAGTGGACGGCATTGGAAGAGATAGCGGTAAACGCAGAAACAGCGCCAACGCTGGGGAAAGACGCATTGCCAGCGAGCTTACAGAAGATTATCGTCCCCGAAGAAAAAGCGAATGAATATGCAGAGGCTGAAGGTTGGAAGGAATGGGCAGAGATAATAGTGGATGTGAACGGAGAGAAAGCGAGCGCAGGAACGGACCCTGACACGAACCCGACGAAACTGGCGGAGGAGAAGAGCGTGCAATATGAGATAAGCGGACGACAAGTGAAGTTGGGAGAGCTGCAGAAGGTGACGGTGTATGACTTGATGGGGATGAAGGTTTATGAGGGTCGGACGGACGTGATTATATTACCACATTCTGGGATGTATATTTTGGTTACTGAAAGCGGTAAGGGGATAAGGGTACGCGTGAAATAAACAAAAGACATTTGATATACACAAACTAAGAGCGACACCAAAGTGGGTGTCGCTCTTAGTTTGTGTATGGAAGAACTTCTTCTTACTTAGTGGCTCGCTTACGCTGTTGCTTAGGATGTTCGAAGACTGAAGAGTCGATAGACTTGTTGAGCGTCTTAGATTTGAGTTCGTAGAGTGTGTTGCTACCATCGGCTTCGAGCATATTGAGGCTAACGAGCGTGAGGTCGGTCTTGTCGTAGGCGAGCTCGAGTGTAGAGACTTTGTTGCGTCCGACAGTGAGGTCGGTCTTGATTTTAAAGACTATGTTTTTGCCAGAGGTCTTGGCAGAGAGGAGAGTACCTTCGATGTTGGAGATTTGACCTTTGACACATGCGAGGAGCGTGGCGCTAAGGTCTTCGACGTGGCGATTGCCAGCACGAAGGGTACGAACCTTGCCACCGACAGAGAGAGAGACATTGTCGGCAGTGACGATAAGATTTTCGCCATCGGAATATTTCATGCTGAGGTTATCGGGAGCCGAGAAATAGAATGTGCCGTCGGATGTTGTGGTGGAGTTGATTGCAGCCACTTTGGTTGTGCGAACGAATGGGCACTGTATGGAAGAAGTGTTTTTGTTGGCTTCCTGAACTTTTTTTATCTCGCTATTGCCATCGGCTTTTTTTAGTTGTGCGGAGACGAAGAATGGCGTTGCGAGCAAGCAGAGAGAGGCGAGAAATATTTTTTTCATGAGGATTATATTTTATCTATTTAGGTCGGCACGGACAGTGTCCATGCCAAGTATTTCGGCGGCTGAGAAGAATGATGTCATTGACGTGCCGAGAACACCGTGGAGATTGAGGTTTTGACCTGTAAGGAAGACGTTTGGTACGGGCGTTTTTGGCGTGAGAATGGTATACATGGTTTGATTATAGTCTTTGCGAATGCCATAGGCTGAGCCAGAGGCTGTGGAGGTATAGTCGGCATAGGTAAGGGGTGTGCTGACATAGTACTTATCGACGGCAGAGGCAAAACCAGCAATGTGTTGTGAGACAAAGTCGATGGCCTTATGAGCAAAGGAGTCTTTGAACTCGACATAGTCATTCCCTCTGTCACCAATTTTCGTGCCAAACCATTGACTGACGCTTGTCCAATCCATAGGAACGAGTACGTCGACGACAGATGCATAGGTCTGACCAGCAGGAGGTGGGGCAAAAGAAACGAGCGCAGCAGGGACAGATGTAGCGGATAGATTGCTAGCGATGTTCCAGACGTTGTTGTCGGGATATATGTATACGTTGCGATTGAGGTAGGACAAAGAATTGGGACGTAGGACTATATTGACGGTAAGCATACCGAATGTGTTTTGCAGATTCGATATGCGTTTGTTGTATATTTTGCGAACGAGCCCTGCTTCGTGGAGGAGGTTAACGGCAACAGCTGGGTGCGTGTCGGCTATGAAATAGCGTGCCGAGAAACGTTGCTGACCGTTGTTTACAAAGACAGCAGAGGCGAGCCCATCGGTGTTTTCGAAAGCTGTTACGCGAGAACGTCGGATGACACGCCCTCCCATGCTCTCGATATGCGAGGCGAGAGTGTCGGCTATTTGCATTCCACCACCATGGATGCGATAGGCACTTTGAATGAAGGAACTATTTATTTGTCCGAAAATGTAGAGTGGGAGGGTTGCGGGCTGGAGTTCGAGTTTGAGCGATGTGCCAGAAAGTACGGCATGGAGACGTGGGTCGGGTGCGCACTGCGTGAGGAAGTCGTAGGCAGAACGAGCAAAAAGGGAAGCCTGATAGACATCATCGGCAGAGCGAGGGTCGAAACTATGTTCGATATTTTTACCGACTTGTCGGAGTAGGTCGACATAGGTGGCGATGCCATCTTTGCAAGCTGGGAAAGCACGCGACATCTCGTCTTGAAAATTGTCGAAGCCATTGACGAAACGATAGGACTGTCCGCTTATGACGACCTCGTCGAAGAAGTTGGGGTCGAGTTTATGCCAAGGGAGGTCGAGTAGGTTGAAATAGTCGAAGAGACGATGGAGCATTTGCCCATTGTCGAGACCACCGACATAGTGAAAACCGGTGTCGAAGAGGTGTCCATCGCGTCGGAATGTTTGTAGGCATCCACCGAGGAGAGCATCTTGTTCGAGCACGAGAACTTTTTGCCCATGCTTGGCAAGAATGTAGGCACATTGCAGACCACCGAGCCCGGCTCCTATAATGATTACATCGTATTCGTTGGCAGACATAGCGAGGAATTATTTTTTGCTATTGAGCCATTTGGCTTTGTAGCCGAAACGGAGCATTAACTTGACAAGAGCGTGATAGAGGAAAGGCTGGAGTGTGTAGGCGAGGATGACAGCTGAAGACATGCCGATAATTGTGGCTATGCCAATGGAGTTGAGGGCTGGGTGTGAGGCAAGGAGGAGTGAGCCAGTGCTTACAATGAGTACTACGGCAGAGAAGAATATGGCGGTCTTATGGTAGATGAGGAGTTGCGGTTCGGACTGCGACTTGGCACGCGAGAGCAAGCCGTCCATGACGAATATGCTATAGTCGACACCGATGCCGAAGACAAAGGTTGAAATGACAATATTTATAAGGTTGAATTGCAGGCCGAGAATTCCCATGACACCAAGCACAATAAACCAGCTGAGAGACATGGGGATGAAGGCGACAACGGCAAGAATAAGGTCTTTGAAAGAAAGAAGGAGAATTATGAAGACGAAAGCCATGGAAATATTAAGGGCCGTATTAAAGTCTTTTTCGACAGCCTTAACCATTTCTTCGGCATAGAACATAGGGTCGACAACTAAGCAAGATGTCTTGCTGACGAGTTCTCTGCCTACGAGTTTCTTGTCTTCATCGCGCAGTTGGACTTGTGTGTAGACGAGGTATTGTCCGTCGGTATACTCTATCATATTGGCGACAAGACCTTCGGGAAGAATATTGTCTTCGTAGAGCGAAATGGGCTGATAGTCGGCAGAGACGAAGTCTTTGAAAGGATTGAAGAAGTTGGGATTAATGTCTTGACGGATACACTCGGAACGCACAAGAGCTGTAGTGGCGTCGATTTTTTCTGTCGACCAAAAGTTTTGCCAAGCATTGAGTCGGTCTTCTTGTTCACTTTGGGTGGCAAAAAGGAGCGGAGCTTTAGAGAAGCCTTTCACTTTGCCTTGCGACTTGAGGCTATCGAGTATGGAGATGACGTTGCGACTCTTTTGGAGTGCGACATCGAGCGAGGAGTCGGCAGTGGCATAGTAGGTGGTTACGGTTCCGGGTTGGGTCTTGGCAGCAAGTAGGTTTGTTGACTCGCGAACCTGCGGTGCTACAAAACTAATATGTGTAAGGTCGGAATCGAACTTCACCCATCGCTGTGTATAGAGACATACGGCAGAGATGATGAGAATTAGCACAATGAGCCAAGTGTGTTTGTCGAACTGATGAGAGTTGAAGCGTTCGAGGACTTTGAAGGCTTTTTTTGACTTACGGTTGCGTTGTTCGTTGAAAAAATGAGGCAAGAAGAATAGGCAGAATATGGTGGTGCCAACGAGTGCAAAAGAAGAAAACAGTCCAAAATCTTTAAGAAGTTCGGAACCGGTAAATAGAAGTCCGAGGAAAGAGCCGATGGTGGTTAACGAACCGAGGAAAACTGGTGTGGCTTGGTCGCGTAGGACTTGTTCGGGAGAGCTGACATACTTGTAGTGGGTAATGACGTGGAGACAATAGCTGAGAGCGACGCCAAGCACTATGGCACCTATGCCAAGGGCCATTAAGGACATGGATCCTTTGACGAGGTACATCATGGCAAGAGCAAAGAAGGCACCATAGACGACGGGAAGGATGAGCATGGGTATTGTGCTCTTGTTTTTAAAACAGATGCCAATGCCTATGCAAACGAGCACAAGCGATATGGCGAGAGTAAGACTAAGGTCTTTTTTTATGCGTCGACTATTGTTGACGCTTTGTATGGGAGCACCATGGAAGTAAATTTTTACGCCATCGTGGAGGGACTCGACAGAAGACACTTCACGTTCGATTAGCTCGACGAGATTGATACCGCTTTGGGAGTCGTAGGACTGAAAGGCTGGCGAGACATAGCATAGAGCAACTGTTGTATCGCGACTGAAAAGATGGTTGTCGTAGAGGATTTGATTGCTACCGAGACTATTGCGAATTTCTTTAACCGTATTAAGAGCTATGTTACGAATCCCTATAGGGTCGGAAGATAGCATATTTTTGAGGGCTGCACCGCTTTGGGTAGTGAGTAGTCGGCGAGTGTCGGCAACACTACGTGATATGCATGATGGGGTTGTAAGAGAGTCTATTTGTGCGTAGTCGGCTGTATCGACGAAAACTGGGAAGTTGTCGGCAAGATAGGATACGAGATCGAGCATTGTTTCCTCATCGACTTGTGAGAGGATGTCGGCAATGACAGTGCCTGTTGTGTCGGCTTGGTAGAGTGCGTCGACAAGATCGTCAGTAGCCTCGACGAGGTCATCTGGGGATAGAGGTGCAGAAGGGTCGGTAGATGTTATGAGGAGGAATATTTTGTCTTTGACGCGGAGCTGCGAGAAAGCTAATTTTTCGGAGTTATCGCCTGTTGAAGGGAGCAACTTGGTAATATCTTCTTCAAATTGCACACGAACGCCTAACAGAATAAAGATAATGGTAGAGACAACGAGCAAGGCATTGCGTAGGAGGCGATGTCGGGAAAGGAAGTGGTATGCAGCGAGAGCTATCTTAGTCATCGGAGGAAATTTAGAGTGAGGAATGGAGAGCGAGGCGAGGAATAAAACCAAAAAGAGACAGACACCTAATAAATTAGGTATCTTGTCTCGCGATTTTTCTTATTAGTCTTGACTTAGTAAGACCGCAGAGATAGGAAACTTGGGTTAGCCCAACAAACGGCATGTGCGATAATGCCTGAGGGCTTTACTTTGCAATGCGGTCGTAGATGTAGTCGTAGAGATTGGCAAAAGTCTTGATAGAGCCGACCTCGTTGCCTTGAATTTTTACGCTGAAGTGTTCTTCGATGAGAGCTACCATATCGACGAGACTGAGGCTGTCGAGTTGGAGAGCATCTTTTATGTTGGCATCGGGGGTTAGAGCATCGAGTTCAGCTTCGAATTCGTCTGCCAACACTTGGTTCACCTGCGAAATCAGTTCTTGTTTTTCCATTGTATGATATTGATGACTTGTTTTATTATTTTGCGAACAACAAATGTGCTAACACTTATTGCGGTTGCAAAAATAATCCAAATAAATCATTTAGCCCCGAAAAGTTGAATAAAAAACTTTGATATAGAGCTACAAATTACGAACTATAAGAGTGGAATTGGTGCCACCGAAGCCGAATGAGTTGGAGAGGAACGTGTCGAAATGAACATTATCAACTCGTGCGCCAGGGATGTTGAGTTTGGCAGAATCTTCGTCGGGATTCTCAAAGTTGAGGTTAGGCGCGATAAAGTTGTTTTTCATCATTAGAATGGTGTAGACAATTTCGCTTGCACCAGCCATCCACATCTCGTGTCCTGTCTGACCTTTGGTGGAGGTTATATACGGGCGATAGTCGCCGAAGACTGCATGAATGGCTTTGGCTTCGTTTTGGTCGCCGACATGAGTCGATGTTGCATGAGCATTGATATAACCAATCTGTCGGAGGTCGAGACCTGCTTGCTCAATGGCCATGCGGAGAGAGCGTGCTGGTCCGTCAACATTGGGTGTAGATATGTGGTCGCCATTGGAAGAGAAGCCATAGCTAAGGACTTCGGCAAGGATTGGTGCTCCACGCTTTACTGCGCTTTCGTAGCTCTCTATGATGACGGTAGCTGCACCACCACCGGGCACAAGGCCATCGCGATCGCGGTCGAAAGGACGAGAAGCTTTTTCTGGTTCAGACTCTCGAGCGGAGAAAGCAGAAATGCCATCGAAACTACCGATTGAGAATGGGTTGACTTCTTGCGCACCACCACAGACTATGCACTCTTGAAGACCTTCGCGGATTAGGAGCGTTCCGAGACCGATGGCGTGCGAACCACTGGCACAAGCGCCCGAAACGGTCAGATTCATGCCTTTAAGTTTGAAAAGACAAGAAAGGTTCATGGTAATGGTGGAGTTCATGCTCTGAAAAATGGCACCTGAGCCAACGAGTGTGGTGTCTTTCTTTTGACGCATGATGTCGACACTCTTGACGACAGCATCGGCGCTGCTATCGTTGCCATAGAGGATACCGACATTGTTTGCCTCGATGTAGTCGGGTGTAAGACGAGCGTTTGCGAGAGCATCGCGTGTGGCGAGATAGGCATATTTTACCTCATCGGCCATATATACTCGCTGGCTACGCGAGAGAACGCCTTTAAGGTCGGGGACATCGACTTTAGCGGTAAGGGCAGAACGGAAACCCATTTCTTTGCGAACAGGGTCGAAGACGATGCCCGATTTTCCATCGTAGAGGGATTGACGTACTTCTTCGAGGGTCTTGCCTAAGCAAGAGTAGATACCCAATCCGGTGATTACGACTCTTCTTTTCATATAATATTATTGACTATTAATCTTAGATTTTTCAGAAATGAAATAACGCTTTGGGTTGCAAGTTCGCATTTTTTGCGACACAAAGGTTGTTAAAAGATAAGAAATGTGTTTTTGTGGCGACATCCTTGCGCATACAAACAGACACAAGGCTCTATATTTCAATACGTTATAAAGTACAAACCAACACTTATAAGCAAACTAAGTCAAACAACAATAGAAGAATTTGCCTTGGCTCAAAATACGTATTTTAACGTAGTGGAAAAGCGAAAAACGAAACGGATTATAGGGTTGAAAAATACTTATAGAGAGGTGCGACCATTGTGGCTTGAACAAATTTTCCTTCTACAAGAAGATGGCGAACTTCGACGTCGGAAAAAAGTAGCACATCAATATCTTCGGTAGACTCGGGGTGAGGACGATCGACGAGACTAACGCCATTGGCAAGAAAACAATGCGTAAAATTGGTCATTGAGGTTCCATTGGGAGACACACACATTAGCGACGTCCACTCACCACCAGCATAGCCAGTCTCTTCGAGCAGTTCGCGTTTGGCAGCTTCGAGCGGAGACTCGGAAGGCTCAACACAGCCAGCAGGAATTTCGTAGTCGGTGCGAGCGATGGCGTGTCGATACTGACGTTCGATGACGAATAGGCCAGAGGTGGTTATTGCAATAACGTTAATCCATTCGGGATATTCGAGGACCCAATAGTCTGGGATTTCGACCCCAGAGGGCTGACGAACATGGTCGCGACGCACGGTAAGCCAAGGATTTTGCAGAATGTATTGTGATGAGAGTATTTGCCAACGCTTACTATCGATATTGAGAGAGTCCATATTTATAGGGTATACAAATGCGAAAATAGGTAAAATTAAAATTTCACAGAGAGTTGAAAATTGAACAGAATATTATATTTTTGCACTTATAACAAAAATCTAAAAAAGATAATCAGGACAAAGATGAAAAAGCACAATTTCTATGCCGGTCCTTCAATTTTGCCTCAGTACACAATAAAGAAGACAGCTGAGGCCGTTTTGGACTTTGCCGGCACGGGTCTCTCACTGCTTGAGATTTCTCACCGTAGCAAGGAGTTCCAGGCGGTAATGGACGAAGCGCAAGCCTTGTTTAAGGAGTTGCTGGAAATACCTGCTGGCTATGAAGTTGTATTTTTGGGTGGTGGCGCAAGTTTGCAATTCTGCATGGTGCCATTCAACTTGTTGAATAAGAAAGCCGCATATTTGAACACGGGTACGTGGGCAAACAAGGCAGAGGTTGAAGCCAAAGCCTTTGGCGAAGTGGTGTGCGTAGCATCGTCGAAAGCAGACAACTACACCTACATTCCGAAGGGATTTGAAGCCAATGTGCCTGCAGACGCAGAATACCTGCACATAACGACGAACAACACAATATACGGCACAGAGCTTCATAAGGACCCAGACGTAAAGGTTCCTTTGGTTGCTGACATGTCGTCGGACATATTCAGCCGTCCTGTTGACGTATCGAAATATAACATAATATATGGTGGTGCGCAGAAGAACTTGGCTCCTGCAGGTCTGACTTTCGCTATTGTGAAGACGGAGGCACTTGGCAAGGTTGAACGTCATATCCCGACAATGCTCGACTATCGCACTCACATTAAGGCTGGCTCGATGTTTAACACACCTCCTTGCGTGGCAGTGTATGGTGCACTCGAAACGCTCCGCTGGCTTAAAGAGCAAGGTGGCGTGCCTGCAATGCAGAAAATCAACGAGCGCAAGGCTGCCAAGCTCTACGAGGAAATTGACCGCAACCCATTCTTCAAGGGTACAGTAACCGACACCAACGACCGTTCGTATATGAATATCTGCTTCGTGATGAACGACAACTATACAGAACTTGAAGCCGACTTCTTGAAGATGGCGAGCGACAATGGTATGGTTGGCTTGAAGGGTCACCGTTCGGTTGGTGGTTTCCGTGCTTCGACATACAATGCACTGCCCGAAGAGAGCGTAGATGCCCTGATTGCAGTGATGAAGGAATTCGAGAAGAAGCACTAAAAGGCAATAAAAGTAAAATGATAGAACAGCAAAGACCCCATGGGCGATGAGAGCCGTGGGGTCTTTGTGTTATAAAAAAACATATACAAAGAAATGACAAAAGTACTTGTAGCCACAGAAAAGCCATTTGCAAAGGTGGCAATAGACGGCATTCGCAAAGAAGTAGAGGCAGCAGGATTTGAGCTTGCACTGCTTGAGAAGTACACAGAGAAGAGCCAACTTTTGGCAGCAGTGGCTGACGCAGAAGCCTTGATAATCCGCTCGGACAAAGTAGATGCGGAAGTCCTTGACGCAGCTAAGAAGTTGCGTATCGTGGTGCGTGCAGGCGCAGGATACGACAACATAGACTTGGCAGCAGCGACAGCACACAACGGGGTGGCGATGAACACTCCGGGGCAGAATGCAAATGCTGTGGCAGAGTTGGCACTTGGACTGATGGTGTACGCTGTGCGCAACCTATACAACGGCACAAGTGGTAGCGAACTTATGGGCAAAAAGCTTGGTATACATGCATTTGGCAATGTGGGCAGAAACGTGGCACGCATTGCAAAGGGCTTTGGCATGGACGTGTATGCATACGATGCATACTGCCCAGCAGAAGCTATGACGGTAGCTGGCGTAACACCAGTAAAGTCGGCAGAAGAGCTGTATGAAAAGTGCCAATTTGTGTCGCTACACATTCCTGCAACAGCAGAGACGAAGGGCTCGATTGGCTACGACATTGTAAAGAGAATGCCTAAGGGTGGCGTATTGCTAAACACGGCACGCAAAGAAGTAATTGACGAGGCTGGCCTGATAAAGATTCTTTCGGAGCGCGAAGACTTGAAGTATATGACAGACATCAAGCCAGATGCTGACGCTGACTTTGCAGCTAAGTTTGCAGGTCGCTACTTTGCTACACCTAAGAAAATGGGTGCACAAACAGCAGAAGCGAACATCAACGCAGGCATAGCAGCAGCACGTCAGATTGTAGACTACATAAAGAACGGCGTAGAGAAATTCAGAGTAAACAAGTAGAAGACACTCTACGACAGACTTTCCCCAAAAACGTTCTGCGAAACAAAATTTCGCAGAACGTTCTCTTTTTTGAGCATGATGTTGGTTGTAGATATGAGTGGAAATAGATTATTTGCCGCCTTTTCGACGGTTACATTCTTTGCAGAGCATTTGGCAGTTTTCCTTGACGGTGTGTCCGCCAAGATGCCATGGCGTTATGTGGTCGGCTTCCATTTGTTCGATTTCAAAATGTTTGCCGCAATTTTTGCAAATACCTTTTTGAATTTCATACTCTTCGCGCTTGGTGTTGTCGTCGAAGGTGCGGATGTTCAAATGCCTCTCGTCGCCGTCGAGAACGTATGAATAAATGCCCGATTTTTTCTGAACGTCGGAGTCTTTCATTAGGTTAGAAACTTGTGACCTAAGTTCAAGTTGATAATGCAACAGTAGGCAATCTTCAGAGGGGGTGGTTAAA
>CALAVC010000157.1 GCA_937892095.1 uncultured Bacteroidales bacterium | reverse complement strand
TGAGGCGGAGGTGACCGCACGTGTGTGTTCTATACATTACTACTAATTAATTTTCTACGAATATATTTATACAAAAATACATAAAAACTATTGATATGTAGAACAAAAAGAGATTGGAGAGTTGTTTTGCTTCTCCAATCTCTTTTCACCGTTTGCGATGAACAAATGTTTTACTTACGCTTTACGAACATCTTTTCGTTGTCGCCAATGCGGAGGTAGTACATGCCTGCTGGGAGACGTGTAACGTCTATGAACTCACCAGTCATGTTGTAGTCGGATATGGTGCCCGACATGAGGTCAGCACTATTCATACCTACGATGTTGTACTTAGAGTTCTGAGGTATACCACTGACGCGGAGGTAGACACGACATGGATTTGGCCAGATGACGAAGTCACCAAGAGGTTTGACTTCGAGTTTGCCACTAACGACTGTTACGTTGTAGTTTTCGGCAACGCAATCAACAGCATTGAGACCATAGGTTCCGATATTGTCGTAGTAGTTGTTGACAATGGCATTGTTGTCGTCAACGACTTCTGCGTGTGGTTTCTGAGTGAGGACATCTTCGTCTTCGCCTTCAACAAATCCTGAGTAAGTGAAGTTGTCGAGTCTGTCGGTGGCTCGGACGTAACCGACGACGAGTGTGGCATCGTTGACTACAATTTCGAGTTCAGCCTTCTTGATGGTGAAGTTTTCTTGCTCGGCACCTGTGTATATGCCTGCAGCAGTAACAATGACAGTGGCTTGACCAGCATTGATATTGTCGATATACTCTACGTTGTAATCTTGACCCTCGGTTAGAAGAACACCTTCACGAGTTACGGTTACTGAAGGCATGAGCGGACGACCTTCGTAGGTCTTCTCGTAGTATTCGAGTTCGACGTGAGCGTTGAAGTCGACAGGGAGTATGACGTAGGTCTTGAAGACTGTATTGTCGTAGATACCCATACCCTTGACTACCGCTGTGGCTGTGCCGACATAGGTGTCATCCTGATATTCGAGAGTGTAATCAACACCTTCTACAAGTGTGCGTCCGCTGACAACTACAGAAACTTCGGGGTGCTTAGCAGTGCCATCATAGTCGACTTCTTCATATTCGAGAGCAACATGTTCGTCGAGAATGTGGATAGGAGTAATTTGATACTCTTCGATGACAGTGCCAGCCTTATAATTGCCATTGGTGGAGACGATGTGCAGTTCAGCCGTGCCTATTTCTGTGTTGTTGGAGTAGAAATAGGTGTAGTCTTCTCCCTCGATGAGCGTGCGACCTGCTTTAGTTACTATGAATGAAGGTCTGCGTTCTTCGCCATAGTTGTATTCGATAGAGTCGTATTCAAGTTCAACATCGACGTTGAACTCAGACTTCTCAATTTCGAACTCTAAGTATTCGCTTGCAGAGTAGACACCGATACCAGAGATGATGATGGTGTGCATACCGACAGCGGTGTGTTCATCGTTGTAGGATATTTCATATTCTACGCCTTCGGTGAGGACTTTATCGGTACCACGCACCTTGACTGTTACATTTGGTTCTTTGGGTGTGCCATCGAACTCAAACTTCGACTGGTCGAGCGTTGCAACGATGTCGAGAGATATTGGCGCGATGTAGAATGAGCCGACGACAGTGTCGCAGAAGTTGCCAATGCCAGTAAGGATAATGCTTGCCATTGACTTAGCGTCTACATTGTCTTTGTAAGAAACTAAGAAGTCGACACCTTCGACAAGAGTATGACCTTCTTGTTCGACCTTGGAGACACCGGGTTCTTTGGCTGTGCCATCGTAAATGACAGACTTGTAGGCGTATTCGAAGACATCTGGATTGAGCTTGATGCAACGGATTTCAAACTCAGCGACAACGTTGCCAGCATAATTACCAATGCCCGTGAACGTAACACTACCTGTGCCTGCATTGATGTTCTCACCATAGGTGTAGGTATAGTCGACATTGTCGACAAGATCTGTGGCTATGTCTTGTGCACGGACGTAGACGACTTCTGGTTCCTGACGAGTGAAGTTGAAGCTTGTGTAGTACACCTCGGTGTCGTTGTCGTAGTCGAGGTTGAGCTTAGCCTCGGAGAGGAGAGCTGGATTGATTACGAACGTGGTTGTTGCCGTACCGGTATAGTCACCCTTACCAGTTATGGTGAGAGAGGCTGTGCCTGCATTAACATTATTCTCGTAAATGACGTTCTCATCGTAGTCGACACCCCTGACGAGTACGACATCACCAACACGTACGACAAAATCAGGACGATGTGCTTGGAGGTTGTAGGTCTCGTCGGCAATGGTGTCGAAGACAGCAACTTCGAGGTTGACTGGCGTAATATTGAATGTAGCTACGAGAGTGTCGAGATAGGTAAAGTTACCACCTTCGAGACCTACGTATTTGACTTTTCCGACACCAACGCTAACGTTATCTTCGTAGCCAGTCACAACATAGTCGAGACCATCGACAAGGGTATATACACCTCCATTGTATGTTATGGTTATGTCGGGTTCGATGCTACTACCAGTAAACTGAACATCATCGATAGGCGATACGACAGCGTCGGCAAGATTAGCCTTACGGATGTCGAAAGTCGTACGAATGGTGTCGGTAAAGTTGCCGTTACCAGTAATGGTAACAACTGGCGTGTCGAATGCATTGAAGTTATCGGCATACTCAACCGAGTAGTCGTTGAGCAAATCGCCATAGGCAACGACAAGGTCGACTCCGTTGAAGGCAAGGTGAATGTCGGTTGTTACGGGCTGACCAGAGAAAGTCTGGTCGTCGACAGACACGAGCATATCGGCAGTGAGGGCGAGAGGCTCGATACGGAATGTCTCAACACGTGTGCCAGTGTAGTTGCCTGTGCCAGTTATGACAACCCTACCCTCTCCTGCGTTGGTGTTATTCTCGCAGACGTAGGTATAATCTTTAGACGCCTCAAGAGTCTCCTCGTTGTAGATGAGACGACCTTCTATTGATGGGCACTGAGCAAGACCATTGTAGACAAGGGTATCGAGTGCTTGGAATACGATAAGGCCATCTGCAATGTTGTGTGGGTCGATGACGAAAGATGTTTGAGCGATACTGCCATCGGCACCATAGTTACCAATACCAGTTACTTTGATTGTAGCCGTGCCAACATTGCGGTTATTAATGTATTCTACGGTGTAGTCAACATCTTTGATGAGGATGAGGTCGTTGAGGAGGACGTCAAAGTCGGGCTTAATGCTGTCAGCTATGTAAATCTGACGGTCGATGTCGGTGAAGATGGCAGCAGAAAGCGAGGCAGGCTTGATATCGAAGTAAGCTCTATTAGAACCGAAGAAGTTACCTTCTTCACGAGCAGTGATGACGATGGAGGCTTGACCTACATTGACATTATCTTCATATTCAACAGTGTAGTTAACAGCTTCATCAACAGTCAGACCGAGATATGTTACTATGACATCGGGTGTGATTTCCTCGCCAGTGTAAGCTTGTGCACCTACAGGGTCAAAATGAGACTTAGCAAGGTCTGCCTTATTAATGTCAAAGGTGGTAACAAGTGTATCGGTATAGTTGCCTCGACCAACGATGGTAACAATGGGTTCGTCGAAGACGTTGACATTGCTTTCGTAAGCGACAGAGAAGTCGGTTACATTGACAAGGCTATTCCCATTGTACTTGATTGTTGGCATAGGTGTAAGACCTGAACCTGTGTAGTCGACAGGAAGGATGTCATCGAGAAGAACATCACTATCGGTAAGTGAACGAGGCATGATGACAAACTCGGCAGAAGCCTTAGCATCGACTGAGTAGTTGCCGAAGCCAGAAATCGTTACCTTGGCATGTTCACCAGCGTTGGTATTGTCTGTCCAGCCAACGATTGTGTAGTCTACATCTTTTTGTAGGCTAATGGTGTCGCCTTCGACAACAGCACTTACTGCGAGCGTTGGTTCGATAGCCTTACCCATATAGGTTGTGTCGGCAATGGAAGCAATAATCAATTCGGGGATAGCTGGTATGATCTCAAATTGCTTGTCGTTCTGACCGAAGAAGTTACTATTGGGCTTAGCAGAGATAAGGACATGAGCATGACCGATGTTGATATTGTCGGTGTAGCTATATGTGTAGTTGACGACAGAATCAACTTCTACACCGAGATATGTAACAACCGGTGTGGGCGTTACCCCAACAGAGCCACGATAATATTGGTCGGGGATGTCAGCGATAACAGTCTCTGCAAGATTGGCAGGTGTGATGTCGAATGTTGTGTAGACTGTGCCAGTGTAATTATTGATACCGACAATGGTAACGATAGGTTCATCGAAAGCATTGACGTTATTTTCATAGTTGACTGTATAGTCTACGTTGGCAACGAGAGTTACATCGTCGTGGATAAGTTCAACTGCTGGAGTATGAGCATTATTGTTGTATACTTCGGAAGCGATTGGACTAATCCATGTTTCGATGAGCTGACGAGGATTGATGTCGAAGTAGACATCACGAGTGCCCGTAAAGTTGCCTCGTCCGTTGAGTGTTACAACACCACCATTGAGAGCCGCATCGACGTTTGTGCCACAAGCTGTTATATAATCGGCAGATTCGCCTTCAGCAAGGACGGTGTCGAGATATTTGACGAGACCTGTCATAGATGGGCAGAACTGCGTGCCAGTGTAGGTCTTAGCTTCGAGCGTTTCGACAGTAACGTCGGGATCGTTGATGTCGCGCGGAGCGATGTCGAAAGTCAGCACCTTAGAGCCCGTATAATTACCACGACCTGTAAGGGTTATAGTTCCTTCTTCGTAGCTACCGTTGACAACATTGACGTTTTCTCCATAAGTGATGGTGTAGTCGCCCACATTAGCAAACTCATCATAGAGCGCAAGCGATACGTTAGAAGCATGCGGATATTCTACAGAAGTTACAGATGGAGTATGTTGCGTGCCATCGTAGATAACACTATTGTCGTCGTAGGCAACGAGAGCACTTGCAATGTCAGCAGGCAAAATGTTGAATGTTGTGTAGGCTACACTACCCTCAACAGCGAAGTTACCAATGCCAGTTACAGTAATGTTTGCAGTACCAACATTGATGTTATTAGAGAACTCGACAACGTAATCGACATCGCGTACAAGTTCTACTCCATAGAGCAAGACTTTGAAGTCGGGTTCGATGAGTTCGGAGGTGTAGACTTGATCGGCAATGGACGAGAACTCTGCAGCAGAGAGAGAAACTGGACGAATGACAAATGTACGCTCTTGTGAGCCAACGAAGTTGCCGTCAGTCTTGGCAGTGATGGTCAGAGTGGCAGTGCCAACATTGATGTTGTCTACATAAGAATACTCGAAGTCGACATCTTTGGTCAGAACAACATTTGGCAGTGGCGATGGGTTGGCAACATAGGTCACAATAGGTTCGGGAGTAACTGGGTTGCCAGAGAAGAATTTGTCTGCAATATCTTCGACAACAGCGTTAGAACCCGAAATGTCGGCCTTATTGATGTCAAAAGATATACCAGATACAACGCCATCAAAGTTACCGGTACCAACCACTTCAACAAAGGCTGATGCTATACCAGCGTTGACAATGTCGCCAGAGTAGGATACATTAAAGCCTGTACCGACAGTCAACTCGACACCATCGAATGTAACGACAGGAACTGGACGATGCTCAAAACTAGTGTAGGTTTCGGCAACGATGTCTGCGACATTGGAAGCTGTGAGAGTGAACGGAGCAATGGTAAAGTTGACGATACGAGTACCAACGAAGTTGCCATAACCTGTGAGAGTAGCGACAGCTTCAGAACCTGCATTGACATTGTTGGAGTAATCGACCGTGTAGTCCTTGTCGGCACCTATTTCCATAGCATTGCCACGGAAGTTGAAGATGACTGCTGGAGTGTGCGAATTACCATCATAGGTTTCGACATCGACAGCATCAACAGTGAAGTAAGTGTCGGTGAGGTCGCTTATGCTACGTGGCGAAATGCTGAACGTGGTAGATGCAGTGCCGTTGTAGTTATTGATACCAGTAATGGTAACAGTTGCGGTGCCAGCATTTACATTGTTGGCGTAGTCGACAGTGAAGTCAACATCCTTGTAAAGAACAACACCATTGAGCGATACGCTAACTTCGGGCTGATGTTCGTCGCCATCATATACTTCGCTATCGATAGGTGCGAAAGTGGTTGCAGAGAGGCTAACGCTGCCTATATTGAACGTTATGTCGGAACGTACGTTAGTGTAATTACCGATACCTGTTACTTGAACGTGAGCTGTACCTGCATTGACGTTGTCAGAGTAGACTGTGGTATAGTCTATACCTTTAACGAGAGTCATATCGTTGTAGGTGATGTTCAGTTCAGGTTCTTGTGGGTTGCCAGTAAATGGTTGTTGCGCAAGAGGTGTTATAGTTGTTTCAGCAATATCGCGAGGATTAATAGTGAAGTAGACTGATACTTCTCCATCGCAGTTAACGCCATCGCCTTTGACAAGAATCTTGGCAGTGTTTACACCAGCGTTGATATTGTTGTCATATTCAACTATGTATCCACCAGCAAGTTCAACTCCGAGGTCGGAATAGACTTTGAGAACGGCAGGACGCTTGGCTGAACCATCGTAGACCTGATCGTCGGAGGAAATGTCGAAAGAACCAATGGTTGCCATAGTGATGGTGTAGGTCTTGCTGTCGGTCTTGCCAACAAATCCATTTTTGCCTTCAATGCTTACAGTGTATTCACCGACTTCGGTAGTACCGATTGGTTCTGTGATTGTGTAGTCAGCAGGGTCGAGCTGAACACCATTGTAAGTAACAGATACAACTGGATGCTTTGGCGTACCATCGTAGACAAATGTCATTGGAGCGAGAGCCAAAACAGGTTGCGCGGCTCCGATGGTAAATGTGATTGGTTTAGAACCTTCGAAATTATTGATACCTTTTATGGTAACCACACCACCCTCTTCTACATAAGTATTGGTGCCATATTCAATTTCATAATCGACATCTTTGGTAAGTTCACCGATACCTGGGTAGGTAACGACAACCTCATCGGCAGGTTCTATGGGTGAACCTGTGTAGACATAGGATGAATTGATACCAGTAACTGTAGATAGAGCTATATCTGCCTTTAAAATGTTAAAGGTTACATCACGATAATCGACATAATTGCCCATACCTTCGACGCGAACTACATAGGAATCGGCATTGCGAACAGAAGCAGGAGTTAAGGTATAGTCGACATTGAGAGTCAGCGGAGTCTCGACATCGAAAAGATATGAAACTGCTATCTCTGGAGTGATGTCTGTGGCGTTGTAGACTCGGTCTGTAACAACAGTTTTAGCATTTTCGTTGGACGCAGCGAGGCTAAGAGGATTAACAACGAACGTGCGAACTGCTGTACCCGTATAGTTATTATAACCCTTTATTGTTACCTGAACTGGCGATGCACTAACGTTGACATTATCCGAGTAGTCGATGGTGTAGTCGTAGCCAGAGCCTTCAACAAGAGTCATATCAAGATATGTGATGACTGGCACGGGAGCAATGGACACACCTGAGTAGTCGTAGTTAGATTCTATACCTACAATTGTGGTCTCATTAATGTCGCGTGGCAAAATATCGAAATAAGTATCAACAGAAGCACTTTCGGCATAGTTGCCAATACCCTTGACTGTAACGTAAGCGACATTTTGTGAAGCATTTACATTGTTGTAGTAGCCTACAATTTCATAGTCCTGTCCAGCAACAAGAGATTTGAGATTAGCACCATCAACAAATGCAACAGAAACAGCAGGTGTTTGAGTTTGACCATTGTATGTAGATGTTTCATCGACAGAAACAATCAGTGTTACATTAGCTGGCACTATCTCGAAGGTGCGTGTGGCTTTGGAGTCGACATTGGCAAGGGCGTAGTCGCTGTTGGTCAGGTTGATGACGGCTGTGGCTACAGCGGCGTCCGTTACGTCGACGTTGTTCTCGTAGCTCCAAGAACTGATGGTGTAGTCGGACGGTGTGAGGAGGCTTATGACGTTGTCGGACGCATCTGTAAACGTTACTGTGGTCTCGGGCTCACGGGCTGTGCCTGTGTAGGTCTGAGATGCTATGGCATCGAGGCTGGCTGTGAGTGTCAGCGGCAAG
The DNA here is from genome assembly GCA_937892095.1 of uncultured Bacteroidales bacterium. Taxonomy (GTDB): domain Bacteria; phylum Bacteroidota; class Bacteroidia; order Bacteroidales; family Marinilabiliaceae; genus W3P20-009. The sequence continues at coordinate 35,084 of CALAVC010000157.1, read as the reverse complement.
ATGTTGAACTCGGCTACGTTGTCGACGAGCGTATAACTCTTCGAGAGTACGCTGGACAAGCTCAATGTGGCTGTGGCCTTTACGCTCGTGGTGGTCACGTGGACATTGTCGGCATAGGTTACGTTGTAGTCGGTGCCTTCGCTGAGGCTTAGCTCATTGCCATGGCAGTCGGTGAAGACGACACTGACGGCTGGTGTTATGGCACTGCCTGTGTAGACTTGGTCGGCTATGGGAGTGATGGCTGCTGTCAGCTCACAACGGACGATTCGGAAGGTGGTGCTACCATTCTTGAGCGTGTAACCTGCTTTGAGCTCATCGCTGAGCGTCAGAGTGATTGTGGCGGCTTCGGTTACTTCGGTGTTGTTGGCATAAGCTACCGTGTAGTCGCTGCCCATTGTGAGGCTCTTGACGTCGCCATGGCAGTCGGTGAAGACTACATCGAACGCAGGCTCTACGGGGTTGCCACCGTCATAAGATTGGTCGGCAATGGCTGCAAACGATGCCGTCAGCGAGCAGATGCCGATGCTGAAGTCGGCGTCGCCATTAGTTAAATAGTAGTCGGCGTCCCATGCTGTGCCAGAGACTAAAGATAGCGATACGTGAGCGGTGCCTACCTCGACGTTAGAGGTGTAGCTGATGGTGTAGTCCGATGGGCTGAGCAGGCTCTGCTCGGCTCCATGACAGTCGGTAAAGACTACACTAAGCTCTGGTGTTATGGCACTGCCTGTGTACTCTTGGTCGGCTATGTCGGCTATCTGAGCGCGAAGTTCACACTTATTTATTGTGAAGTCTTGCGTCTTAGACGTTGCGCCACTGAGGGTGTAGTTGTCGTTGAGCAACGTCACGACGGTGCTTACAGTGGCTGTTCCGGCATGTACGTTGTCGGTGTAGCTATAAGATACGCTGTAGTCGGTGCCAAGGGTCAGACCGATGAGATAGTCTTCGGTGTCGTGGAACGTCACGGCTGTGGTGGGCTCGTGAGATGTGCCATCGTAGGTATACTCGGACTCTACGGGGCTGGCTATGCTGGCCGTGAGGGTGCGAGCTACTATGCTGTAGTCCTTTATATCGGCATCGGTGAGCTGGTCGCCAGCAAAGGTGTAGTTGCTGTTTTGCAACGTTACCTCGGTTCGTACGCTGATTGTGCCTACGTTGCGGAAGTCGCTCGTCGACTCACCACTGCGGCTATAGCTATAGCTTACTGTGTAGTCGGTCGAGGGGGATAGGGCGGTTACGGCACCTACGACTGATACAGATGGCTCTTGCTGGTGGTCAGCACCATCGTAGATGACGGGCGATTCGACACTGCCATAGTCGATCGTGATGACCTTGGGCAAAATGGTGAAGTGGCGAGATGCGGTGTTGTCGGCAAGGCTATAATCAGCGTTGAGGAGGCTGATAGTTGCGGTGGCCTCGGCTGTCTCGACTCCTGCATTGATGTTGTTGGTGTAGGACCAACCTGTGATGCGATAGTCGACATCGAGAACAAGGCTTACTTCTTCATCGCCATTCTTAAAGGTTACGCCTGTTGTGGGTGTTACACTTGTGCCAGTGTAGGTCTCGTCAGAAATGGCATCAAGATAGGCCACAAGTCCTTGGGCTACTATCGTGTAGGACTGGGTATTCTCGTCGGTCAGTGAGCCACCGTCGAACGTATAGTTGCCGTTGGTTAGGACGACACTGGTCGTTACGGCTATGGTGCCGACACTCTCGTAGTCTTCAGTCGGAACGACTCCACGCTTATAGCTATAAGTCGTGGTGAAATCGGATGAGGTCAGGTTGCCACTGACTCCTTCGATTGTTACGACGGGCTGCTGTGCATGGCTAACACCATCGTAGGTGATTGGTGTCTCTACTGAACTGTACTGTGCCGTGACGATGGCTGGTACTATCTTATAGGTGCGAGTCTCGCTATCGGTGGCTCTGAGAACATCGGCTTCGCGGAAGCGATAGTTCGAGTTGGTTATGGTTACTTGAGCTGTTACAGTTACTGTGCCTACATTGACAACATCGCCATCGTAGGTGTAGGACACTTCATAGTCAGTGCCTTCGGTAAGGCCTGCTATCGTTACGATTGGCTCTTGCTTATGCTCGTTACCATCATAGGTAATGGGCGTAAGGACGGTGCCATAGGACGCTGCTACGACTGTGGGCACTATCTCGAAGGTGCGTGTGGCTTTGGAGTCGACATTGGCAAGGGCGTAGTCGCTGTTGGTCAGGTTGATGACGGCTGTGGCTACAGCGGCGTCCGTTACGTCGACGTTGTTCTCGTAGCTCCAAGAACTGATGGTGTAGTCGGACGGTGTGAGGAGGCTTATGACGTTGTCGGACGCATCTGTAAACGTTACTGTGGTCTCGGGCTCACGGGCTGTGCCTGTGTAGGTCTGAGATGCTATGGCATCGAGGCTGGCTGTGAGTGTCAGCGGCAAGATGTTGAACTCGGCTACGTTGTCGACGAGCGTATAACTCTTCGAGAGTACGCTGGACAAGCTCAATGTGGCTGTGGCCTTTACGCTCGTGGTGGTCACGTGGACATTGTCGGCATAGGTTACGTTGTAGTCGGTGCCTTCGCTGAGGCTTAGCTCATTGCCATGGCAGTCGGTGAAGACGACACTGACGGCTGGTGTTATGGCACTGCCTGTGTAGACTTGGTCGGCTATGGGAGTGATGGCTGCTGTCAGCTCACAACGGACGATTCGGAAGGTGGTGCTACCATTCTTGAGCGTGTAACCTGCTTTGAGCTCATCGCTGAGCGTCAGAGTGATTGTGGCGGCTTCGGTTACTTCGGTGTTGTTGGCATAAGCTACCGTGTAGTCGCTGCCCATTGTGAGGCTCTTGACGTCGCCATGGCAGTCGGTGAAGACTACATCGAACGCAGGCTCTACGGGGTTGCCACCGTCATAAGATTGGTCGGCAATGGCTGCAAACGATGCCGTCAGCGAGCAGATGCCGATGCTGAAGTCGGCGTCGCCATTAGTTAAATAGTAGTCGGCGTCCCATGCTGTGCCAGAGACTAAAGATAGCGATACGTGAGCGGTGCCTACCTCGACGTTAGAGGTGTAGCTGATGGTGTAGTCCGATGGGCTGAGCAGGCTCTGCTCGGCTCCATGACAGTCGGTAAAGACTACACTAAGCTCTGGTGTTATGGCACTGCCTGTGTACTCTTGGTCGGCTATGTCGGCTATCTGAGCGCGAAGTTCACACTTATTTATTGTGAAGTCTTGCGTCTTAGACGTTGCGCCACTGAGGGTGTAGTTGTCGTTGAGCAACGTCACGACGGTGCTTACAGTGGCTGTTCCGGCATGTACGTTGTCGGTGTAGCTATAAGATACGCTGTAGTCGGTGCCAAGGGTCAGACCGATGAGATAGTCTTCGGTGTCGTGGAACGTCACGGCTGTGGTGGGCTCGTGAGATGTGCCATCGTAGGTATACTCGGACTCTACGGGGCTGGCTATGCTGGCCGTGAGGGTGCGAGCTACTATGCTGTAGTCCTTTATATCGGCATCGGTGAGCTGGTCGCCAGCAAAGGTGTAGTTGCTGTTTTGCAACGTTACCTCGGTTCGTACGCTGATTGTGCCTACGTTGCGGAAGTCGCTCGTCGACTCACCACTGCGGCTATAGCTATAGCTTACTGTGTAGTCGGTCGAGGGGGATAGGGATTCGATAGAAACCGTAGGTGTCTGAACGTGATCTATGCCGTCGTAGGTAATAGGCGTAATAACGTCAGAATATAGTGCTGTAACAACAGCAGGAATAATGTTGTAGGTCTGAACGTTAGTTGCTACTTGCGTACCATCTGTAAACTCGTAGCATGAGTTGATCAGAGTAACCGTAGCGGTTACAGTAACAGTACCAACATTGCGAGTTTCAACAGAATAGGTATAGTCAACTTTGTAGTCAGTGCCCTCAACAAGAGTTGTTACGGCGCCATCAAAGCCTGCAAACGATTCTTTCTTGTGAAGATTGCTGTCGTAAACAACGTCGGCAGTTACATCATCGAAGAGAGCAACGATGCCCTTACGAACAATTTCAAACGTACGAGTAGGCGTGTTTTCAATGGTATAGTTGTCGTTGTTAAGGACAATGCTTGCCGTAATGGTTGCTGTGCCTACGTTTACGTTGTTTACATAGGCGTACGTAACAGTATAGTCGGATGCTGCAAGAACAACAGGGTTGGAGCCATAGGTAAACGCTACGGTTGGCTCAGGAGTGATAGCGTTGCCTGTAAATGTTTGGTCGTCGACAGTTGCAAGAATGGCGGTGAGACCTCGATTTACAATAGAGAACTCTTGATTGTTGACATCTACAGAACTATTGGCAGCAAATGAATAGTTGGAATTGATTAGAGTAACTGTAGTTACGACAGATACTTTGCCAACATTCTTGCCATCTGTGGTAACTGCACCATCGCGCAAATAGGAGTATGAGATAGTGTAGTCAACATCAGGAACAAGGACTTCGGGAGCTCCGGAAATGGAGACTGTCGTCTGTTTGAAATGGTCGTTGCCATCGTAGACAACAGAAGCTGTCTCGTCGGAGTAACTTGCCGTAAGAATTGCAGGTGTAATAGTAAAGTTTTGTGTCTTAGTCGCATCATACAATTCATAGTTGTTGCTAATCAGACTGACAGTAGTGGTAACCTCAGCCTCGGTGCCAACATTAACATTATTGTCGTAGGCATAATTTACCTCGTAGTCGGTCGAAGCGAGCGTAACGGACGTATTGTCTGATACTTTTACGAATGCAACGGATGTGGTTGGTTTATGTTCGTTGCCATCGTAGACGTAGGAAGGTGCAACGGGCGTGCTAATGGAAGCTATTATTGGCAGCTTGGCAATATTAAAGTCGAGCGATATAGAGCCAGAAAAATTACCCTGGCCAACGACAACGACATTGGCTGTGCCAGCGTTGACGTTATTGGTATACGTTTCGGTGTAGTCGGCTGTAAGTACAAGGTTGGTTTGCTCGGGAGTCGGGTTAACAAGAGCACCAGCATAGCGCATAAGCAGATTAGCATCTTGCTCTGAGCCATTGTAGACACGATCTGAGTAAGAGACGATCATATCTTCGGTTAGTGGCTTGGGAGCAATGACAAACTTCTGCGTCTGAGAACCAGCGTAGTTGCCTTTGTAGGTGAGGACTACATTGTATGTACCAGCATTGACGGCATAGTCGTATTCGGCATCGTAATCTACGCCATTTACAAGTGTTGAACCATTGTAGGATACAAGAAGCTCTGGCTTCTGCTGAACACGGTTATAGATAACTGTGTCAACTTCAATATCAGCTTCGATTTCTTTGCTGACAATATCGAAGGTTGTCGTACGAGTGCCAGTAAAGTTGCCATGACCGGTGAATGTTGCAGTAGCAGTGCCTACATTAATATTGTCAGTGTAGACGACTGAGTAGTCTTTATCGGCTACATTGGACATATCATAAGCTACGGCAGAGCCTTGACGGAACGTAAGTATGGGGTCGGTAGCAGGCGTGACAGCAGAACCTGTGTAGACGACATCGGCAATGTCTGAAACACTGACATAAGAGCCAGAAATGTCGTAGGGGTTAATGACAAATGTGGTAGTTGCAGTATTAGTGTAGTTGTTGATACCTGTTATGGTAACAGTAGCAGTACCAGCATTTACATTATCCTCATAAGAAAGAGTATAGTCTGTGCCATAGACAAGCAACTTCGAGCCAAGAATAACAGAGAAACCTGTGGGAGTCTGTTGCTCGGCATTATAGATTCTATCTGCAATGGATTCAACAACAGCAGTAGAAAGGTCGAGAGGTGTAATATCGAACGAGACGGTCTTACTGCCTGTAACATTGACACCATCACCAATAACTGTTACAGAACCTTCGGCACAATTGACGTTTTCACCATAAGAAACAGTGTACCCACCAGTGAGTGTATTGCCTTCAGTATCTTTAACAGAGACTACACTTGGTTTGAGCTGCGAACCAGTGAAGACCATTGAAGTTGGGGCGATTTCGACAGAAGCGATTTCAACGGGCTGAATTTCGTAGGTGGGAGTATAGGTGCCAGCGTAACTACCCTTGGCGACAACGGTAACAGTGTAGACACCAGCGTTGATACTACTTGTAGGAAGATTGATGTCGTAGTCGGTGCCAGAAGTTAGCTCGTTATCGAGGAACTTAACAGATACGGCAGGACGTTGCTCCGAACCATTGTAGAGGAATGTTTTCGGATCGAGCGAAACCGTGAGCGAAGCAGGTAAAATACTAAACGTTAGCTGCTTAGTGCCCGTGTAGTTGCCGATACCTGTAAGGGTTACAGTACCAGTGCCAACAGCAGTATTAGTGCCGTAAGATACGGTATAATCTGTTGATTGAGTGAGAGACTCTTGAACAAGAGGAGACTCGTAATGAGTGTACAAGACACCTGTTACAGTAGGTTGTATGGATTCACCTGTGTAGTAGTGAGCATCGATGGCGTCAACAACAGCAGCACTAATGTTGGCAGGAGTAATAGTCCAAGTAAGCGTTATGGCTGAAGATGAGAAATTGGAGGCTGGTGTAACAACGAGAGTATATTCGTCAGCGTTGGTTGCAGAGGTTACACCAGTGATGGTGTAGTCGGATGTCGGAACAACGTTGGCTGTGCCAGTAAAATATACCAAAGGAGTCACAGTGTGCGACTGGGAGTCGTAGAGGAAAGACGAAGTGCTAAGCGAAGCAGTAAGTTGGGCTTCTGTTATGTTGTAGGTTAACTTAACGCTACCAGTATAGTTGCCCATAGCATTGACTGTTACGGTGTAAGAACCGACGTTCGTGCTTGAGGCATTGCTATAATCGAGAGCATAGTCAGTACCTTCAACAAGAATTTGACCATTGTTCTTGTCGGTAACAATTGGTGTGGGCTTTTGAACGTTGCCATTGTAGGGCATTGATGTCCAAGGAAGCGAAGCGGTTAGCTGCGACTTAGTAATATTGAAACGAACGACAGCGTTGCCAGAGAAGTTGCCAATACCAGAGATGTTGATGATGGCTTCACCAACGTTGACGTTGTTATTGTAGCTATTGATTACGAAATCAACACCTTCTTTAACGGTATACGTCTTGGAGCCAAGAGTGATGTTGCCAGAGAAGCCTGTTGGCTTGATTTCTGAACCAGTATATGGCTGGTCAGCAATGGAGAAGTCGATAAGCGAAAGGGCACGAATTTCGAAATTAACGGTATTGGTAGTGCTGGCGATAAAGTTGCCCGTACCATTAGAGGTAACAGTAATGACACCACCGAGAGAACCTACATTAATGTTTTCACCATAGGTAACATCGTAGGATGTCGTGGGCTGAGTTACACCGTTGTACTTGACACTGACAGAAGGAGTGATTTGGCTGCCAGTATAGTACTCTACATTGTTGTAGCCAACAACATCGGCACGTGATATATCAATCTGCGAAATGGTGAAGTTAATTTGACGAGAGCCAGTGTAATTGCCTCCAGATTTGGCAGTTACAGTGATTACAGCTGCATTTGTAGCATCGACATTATTAGACCACGCAAGGGTGTAGTCGCTCGAAGTAAGGACAATGTCGGAGCCGTAACGAAGAGTTGGAACAGGCTTATGAGCAGCAGCGGTGTACTCTTCGGCAGCAATTTCATCGACCGTAATTTCAGGGCTTGCAAGGTCAAGAGCTGTTATGTTGAAGGTCTTAGAGAGAGAGCCAGTGTAGTTGTTGATACCTGTGATGACAACGGCAGCATCGTCACCGACGTTGGTGCGGTTGCCAGTGAGAGTGATGGTGTAGTCTTCACCTTCGACAAGAGTTGTGCCATCGAGGGTAACAACTATGCCAGATTGTGTGGCTGGAAGACCCGTATAAACCTTGTCTTGAACACCAGTAACTTCGGCATCGGCTATGTCTTTGGCGACAATGGCAAAGTTGACAGTCTTGCTGCCGTAGAAATTGCCAGTAGATACAGCTGTTACAAATATCTCACCATTATCAGGACCGATTTCGGTATTGGTTCCGTAGGTATATGTGTAGTCTTCGGCAGTGAGGATATAGCTACCATACTTGAGGACGAGACCTTCGGGTGTGATTTGAGAGCCAATGAAGACATAGCTGTCAGCAACGGCAGAAGACACATCTTTAACGGTGTTATTGATATTTGCCTGATTAATCTTAAACGTTGCAGTTGTTGCACCAGTGAAATTACAGGTTGAATTATCAACTGCTGCAATGTTAACCACAGCATAGTCATCATCGGCATGAGTTACGAAGAAGTTATCGACGTAGGAACTGATGACATAGTCGATGCCGAGAGTGAGAGTGTAGGCTATGGTACCATTGTCGAAATTGATAATGGGTTCGGGCTTAATGTAGTTACCTGTGAATGTTTGTGGTGAGATTGTGCCAACGTAGACGAGCAGGTCTTCGTTGGTTGTAATGTTGTATGGCAAGATGTTGAAGGTAAGTTGTTTGGTGCCAGTGTAGTTACCAGCACCGGTAACGGTTACCTTAGCAGTGCCACGATTAACATTTGAAGAGAAAGAGAGACGGTAATCGGTGCCGAGTTCGAGGTCGCGAACACCATCATTGATAGTTAGGCTAATGTCGGTTTGAGCGAGCCCATTGTAAACTACATCTTCAATGTCGGAGAATGTGCAGTCAGCAATGTTCATAGGACCGATGTTGAAAGTGAACTCTTTTTCACCATAGAAGTTGCCACCATTGAGGGCTGTTAGCTTGACAGAGCCATTGCCACGCGAAATATTTTCGCCATAGGAGACAGTATAGTCGACACCTTCGACAAGGGTGTAGCAACCATAGGTGGCTGTTACAACTGGTTTGATTTGGGAACCAGTGTAGCTATAAGAAGCCTTGTCGAGTTCGTAGTTAACAAGGAGAATATTTTCTTTGATAATCTCGAAATTGACTGTACGGGAGTCTTTGTATGAGCCAAAACCAGTGTAGATGACTTTAGCCTCGGTGCCGACAAAGATGTTGTCTGCGTAGGAGCGTGTGAAGCCTTCAGTTTCGCGTATTGTCTTTGGATTGTCAATTTTAGTAACATCTTCGAGCCAGTATCCACTGGGCGTAATTTCGCAACCCGTGAATCGTTGAGCAGGAATTGAAGCTGCGATAATATTGGTATTGGATTCGCTAAGGCTAACTTGCTCGATTTCGAAGGTAACGACCTTAGTACCTGTGTAGTTTCCTATGCCAGTGAAGGTAATAGTAGCCGTTCCGACATTAACATTATTGGCAAAAGCTACGGTGTAGTCCTTATTCTTGACAAGGTTTGTGGTGAACGAACCGAAGTCGTAAGAGAGCGTGTAGTCTGGTACAACGGCAGAACCAGTGTATGGTTGTTCGGGTATGTCGGTACAAACAGCATCGTTAATGTCGACAGCTGTAATTTGGAAGGTTGTACTGTTGAAGCCAGAATAGTAGTAGCCAGAGCCTTGACGTGCGGTTACGGTACATGTATAGGTGTCGACATCTTTAACGATAGACTTGGTGTACTTGACGTCGTATTGTGCAGCATCGATTATGTTACCATTGATGAAGACAATGGGTGTAGGAGCCTGAATTTGATCAGTATAGGGATATGGACCCATGGGCTCGATATTGGAATCGGCGAGGCTGAGCTTAGAGATTGTGAACGTGACGGAACGTTCGCCAACGAAACGACCAGACCAAGAACTATTGGCAACGATGTTGATGGTTGCTGTGCCTGGTTGATAGTTGTTGGAATATGATAGAGAATAGACAGAGTCGGCAAGAGCTACACCATCGTAGTAGAGAGCAACGACAGGAGTGATTGCAGTGCCATTGGCGTAGGGCTGCGTTGCGACAGAGGAAGGAACGACAGAAATCTTGCTATCGGTACGGATGTTGATTGGAATGATGTTGAAACGAGTGATAGCAGTGCCTGCATATACACCAGCACCTTCGAGATAGATGTAGGCAGTGCCGACACGGACGTTGTCTGTATATGTGTAGGTGTAGTCTACTCCTGGAGTGAGGGCATATTCTTCGCTTGTGTCTGGGTCTTTATAGTAGACTGTAAACGAAGGTTTGATAGAATCGCCAGTACATACTTGAGGTTCTATAGTAGATATGGAGGATATGAGCAGTTTCTTGGCTTCGATTTCGAAGGTGAAAGTGCGAGAGCCAGTAAAGTTGCCTATACCATTGACAGTTATTGTTCCCTCACCGACGTTGATATTCTCGCCATAGGTAACTGTATAGTCTTTATCTTTTGTGAGGTGGTAGGTGCCATAGTAGAAGTTGAGTTCGGGGGTACGCTGTGTACCAGTATATTTGACGGAGGTAAGCGTAACAGTTTGGTTGGCTTCGTTGATGTCGCGTGGGTAGATGCGATAGTAGGCTGAGCGAGCACCAGAATAGTTTTTACTCAGACCACGGAAAGTAACTTTGGCTGTGTCGGAGACGTTGATGTTGTTGGAGTACTCAAGTACGTAGTCTGAGTTGACAACGAGAGACGTGATAACATCAGCAGAGTTCTTATAGTATATTGTTGGAACTGTGAGTGGGTAGACTTCGGAACCTGTGAATTGAACGCTATCAATAGGGTCGATAGTTATTTCGCCGTGTGGGTTTTCGAGGTCTTCGCTGTATATCTGGAAGTAGCGAGTGAACGAGCCTGAGCAAGGACCGCTGAAGTTGATAGTAACAGAAGCATCGGGACCTGCGACAGCATTGTTGAGGTAGGTTACATCGGAAGAGACGTAGCAAACATCTTTTTCGAGTTCGCAACGAGTGCTTTCGTCGAGATTGTCGGGGTCGGAATACCAATAGACTTTAAAGTCGGGCTCGAGAGGTTCGCAACCATCGTAGTAGAAGTTGGCATCGGAGTCGAAGATGACTTTGACGTTAGGAGTGGACTGGGTAATGTAGAGTTTGGTTATGGTGACCTGAACGGTGGTCTCGCCATAGTAGTTGGAATCGTCTGTGGCACGAAGGACGACATCGGTGGTTTCGCCGATTGTGTTGACGTCGCCAAGGTCTGTGGTTACGGTTACGTACTCAGAATTGTCGAGTACGAGTTCGGAGACAGGGTCTTTGAGAGAAACTGAAGGAACGGAGAAGCCATTGCAGTTCCATTCGACTTTAAGGTCTTCGGCATTGGCGGCGGTACAACGTGAGAGAGGAGCTTTGTTTATTGTGAATGGTATGGTTATTTCACCAGTGAAACGAACACCGTTACCCGTTATGGTGACATAACCTGTTCCTGCATTGACATTGTCGGAATAGGAAAGGACTACGTTTTCGGACTCACCATTGGAATTGATGAGGGCGTGTTGCTGTCCGTTGGGGTCGGTGTAGACGATTGTGGGTATGGGTGTCTTTTCGAGCCCATCGTAGTTGACGTCGTCAACAGTAACGGAGAGGACACCTTCGCACTTATTATATAGCGAGTCGAGGTCTGTGGGCAATATTTTGAAAGACTTGCGAAGTACGGCATTTGGACAGCCATTGGTAAGAGTGATGATAAGTTCATCGGTGCCAGGATTTTGAACACCAGAAGAAGCAGAGACATATGTAAAATCGGTATCGGGCTTGAAGACATAGGTCTGGTCTTCACCGAGAGCATTTTTGCTGGTGTAGGAAATAGTTGGTTCTGGCTGCAAATGAGTCCAATTGAAGAATACGGGCTTTATGTCGTCTACCTTAACTTTGTCTGGTGAAATGGGGACAATGTTCCAAGACATGGCACCAGTGCCGACAGTATAGATTGCGTTACCGCCGAAATTTACTTGTTTGCCATCTACAAGAGGATAGTTAGTAACATTAGCATTGGAGAAACAGTTAGTAACCGTGGAATATGCACCGAGCCAGTATGTGCCGATATTGGTTGGGCTTTGGCAATATGGCCTATTGCTGGCAAAAGTAAGAGTTTTGCCGTTGGCATCGGTGTAGGTGTTGTAGAAATTGATAATGGTATATGTAGAGGTGTCGACATCGTTGTGGGAGTTGTCGTCGACGAGACGAGCGATTGGCGTTATGGGGAAGCCTGTCCATTCGTAGTCGACAGGGTCGAGGTCGAAGATTTGATATTTTAGTACACCAATATTGAGTGGATAGGTAAAGTAGGTAGAACCAGTAAAGTTGGGGTTGGCTGAGTTGGCAGCGATGGTAACACGTACAGACGTGCCTGAACCGTTGAGATTGAATGATGTGGGTTCGCAATTAGAGTAATAGTAGATGAAATCGTCGCCAACTTCGCCATTCGACTCTGACTTATCCTCGTGATAGTAACCCGTGCCGTAGAGGGGTGTATAGTCATAGTCTATATTATTAGTAACGTTAGTATACGGACGTATCTTGAGACGGAACTTTTTGTGTACACAAACACGACTGCTATAGTAGGTTTGGAAACCTTTTTCGTCGGCACGGTCGTAGCCCAAATCGTAGACACGGAGAGTGCCTTGTGGCAACTTGGGCAAAGTGCCATTAGCAGCTACTTCAGGACTTTGTGAAGTTTGTAAGATTTTGAGCCCAGTACCGACGTTAGGAATACGCGACAGGTCGAAAGGAATAATTTTGAAAGGAAGATTTTCGATGGTGCCAGAATAGCTACCTGTGCCAGTAATGTTGCAAATGGGAGAATCTGTAACATTGACATTGCGAGACGGGTCGGGAGCGGTAATGAGTACACCATCGCCCCAATTGCTGTTGAGGGAAGAACGAACCGTGAGGTTTGTGCTGTTAAATTTAACAGTAACACCAGTATATGGAACGATAGTGCGTGTGCTATAAACTTGGTCGGGAATGGTGATGTAGACATTGTCAGTACTACTACCTGAACGATAGAGATTACCATTTAAGTAGATGTTGGCTAATGAGATGTCTCGAGAAGCAGCAAAGTAGACATACCTATCACTATTGAAATTGCCACTACCAGTAATTTTATATCGACTATTTCGAGTTTCCACGGAAAGTGTATAGTCTGTACCTTTGGTAAGAGTACGACCGTTGTATGTAAGTACTGGCTCGACAGAAGCAGAGACAGCAGTAGCGTTGGCGACTTCTGTAATTTTTATATTAGCCTTTTGGATGTTGAAAGTGTAGGGACCACTATTTATGAAGTTGTCGTTGAGACCAGTTATGACAGCTGTAGCAGTGCCGACATTGACATTGTCGGAGCAAGAGATGGAGAAGTCGCCATCTTTGAAAAGTACGTTATTGTTGTTGCCACCGTTGGTGAGACGGAAGACATTTGGAACAATGGGGAGACCAGTGTAGATGTAGTTGCCAGAATTTTCGAAAGTAACGCCGACCTGAGAGGAGTTACTAAAGTCGACAGGAATAATGTTGAGGGGAACTACGAGAGAGTTGTAGTAGTAGGTGGCACTGACGGGATTGAGGACGACAGTGGCCTTGCCGACATTAACGGCATCTTCGCCATAGACGCAACGGAAAGAGTTCCAATAGTGTTTGGGGCTGTGGTCGATAGGATAGGGATTGGTGGCGTTACCACTATGAACCGTAGCGTCGACATGGTCAGCAGACGACCATAGAAGTTGCTCGTTGGGGAAGAAGATATATTGATTGAGAACGTTAGTGTTGCGAAGCGAAGTAGTATTATAGACGTTCTGACCGATATAATATAAATTGGAGAAGAAAGTCATGGAGGCAGCAGCCTCTGGATCTTCAAGGGGATATTTATCGATGAAATAGTTATTGGCACGGAAAGGATAGTAATTGCCGTTGTGCTTATAGAGAGCAAACTCCCAGACATCGGAACGACCGATGGAGAAATTGACGGTGCGAGAACCAGTGAAAGAGCCTTTGCCAGTGAGTACGAATGAAGCGCTGGAGCCGACGATTATGTTGTTCTTGTAGTTGGAAAGAGTATAATCGGTGCCATTGGTAAGCTTGGTGCCATTGTAGGAGACGATTGGTTCGGGCTTAATAGAATCGGAGGTAAAGGTGTATTCTTGAGGCAGAGATACAACAAGTTCGTTGACATTGACGACCTTGATTTTGTAGGTGAAAGATCTTTCGTCGGCGAAGTTACCTATACCCGTGAAAGTAACTGTGGCATTATCGGTAACACTGGAAATGTTGCTATATGTGATGGTATAGTCGACATTTTCGGCGAGAGTCTTACCATTGTAGAGAATGGAGTAGGCATCTTGCTTGACGTCGGCACCCGTATAGACCTTATCGACATCGACATCGAAGAAAGAGACATCGCCCTTACCAGAGTTGTCGGTATTGAGGAATGACTTAGGAAGAATGGTGAAACGGAAGTCTTTGTAGCCAGTGTAGGAAGAGTTGAGAGGAATGATACGCACAGTGGCGGAATCGGAGGCGTTGAGATTGTTGTAGTATTCGAAAGAGAAGTCGGAACCTTCGGTGAGGGTATGGGCGGTGCCAGAGTAGTTGACCATGACGGTTGGTCGGGGCTCGATGGCTTCGTAGGCAAAGACGACATCGGAGATAGCAGAGGCAAGATAAGCATCGGCAAGGCTGACACCCGTAATCATGAAATTGTATTCGAGAGTACCTGAATAGATGCAATCGCTTGTACCCTTGGCAGTAAAGGTAAGGGTTACGAGACCTGGGTTGGTGTGGTCGTCGGATATGGTCATGTCATATTGGTCGGAGTCGACAATAGACTCACCAATGTAGAGGACAGGCGAAACAGAAATGGGACTACCCGTAAAGCTATATTCGGAAGCAACATTGGTAACAGTGGCACGGCTGAGAGGCACTTTGGTTATGGAGAAAGAAGTCTGTCGAGTGCCCGTGAAATTGGGGGATATGCCAGTATATGTTATGGTGGCAGTACCGATATTCTTGTTATTGGAATAGCTAATGGTGTAGTCGGTATCGAGATTAAGGGCAACACCATTTAGACGCAAGACAGCGTCGGAAGAGGGTTCGATGTTGCTACCAGTGTATTCGTAGGACTTGTCGGCAAGGTCGAAGTCGGCAGAAACGGTGGAAGAGCTGAGATTGACAGGAAGGATAGTAAAGTTAACATCGAGAACATCGTCGTAGTTGCCGAGACCCTCGAGATGAGCGACGGCAGAAGTTGAAGCCGTAATATTGTTGTCGAAAGTAACGTTATAATCATCGACATTGAGGTTGATGACAGTGCCATCGCCAAGAGTGTGCTCAATTGTGAGCGTGGGTTCTATTGCAGAACCGGTGTAGGTTTGGTCGGCAATGGTAACGACGTTGATGGAAGAAGAGGTAAGGTGGCAAGGAAGTATGGTGAAAGGAATAGTTTGCGTCCCCTCAAAGTTGGAGTTGGCAGAAGGTGCAACGACTATATGAGCAGCGTCGGATGCATTTTGGTTGTTGGAATACTCGACATCGTAGAGCGTTGAGGCAACAGTAGAGCCTGCATACTCGACACTGATGGATGGAGTTTGGAAAGTGCCATCGTAGTAGAACGGTTCGCCAAGAACAGTTATGTCGCAATCGGCAAGCGAAACTTTAGAGATTGTGAAGTTAACGTCGCGAGAGCCGATGAAATTGGTGTTGGACGAAAGCGAGTTAACAGTAACCGTTGCAGTACCGTAGTTGATGTTGTTACTATAGAGGAGTTCGTAGTCGACACCTTCGGTGAGTGTTGTTGCTCCGTTAAGGAGTACCTCAACGGAAGGAGTTATGGCAGAACCCGTGTAGGCGAAAGAAGTTTCAGAAAGTGAGATGGTTATCTGCGGAACGTCGGCAAAGTCGACAGCATTGATGCTAAATGTGCGAATCAGAGTACCAGTGAAAGTATTTTTACCTGTTATGGTAATTAGTGATTCGTCACTATTGGCATTAACGTTGTTAGAGCAAACAAAGTCGTAGTCGGTGCCTTCGGTTAGGGTTATGATTTCACCATTGCGACTATAGGTAAGAGTAAAGTCGGGACACTGCGCTTCGCCGTTGTAGGTAAAGGCGGAGAAGTCTGATGGCGAAATTGTGGCCTCGGAGATGTCGGAGGCTTCGATGGAGAACAGGATAGTGCGAGAACCTGTGAAGTTTCCATCGGCTTCTGCCGTTATGGTGACGGAAGCTGTGTTAGTGCCGACGGCAATATTATTGCTATATGAATAGGTGTATTGTCCTGCAGCAGCGATTTCGTAGAGACCGAGTTGTACGATAGGCTCTGGAGTTATGGCAACACCAGTGTAGGAATAACTTGTCTCGATGTTGGAAATAGTTACTTCGTCGTTGGCATCGGAAAGGTCGGCCTTATTGATGAGGTAGGTCTTAGTGGTTGAACCAACAAAGTTGCCACCATCGACGGCTGTAAAAGTTGCAGTGGCGGTACCAGCTGATGTATTGTTACTGTACTGAACAGTATAATCGTAAGAAGAACTTAATGTAGTCGAGTTGTAAGTTAGGACTGGAGCTACAGAAGGAATATCGCCCTCTGGATTTGCGGAGTAGGTAACAGCTGCAATGTCGGATATGGTACAATCGGCGAGATTGGCAGCAACAATGACTATGGTCTTTTGAATTGAGCCAGTATAGTTACCTTGACCAGTGAGCGTAAAGGTGAAAGAGCCAACATTAGTTCGGGCAAGAATGCTGATGTTGGAAGAGTAGTCGGTATTTAGTGTCAGCGTGTGTCCATTGAGAGTTACGGAATAGTCGAGGTCGATAGGCGAACCTGTATAGGTTACGGTATCGACTGAAACTATGGTAGCATCGGCAAGTGAAGCGCGGACGATGGAGAAGTTGACAGTCGTACCATCTTCGGGAACATTGGAGAAACAATTTTCATAGGCTTCGGCAGGGAAGATTATCACAGATGCACCAGTGGAAACGTTGATGTTATTGGAGTAGTCGAAGTCGAAAAGTGAGGAGTCGAGAGTAATGTCTCCATATTTGATGACAGGAACAGGCGTAATGGCATCTCCACCTTGATAGACTTGGTCATCGATGTCCTCAAAAGTGAGGTTATCCCACGACAGTTTGGAGATTGTATATTTGGCTGTGGTGGAGTTAGAGAAGTTACCATTGTCGGTGGCAGTTATGGTAACAATCTTGTTGCCATATTTGGTTGACTCTGAAGGCCAAGTAATGGTATACTGACTTTCGTCGACAACAGTTCCATTGAAAGAGAAGGTAAGAGCTGTTGGTCTTTGCTCGGTGCCATTAAAGATAATGGTTGAAGGAGTGAAAGAGAAAGAGCATTGCTCGGCAATTTCATCATCGGAGAGATCTGCTTTTGAAATCTTGAAGTAGATCTTAACAGTATCTTGATAGTTATTTATACCTGCTATGATAACTTTTGCAGTGTCGGTAACACTGACATTATCTTCGTAGCCGACTATTTTATAGTTGGTAGAGCCTAAGGTAACACCAGAAATTTTAGCAGTCTTAATGGTGGGCTTTATTTGCGAGCCAGTGAAAGTGAAAGTAGACTTGTTGAGAGTAAAGGTTGCGTCTTTGACACTTGCTTTGGCGATTTCGTAGGAGATGGTTGAGGTGCCAGTGAAATTATTTTTACCTGTGAGGGTAACAACGGCAGTGCCAGGACCAGTTGCGTTGGAGATGGACTGAGTATAGTCGGACTCAACAACAAGAGGGGATGCGTTGCCTTCGCAGTCGGTATAATTAACAACTATGGTTGGCGAAGTAGTGCTACCATTGTAGGTATAGGAACTCGGCGATATAGAAGATGAGAAAGCAGCATCGTCGAGGTCGAGAGTGCAGGCAGTGATTGTATATTCAGCATCGAGAGAAGCTGCAGCGACTTTAAACTCTTTGGTATGAGTTACACCTTCGGAGTCGGTGTAGTAGGCTTGTACAAAATGATTTGCAGTTGTGGCGGCAACAATTGTTTTGGTGCCTACATTAACGGCATCAGTTGGTTCGGTAAGAGTGTAGCAGTCGGTGTAGTCGATTGTTTCGGAGCCGACGACAACAGAGTAGCTTGGTGCAATGGTTACGGTGTAGGCTGAAGCCTCGGACCATTCGGAAGCTACAGAAGATGGGTTGACAACGACGGAGAGTGAGGATGGGATTTGCGAGCAAGCGTTGTAGACAAACGAGAGTTGGTCGTCGGGGATAATGAGATCGCTTACGGCGATGGTGGGAAGGTCAGTTATGGCAAATTCGACAGACTTGGAACCATCGAAAGCATCGGAGGTTGGGGTCACGGTAAGTGTGGCAGCAGCGTTAACAGCATTGTTGCCAGAGTATGTTACAGTGTATTCGGAGGGGTCGAGCGTACGCAGACCCACTTTTACGGATGCAACAGCAGGACGGATTTCGAAACCGCGATAGACATAGAAAGCGTCATCGTAGTCTTCGAGAGTAACGACACAAGAAGCTATTGAATTGACGTTGACAGTAAAGGTGCGACTGGCAGAGCCAAAGGCGACGGTTATGTCGGTGGAACCCTTATAGCCTGAGGCAATGGTGGCAGTGCCTGCTGATGTATCGAAAGTTATTTTGCCCTCGGAGTCGGACCAAGAGTAGGACGAATTGGTAGGAATGGAGAAGTCGGAAGATACAGACGTAAGGGTCTCTGCGGTGCCTGAAGTTGACAATATGACAGGTGCAGAGCTAACATATATTTTATCGGAAATGGTAGTGGGCAAGGAGATGGTGGCAGGAACTGGGTATAGACCTGCAGACTGAGATAGGTAGGCAGAAGAGAAATAGGAGCCTGAAGTTAGGTTGGAAGAATAAGCACTTTCGGCTACATTAGAAGTCTCAGCACCAGAAATGGCACCAGTAGCGCCAGATACGGTTTGAATGTCGTAGTAGTTGTTGGTGATGCCTGAAGTTGAAGAGGCTGAACCTATAACGCCAGACGAAGTGGAACCAGTGAAAGAACCAGCGTTGAGGTTTTGAGTAATGATGAGGTTAGACGTAGCCGTTGAAGAACCAATGATGCCACCGACGGAAGAACTTGCAGCGATGGTGCCATAGTTTATGTTGGCTTCTACGGCATTGGTGGCAGAAGATGTGTTTTGGAGTGTGCCGATTATGCCACCAGTGGCTGAGCCATCGGAGGTTATGTTGCCAAGATTGACGTTGCCTGCGGTTAGAGAACCAAGAGAATCTGAGTCGGAGAGACCGATTATGCCACCCACACTATTACGACCAGAGACTGAACCAGTATTGGCAGAATAGGTAAGGGTTACATCGGTTGCAGAACCGACGAGACCACCTACGGCAGTGGATATGCTTGCACTAACACTACCAGTGTTGGAAGAGGTGGTCAGAGTGGCAGAAGTGAGCGAACCAGCTATGCCACCGACATTGGAAGAATTGGCAGAAACTACTGCTGTATTGTTGACCGAGGTAAGCGTGCCAGACATGCTACCGACGATGCCACCAACGTTGGTAGAGCCATTGACGACACCTGCGTAGGATACGGAGGTAAGAGTGGCAGAAGTGGACGTGCCAAGTAGACCACCGACGTTGGACGAGCCACTGACGTAGGAAGACGTAAGGGCGAGATTGGAAACGGAAGAACCTTCGGCGAGGACACCGAAGAGACCGACATTAGACCCTCCGTTTATATAGAGTCCAGAAATTGTCTTTCCGTTGCCATCGAAAGAAATCTTGGCGGGATTGGAAGTCGTGCCAATAGACGCCCAAATATTGTGCGAAGAGCTTGTAAGATTTCCTTCGGAATCGAGAAGCCCATCGTTGAGGTCGACGTCGGTATCGAGTTTGAAATAAGTAAGGTCGGAGCTATTATAAGTACCTAACGCCGCTTGGTCGGATAGGTAGGCGAGCTGCTCGGCTGTGGATATAACATAAGGATCGGCAGAAGTACCAGAGCCACTTTGGAAAGACGTGGCTGAAGAGCCATCCCAAACCGTGCCCTCGGCTAATGCAGAGAGCGAGAAAGAGGTGACAATCAAAGAGAGGAGCGACAACTTCAAAATGAAAGATTTTGACATATTTAAGAGTCTATTACCCCTATTGTATATGTAGTTGTTATCCATAATCTAAAGTTATAGTTATCGACTGAATACACTATTAGCCGTGGTAAAGTTACGTGTTTTGACCTCAAAATGTTTCTATAAAATCAATATTTATGCAATCATAAAATGCATTATTACAAGTAGTTATAACAAACAGAAGATAGGTTACAAGTAGCGGTAACGATGAATAAAAAGTAGTGGGTTTAAACTGATAAAAATGACATAACAAATAAAAAAAATATACCTTTGCACGAAATTGCTGTGAGAGTTAAAACTCGATAGACTAAACAGATAGAAAATGGCAAGAATAAAAATTCTTGATAAAACGTTTGAAACGACTTACACAGAAGCAGATGTGCTGAGTGCGATTAGTCGGGTAGCAGACAAAATAAGTAAAGATTTAACTGACAAAGACCCTGTGTTTGTCTGCGTACTAAACGGAGCGTTTATGTTTGCAGCAGACTTGATGAAGAGGGTCAACATTCCATCGCAAATCTCTTTTGTAAAGTTGGCATCGTATTCTGGGACTCAGAGTACGGGCGTAACGAAGGAGTTGATAGGGCTAAACGAGAGTCTGGTGGGAAAGACTGTGGTGATAATAGAGGATATTGTTGACACAGGGATTACAATAGCAAACTTGATGGAACAAGTCCGCCAAAAGGGTGCAACGGATGTGCGCGTGGCTACATTGCTGTATAAGCCAGCGAGCTGCAAACTGAATTGGACACCAGAGTATGTGGGCATCGAGATACCGAACGACTTCATTGTGGGCTATGGGCTCGACTACGATGGGTATGGACGAAACATACCAGAGATAATGACTTTGGTCAAAGAATAGAAAAGAAACAAATCAAACTAAGATATAATGCTTAATATAGTGATTTTTGGCCCTCCGGGATCGGGTAAGGGCACACAGAGTGAGAATATCATAAAGGAATATGATTTGGCTCACATTTCGACAGGTGACTTGCTACGTAAAGAGATAAGCACGAACACACAACTTGGAGCACTTGCTAAGTCTCATATGGACAAGGGCGAATTGGTGCCTGAC
This sequence comes from uncultured Bacteroidales bacterium, assembly GCA_937892095.1. GTDB lineage: Bacteria > Bacteroidota > Bacteroidia > Bacteroidales > Marinilabiliaceae > W3P20-009. The sequence goes on along the minus strand of CALAVC010000157.1, from coordinate 14,135 downwards.
GATGTAATCATAGGCATGATTGACTCTTATCTTGATAAGAATATGGGCAAGATAAAGGGCGTAATATTTGATGGCTTCCCACGTACGGTGGCACAGGCAAAGGCTCTGAAAGACTTGCTGGCAGAATATAAGACATCGGTGAACGTAACACTGAATCTTGAAGTGCCGAATGATGAGTTGATGACACGCTTGATTGAACGCGGAAAAACGAGTGGCAGAAGCGACGACAATGAGGAGACAATTAAGGCTCGTCTTGACGTGTATGACAAGCAGACTAAGCCCGTGTTGGAATTCTACCGCAAGGAAGGTGTGGCAGTAAACATCAAGGGTGTAGGCTCAATTGACGCAATCTTTGCTGACATAAAGACAGCAGTAGACGCTGTAAAGTAGAGATATTAAACAGATAATAAATGAAGAGACCGTCGAGAATTGATTGATGGTCTCTTTTTGTGTGTACGAAGCAGTCTAATCTTGTAATGGTTGCAAACTTTTGCGGTATTCGCTGGGCGAAAGTCCAAGGTGTTTTTTGCAATAGCGACTAAAATATGAAAGCGTATTAAAATTCATGTATTCGGCGATTTGCGAGAGCGAAAGACGTTGGTCGTTGAGTAACTGTTTGAGGATGGGAATGGTATGGTTGTCGATATAACTGGTTACACTATGCCCGGTCATACGTCGAACGATGTCGGAAAGGTATTGAGGTGAGACATTGAGTCTTGAAGCGAAATAGGTTACATTGCGATTGGTGCGACAGACTCCAGAAGAGAGCATATCCATAAGATTTTTTACGATATAGCCAGCACGGTCGGTATGACCAATGGACCCGTATTGAATAGCATGAAATTCAAAGATGTCGTAGATCATAGTTAGGCAGAGGCTACTCATTAGTCCGTCGTAGAAGATGAGATTGGTGTCGTCCATACGCTCTTTGATGCGTTGAATGTCGGCAAGAAATTTTGTGGCATTGGAACTTGAAAGATGGATGACAGGATTTTGATTAAGACTGATGCTACCACCGATACTATAATTGTTGGCTGGCAGAAGAGAGTTGAGGAATTTGTTTTCGGCAGCGAACCACACTACCTCGGCGTTTTGAGATAGAGTAATATTTTTTATTCGACAAGGGGTGGATGTTACGAGAAGATCGTCGGGTGAAAGGGAAAAACTTTTTTCGTTAAAATCGAAGTTGGCAACTCCATGGGTACACAACAAATGTATACAACAATCTTTGAGTGAATGGTCGTTGACAGCATAAAAATTGGTTGAATAGATAAATGAGCTTTTCATTGGAAGTAAGATAAATATTTTTCACATAAAAGTGAAAATAACGCACTAAAAATTGAAAGTGCTAAAGTAGACTGCAGAGATACATTTGCAACATAAAAACTTAATTACTAAACAAATGAAGAAAATAAAGTTCAATAACGGAATAGAAATGCCACAACTGGGCTATGGAGTATATCAGGTAACGCCCGATGAGGCTGAGAGATGTGTGGCTGATGCACTCGAAGTAGGTTACCGAATGATAGACACGGCACAAGCCTACAACAACGAAGAAGGGGTTGGAAGGGCGATAAAAAAGAGCGGAATAGCTCGAGAGGAGATTTTCATAGTGTCGAAAGTGTGGATTTCGAACTATGTATATGAGCGAGCAGCCCAAAGCATCGATGAAAGTTTGAAACGATTGCAGACTAACTATATCGACTTAATGCTACTTCACCAGCCATTCTGCGACTACTACGGCGCATATCGCGCACTGCAAGATGCTCAAAAAGCAGGTAAACTACGTTCGATTGGAGTTAGCAACTTCCAACCGAATCATTTTATTGACTTGGCGAGCAATGTGGATATTGTGCCAGCAGTCAATCAAGTGGAGACACACGTTTTCTGTCAGCAACAGGAGGCCAACGAATATATGAAAGAGTTCGGGACACAGATAATGTCGTGGGGTCCGTTGGCAGAAGGTCGAAATGGATTGTTCACAAATCCGATATTGACAGAAATTGGGAAGAGACATAATGTTAGCGCAGCTGCTGTTGCACTTCGCTACTTGACGCAAAGGAACGTAATAATAATTCCGAAGTCGACTCATAGGAATCGGATGGAAGAGAATTTTGCTATCTACAATTTTACTCTCACAGAGAGCGAAATGGAGCAAATCCTTACGCTCGATCTTAAAAAGAGTGCATTTTTCGACCATAATGACCCTAAAACAGTGAAAATGTTTATGGGTTGGCGATGAAAACAAACAACCGTAACCAAAGATATTCCTGACTATTGCCGTGGTTGGTGGCATATTGGCAAAAATCATAAAAATTCAGAACCCCGACGAAAAAAGAAGAGCAAAAAATGAATGTAAAAACTATAGTCGTAGGTCTGCTGATGCTGCTTGGCGTGTTGGAGTGTAGCAGTCAAACAACAAATAACGGAACAAAAATGAAATCGATAGTAATCTTTTTCTCTCATGCTGGCGACAACTACAGCGTTGGCAACATTGAAGTCGGCAATACAAAAATTGTAGCGGACTACATCTCCGAAATTATCGGAGCCGAACAGTTCGAAATAAAGACACATAAGTACGACGGAATGGCGTACAACCCACTCATTAAACTTGCAAAAGAAGAGGCCAACAGAGGTGAGTTGCCGCCATACGAAGACAAAGTGCCAGACCTCAGTAAATATGATACGATATTTATCGGCGGTCCCGTATGGTGGGGGACATACCCACAGGTGATGTTTACAGCATTTAGGGATATGAACTTAGACGATAAGGTGATATATCCATTTACAACGCACGAGGGTAGCGGCTTGGCTGCGTGCGTAAAAGATGTCAAAAAGGCTTTTCCGAAAGCCAATGTACAGAAGGGCTTTTCGATCTACGGACACGAAGTGCGGAATGGCAAAGCAATGGTAGAAAAATGGCTAAAAAAGCTATAAGACAGAATACGAAAGTAATGCTCGCTTGGGAAATACCTAAGCGAGCATTGCTTTTGTAAATAAATGGGGAAAAATATTCACGAGGTAGACTGCAACAACACAGCCTATTAACAACCAAATTCTTTGCCTTTTACGGCTGCTTTTTCTTGCAATTCTTTCAAAATATTACAGAGACAAGGTAGAGCAAGCCCATTTGCCAAGCCCATTTTTATAGGTTTCTCGTAGAGGTAATATAGCTCCATTGGTCTACCGTTGTCATAATCTACTCTCATACTCGGAGCGTAGGGTGTCATCTCAAGTGTCGTACTAATCATTTTTTCGACAAAAGATTCGTCAACGCCCTCTGTGCCCAAACTCCGTGCTATGCTGACGACCTCCATCATTGTATCGCGAACAATCTTTGCGTTTTCAGGATCGGAAAGTAACTTGTCGGTCAGGGCATTATGCGTCACACTTAGTCCGTTGAACGGCATATTCCAAACGGCCTTTCGCCAACGAGCTTTTGCATACTCTACCATTCGAACCTTGATGTTTGCCGCCTCAAAATCGCGAATTACCTGTTCCATTGCGTCATTGTCTCTGATGGAGTATGCACCTATGTTCAGACTGCCATAACACGTATGGTCGACAACACCTGGAGCTGTCTTTGTGGAACATATAAAAGCCAATCCAGCTGCCAACTGAGCCTCTGGGAACATTTGTTGGACATCTTCTTCTACTCCTATGCCATTCTGAATCAGCAAAACAATGGTTGATGGTTTCAAAAGCGGTGGCAACATTTTTTTGAGCGACATCTCGGCTGTCGTCTTTAAACACACTAAGATGACATCGGCTTGCGACATACGCTCAGTATTGTCGAACGCAGACACATCTTTCAGACAAAAATTGCCATCTACTGAGTTAATTTTCAAGCCATTACGTTTCACATACTCATAGTCGCTGCGCAACAAAAACTCAACATGCCTATCTTCGTCATTATCTCTAAAAGAGCGTTCAAGTTTGGCACCATAATAACCACCTATAGCACCAGTACCTACAATGGCATAGCTCAATTTTCTACTCATTTCTTCAGAACCTTTATTGTTTGACCGACCTTTGTGTTTACGTCATATCTGTACACCTTGTTCAACTTAATGAGTTCGCCAAGAGCGTTTTTATCTGCAATCTGCACATTGGGGTTCTGAGGTACCGCATAAAAAGCGTTAGTGTTATCACCTTTCGCTTGGCGAAGTCCTTTGCCTTTCAGTGGCACAGAACTCTCGATGCGCAAAAGTCCACCAACAGTCGATGTTATCGTAGCACTCTCAATCGAACCTCTTTTCCACTGCATGTCGACAACGAAGCCACCACGAGCACGCAACCCACTAGCACTACCCTCTTTCCAATCGTCAGGGAGAGCTGGTAAGAGGCTTACACATCCATCGTGGCTCTGCAGCAACATCTCGGCGATGCCTGCTGTACAACCGAAATTTCCGTCTATCTGAAAGGGTGGATGTGCGTCAAACAGATTGGCATAGGTGCCACCTTTTTTCTTTTCATTGCGCACAAGCGTCAGTTGGTCACCAATCAGTTTGGCAGCATGGTTACCATCGCGCAAACGGCTCCACAAACAGACTTTCCACCCCATGCTCCATCCTGTCGATGGGTCTCCACGGTGCACAAGCGACGTGCGTGCTGCCGTTGCCAATTCGGGTGTTCTTATGGGCGAAATTTGGTTGCTCGGATATAGAGCGTAAAGGTGCGAGACGTGTCTATGAACATCATCGGGGTTGTCCCAATCGTCGCGAGCCCATTCTTGCAACTGCCCCCATTTGCCTATTGCAAACGGATACATATTGTCAAGTTTGGCTTGCAAACTATCTGTCAAACCGGTTCTCTTGCCAAGCGTCTGAGCCGCCGTTATTACGTGGTTAAACAAGTCGGCAACAAGTTCATTGTCCATACTGACTGCAGCTGCAGTCGTAGAATTATTGGGGTGTGCATTTTCGGGGGACAAACTGGGACATATGACCCATTTGCCATTACGCGGATCTTGCACCATTATCTGATTAAGGAAACGCGCTGCACCCTCCATTATAGGATATATCTTGCTGAGAAAATTACGGTCGGCACTGTATAGATAATGTTCCCAAAGATGCTGGCTGAGCCATGCACCGCCCGTTGGCCATAATCCACTTGGTGCTTTGTCGATAGCTCCCGTAACACGCCAAATATCAGTATTGTGATGTAGCACCCAGCCATCGGCTCCATACATCGTGCGAGCCGTTTCATGGCCCGTCGTACTGACTTCTTCAATTAGCTTAAAAAGAGGTTCTGTCAGGTCTTGCAATCCAGCCACTTCGGCTGGCCAATAGTTCATTTCAAGATTGATGTTGGTTGTGTATTTCGAGTCCCAATTAGGGAACATCTTATCGTTCCAAATACCCTGCAAAGTTGGTGGCTGACACCCCAGCAACGAACTACTGATTAACAAATATCTACCAAACTGAAAATATGTTTCAACCAAATGTAAATCGGAGTGAGTCTTGAACGTCTTTACACGTTCGTCTGTATTGACACCAGCAAACTTGTCGGTGCCTAAATTTAACCGTACGCGATCAAAGTAACTCTTGTATTTTGCAACATGTTTTTGCTTGATGTCGACATACTTTACTGCTTTCGCATCCTTCATTAACTCTTGCGAACGAACTGTGTCGTTTGCACTAATGTCGTTGTAACTAACAAAGTTTGTAGCTATGCAAATGTAGAGTGTTGCTTCGTCGGCATTGCGAATGCTCAGCACTCCATCACGACTTGTCATCTGTCCGCCAACTACTTGTCCGCCGACGCGTCCAGTAAAAGTTACTTTGCCTTTCAGCCCTTCGTGGTTCGATGTCGTCCCACTAAGAGCAATTTCATTATTCTCGCTACGTAAAAAAACGTCGGCATGTGGCGACGTAAGTCCTACATTGCATGAAATTTTTCCTTTCTTACTTGCTCTAAGATTGATTGCTATTGTGTTTAAGCCGTCGGCTGTCGATGAAATATATTCCCTTTCATATCGCACACCATTGACAACATAGCTGACGTGCGCAATGGCCGAATCTATATCGAGCGTCCGCAAGTAGTGGCTATAATCGTCATGCCCGACAAAGTTTATATACATGTCGCCAAAAGGCTGAAAAGGCATTCCATGATTTGTTTTGCTTTGCACATGTGCCGTTGCACAGTCTTGTGCTTCCCGATATTTTCCTTCCCAAACCATTTGACGTATTTTGGGTAGCCACTCGCGAGCTTCGGGGTTAGCATTGTTGTTTGGGCGGCCAGCCCAAATAGTTTCTTCGTTCAACTGCAAGTGCTCTGTCGATGGCACACCAAATATCATAGCACCAAGCCGACCATTGCCAATTGGCAGTGCCTCGGTCCACATGGAAGCAGGTGTGTCATACCTTAACACATGTTGTTTAGTAGCCTCTTGTGCAAGAAGTTTTGAGTTGCCAACCAAAGCACAACAAAGTGCGCATATCACGCTAATTTTTTTCATCTTCTACTTTTTGTTTTCTTGTTTCTTCCGACCGTCAAAACGCAATTTTTCTTCAGGTTCTATAGTAACCTTTTCCTCGTCAAGTTTACTCCTGTCAAGTCCAAATGTCTCTATAAAAAAGTCGTAGACTGCGTTTCGCTTATTAGGTCCAAAATCATGTCTTTCGCTTGGCAAATGAACATTCCGTACTTTATCATCTGCGCCATAAAAACCATAAATTCGTTTGATATACGGATATTCTACTTCGGGTGTCGACGAAGTCCAATCGCCACCATCACTTACCAACATAAGCGGACGTGGTGCAAAAGCAGCCATCAGTTCGGCATTGCACGTGCCACCAACTGCCAACTGAATTGGCTTACCACTTTCGCACGGACACCCACCATCGAACCACGACGACACGCTCACCACAGGGCATGCTGCCGCAAACCTATCATCGAGAATGCTTAGCAAGACACACTGTGTCCCACCTCCCGAACCACCATTTACTGCCACACGCTTAGTGTCGACATTCTTCATACGTATTGCCCAATCCAATATTTTTAGTCCATTAAGTGCTTGCATAACGTGTGCCGAGTCGGTCCGATGAGCCTCTGCACCGACCTCATCTTCGCTCTCACCCCATCCCCACAGGTCGTAGCTAACACATATTGCACCCATACGAGCAAGAGTTGATAGTCGTTGCTGTTGCACAACGCCATATCGTCCGTTCAGAAAGTGTCCATTAGGACATATTATGAGCGGATGTTGACCCTTACTAATTGGCGAATAGACACTTCCGCACACACTATGCCCGTTCACTGTTTTCATTTTGAAGTTTTGCACCATGTAGCCATCGTATTTTCTAATCTTGCTCACCTGTGGTGCCTCACGACTCGCACTACTCAATAGCTCATCTATGCCAAGCAGTGCACGAACTTCCTTTTTTAGCTGTTCCTTACGCAGCTCCCACGTTTTCACGTCGGCATATTTTGCCGAAAGCCACTCAGTCATCTGTTTGCCCTCTTCGGGTGTTCGTCGGGCATATTCGTATGGCTTTACCTTATAGAGTTTATCGTTTTGCTTCACGGCTTTAAAGTCGAAAGGCGACAACGCGTTGCGCAACGTCTCATCAATAGAGTATGCTCTAACCCTAAAATCTGCATAGTCGAGTCGCAGACCCGTCGTATCTACATCTGAACATTTCAGCCTAATGCCAAATTGTTGTTCTATTCGTTTTATCGCATCTGACAATGAACGACTAAATTTTGTGTCAAGAGTCTGTGCTATGCTTGTCGTGCCAACACACACTGCCAGTACGACACACAAACCTAACCTATTGAATATCATCTGTTTATTTGTTTATTAGCATATAAAAGTCAAGTGCCCAATCTTGGTCGTTGGCGTATGGGTCTGCATATTCAGCCCTCACACCATTTACCATTCGTGGGCAGACAAATGCACACGTTGCACGCCCATCCTCTGCAAAATAGCAAACGACTCACCAGAGCGAAGCACCTTGTCGGGCGGACATAGGGCTATAATACCCCTAAAATTAGACATCCACTTGTCTTGACCGCGTTCCCAAATATCATAATTTGTCAGTTCTCCCTCGGTTAACAAAAGACCCAAATGCGGACCTTGCCCATTCATCCTAACACATTTAACATACGCCACGTCTCCGCCTGTCCAAACGTGCGCATGGCAACGCATCGTCATGCACGTCTTCGAATCTGGATAATTATCATTCATCGGCACATAGATCCCGATGTCAGTTAGATTTTTGTCTTCATTGCTTGTATTAGCAAACATGTAGCGTTCTACGATGTCGCCAGTCGCATCATCAACAGTCCTAATACGTTCTATTTCAACTCCTTTCAACTTATACCTATTCCCTACAATTTTTTGCCACTCCTGACGTTCTCCGTCTATCGTCATGTAGCCAAGTCCAAATTCATATTTATCTCCTACCCAACCATATTGAGAACCATCTGTGGCTAACAACCAATTCATTTCGTCATTATCAATTCTCAACGTATTGACTGCACCACTTTCAGCGTTAGTAGTAAAATTCAATTTCTGTGCTACGCCACACAATCCATACGTAACAAACAGAGCAAGGATAAGCAATGATTTCATTTTCATTCAGTTTATACAAATATAATGCATTTTTTGCTTAAATTAGGCTAAACACCTCATTTCTACACACTTATGATTGAAAGAATATCGACTTTACTTCTGACATTTTATTTATTCTCATTTCCTGCTCTATCGCAAAAGGCATACCAACTTCAAGAGCCAACAACTCCCCGACCCATCAAAAGTGGTCATATAAATCTCGGTGGCAAACGTCTGTCGACCGACGGACAGCACAACTCACTGAGTGTCAATAGCCTATATATTAGCAAAGACGACAAACCCTTCATCCCCATAATGGGCGAATTTCACTTCTCTCGCTATCCGTCAGACCAATGGGAACAAGAACTTCAAAAAATGAAAGCTGGAGGCATAAATGTCGTCCTGACCTATGTTTTTTGGTCTTTTCACGAAGCAAGAGAAGGGCATTTCGACTGGTCTGGCAATCTCAACCTACGCCGCTTTGTGAATCTTTGTCATGAAAATGGTCTTATGGTCATCGTACGCATTGGCCCATTTTGTCATGGCGAGATTCGCAATGGTGCACTGCCCGATTGGCTTTTTGCAGCACCTCTCGAAGTCCGTTCCGACGACCCCAATTATCTCTTCTATGTCCGACGCTACTTTGCCGAGATTGGCAAACAACTCAAAGGACTCCTCTACACCGATGGCGGACCCGTCATTGGTTGCCAAATAGAAAACGAGATGCAACACTCAGCCTCGCCTTGGGCAATCCACTACCCCGACGAACCTTTCGATTACACTGCCGCAAGCTACGACGCGCAAGAAGCCTCCATCGGTGTCGATGTACAAGAACATCGTGCTGCACGTGCCGTCGACGGACAGAAGCACATGCACACCCTCCGTCGCATTGCCGAAGAATCTGGCATTAGCACTCCAATATACACAGTAACAGGATGGGGCAACGCTGCCACACTCGACTACGACGGACTCCCAGTCACTGCTGGCTACACCTACCCATTTTGGGAAAGCACGCCACGCATGTCCGACTTCATGACCATGAAAGACCTTCATGCTCAACCCGACTATGCTCCCGTACGATACCAGCCTCTCGACTTCCCATCTATGAGTGCCGAAATGGGTGCTGGCATGCAACACATCTATCGCAGCCGACCCATTGTTACTGCCGAAGCTGCCGAAGCCCTTATGGTGCGCACACTTGGTAGTGGCAGCAATGGCATAGGCTACTACGTCTACCACGGAGGCTCGACACCCATGTACCCCGACGGCCTCACGTCGCAAAACGATGAACCAATGGGCATGCCCAAAATCTCCTACGACTACCAAGCACCACTCGGTGAGTTCGGACTCGAAGGACTCATGTATCGACACTTGCGATTGCTACACCATTTTGTCAACAACTACGGCTCTATGCTCGCACCTATGCAGACCGTATTGCCAGAAAACGCAACACTCATCACACCACAAAATCGCGATGACCTACGCTACTGCGCCCGAATGAAAGACAATTCTGGATTTGTCTTTATGGTCAACTTTCAAGACCACGACACAGCACGCCACGACCAAACAGACCTACGAATCTCAATCAAGTTAAATAATGGCTCTCAGATAACCATTCCACAAAAAGGCAGCTTCACACTCCCAAAAGACGCTTCGGTCATCTTGCCTTTCAACATGCCCATTGCCGACGCACGATTAACCTACGCCACCGCACAACCACTACTGACCATCAACGACAACGGCACCCCTCACCACTTTTTCTTTTCACACGACGGACTATCGACCGAATATGTATTCGACAAAACGACTGTTCGTGGCAAAAACACATTCAGACCCAAGCCCGGATTTACATCAACCTTCACCGTCAAGTCCTCATCTGGCAAAACTATTCGCATAACAACCCTTACGCGTGCCGATGCACTCAACGTTGCTCAAATAAAGGGACGACTCGTCATTACCGATGCCCTTGTGGCCGAGACTACTACAGGCTTCACAATGTATTCACTCGGCAAAAATGACTTTCACTACATCGTCTACCCCTCGAAAACTGGCTTTCGACAACTTACAGCCTCAACGCCACAAGTCAATATCAATCCAAAAATCCACAAAGTCGGTTCGCAACGCATGAGTGTCAACCTACGCAACCTTCCCACGGCAAGCAATGTATGCGAATATTTCCTACAAGTCGACTACACTGCCGACGTCGCATTTGCATTTCTCGATGGTCGCCTCGTCCAAGACGAGTTCTTCCACGGCACCCCATGGACCATTGGTCTTGCACGACATGCCGACCAACTCAAGTCAAAAGACATGACATTCTACTTCCGTCCGCTTCGTGCCGATGCACCTTTCTTGCGCGACTTGCCACCAAGCACCCTACCCCACTTCACAAAACCAACCATTGTAGACATTCGACAAGTAAAAGTCATCCCACAATACCAGTATTCTGTCGAAATTAAATAACTCTGTTTTACAATATATTTCATTTAAATAAGGAAATAATTGTATATTTTTGTTTCTAAAATAAAGTCAAAAAAATACACTTTTAACCTAATAGTCCCAAATTCAATATGTTAGAGGATCTCAAGCAAAAAGTCTTTGACGCCAACATGGACCTTGTGCGCCAAGGACTTGTCATTTTCACGTGGGGTAACGTCTCTGGAATCGATCGTGAAAAAGGACTCGTAGTCATCAAACCAAGTGGAGTAGCCTACGACGTCATGAAGCCCGAAGACATGGTCGTTGTCGACCTACAAACAGGCAAAGTGGTTGAGGGCGACCTCAACCCATCGTCCGACACACCGACACACCTCGTCCTCTATCGCGCATTCCCCAACATCAAAGGCGTTGTGCACACACACTCCACCTATGCCACAGCGTGGGCGCAAGCTGGTAAAGACATACCAAACATTGGCACGACACACGCCGACTATTTTTACAAAGACATACCATGCACTCGCGACATGACCGAAGCCGAAGTCAAAGGCGATTACGAGCTCGAAACTGGCAACGTCATCGTCGAACGCTTCAACGGCATAAACCCCGACCATACACTGGGTGTCCTCGTCAAAAATCATGGTCCTTTCTCGTGGGGTACATCACCATCCAATGCCGTCTACAACGCAAAAGTAATGGAGCAGTGCGCCAAGATGGCATTCGTCTCTTTCGCCGTCAACCCAGCAACAACAATGAACCCACTACTCGTCGAAAAACACTACATGCGCAAGCATGGACCTAACGCATACTACGGACAGAAGAAAAAATAACCTAAACAATAACATACAACACCCAAAATCATGTCACAAGCATTCTCCGAATACGAAATCTGGTGGGTCACAGGTGCCCAACTTCTCTATGGTGGCGACGCAGTCGTAGCTGTCGACGGACACTCAAAAGAAATGGTCGATGGACTCAATGCAAGCGGCAACATCCCCGTAAAGATTGTCTACAAAGGCACTGCCAACAGCAGCAAAGAAGTCGAAGCCGTCATGAAAGCTGCCAACAATGACAATAAGTGTATTGGCATAATCACTTGGATGCACACATTCTCGCCCGCCAAGATGTGGATTCATGGCTTGCAACAACTCCAAAAACCCCTACTCCACTTCCATACCCAATATAACGAAGAGATTCCATGGAACACCATGGATATGGACTTCATGAACCTCAACCAAAGCGCCCACGGCGACCGCGAATTTGGTCATATCTGCGCCCGACTCCGCATTCGCCGTAAAGTCGTTGTCGGCTATTGGAAAGATGCCACAGCTCAAAAGCACATTGCTGTTTGGGCTCGCGTAGCAGCAGCTTGGGCAGACGCTCAAGACATGCTCATCATTCGCTTCGGCGACCAGATGAACAACGTTGCCGTAACCGATGGCGACAAAGTATCTGCTGAACAAGTCCTCGGCTACCACGTTGACTATTGCCCCGTCAGCGAACTCATGGAGCACTTCAAAGCAGTCAAAGATGCCGACGTCGACGCTCTCTTCGCAACGTACATGAAAGAGTACGACCACGTTGCCGAACTCGAAAACAAGAACTCCGAAGCTGGTCAGAAAGTCTGGAACGCAGCCAAAGCAGAATTGGCCATTCGCTCAATCCTCAAAGCCAAAGGCGCGAAAGGTTTCACAACAAACTTCGACGACCTCGGTACAGACAACATCAACGACCCAAAGTTTGTCGGTTTCGACCAGATTCCTGGTCTTGCCTCACAACGCCTCATGGCCGAAGGCTACGGCTTCGGTGCCGAAGGCGACTGGAAGAGTGCCGCGCTATATCGCACCGTGTGGTTCATGACACAAGGTCTGCCCATGGGTGCCTCATTCCTCGAAGATTACACGCTCAACTTTAACGGACGCGAAAGTGCTATCCTCCAATCGCACATGCTCGAAGTTTGCCCACTCATTGCAGCCGAGAAGAAGCCCAAACTCGAAGTACACTTCCTTGGCATAGGCATCCGCAAGAGCCAAACAGCACGTCTCGTATTCACCTCCAAGAAAGGCGATGGCGTAACGGCAACTGTTGTCGACATGGGCAACCGCTTCCGTCTCATTGTCAACGATGTCAAGTGCATTGAACCCAAACCACTGCCAAAGCTCCCCGTAGCTTCAGCTCTATGGATTCCACAACCCAACTTCGAGGTAGGTGCTGGCGCATGGATACTCGCTGGTGGTACTCACCATAGCTGCTTCTCCTACGACGTCACACCCGAATATTGGGAAGACTATGCCGAGATTGCTGGCATCGAAATGGTGCATATCAACAAAGACACCACCATCGAAAACTTCAAGATCCAGCTACGCAACAACGAAGTGTACTATATGCTCAACAAAGCTCTGATGTAAAATGGGTCTCACAGCAAAACAAACCATTGAACAAGGGAAGGCTATCCTCGGCATCGAGTTCGGCTCAACTCGCATAAAAGCCGTTCTCATTGACGAGGACCACAAGCCCATCGCATCTGGAAGCCACGAGTGGGAAAATCAACTCGTCAATGGACTTTGGACGTATAGCATAGATGCCATTTGGAATGGTCTACAAGATTGCTACGCTCAGCTTCGTGCCGACGTCAGCAAATCCTACGGAGTCGAAATAGAAAGCCTTGCTGCCATAGGCATCAGCGCAATGATGCACGGCTATATGGCTTTCGATGAGAAGCAACAGATTCTTGCGCCATTCCGCACTTGGCGAAACACCAACACAGCCAAGGCTGCTGCCGAGTTGTCTGAACTTTTCGTCTACAACATACCCCTCCGTTGGAGCATTTCGCACATCTACCAAGCCATTCTCAACGGCGAGAGCCACGTAGGCAAAATAAAATACCTCACCACGCTCGCAGGCTACGTGCATTGGCAGTTAACAGGAGAGTTCGTTCTTGGCGTGGGCGATGCTTCTGGCATGATTCCTGTCGACCCCAAGACGTGCAACTACTCTGCCGACATGGTTGCCAAGTTCGAAAAACTTGTTGCGCCCAAAGGCTACGACTGGAAACTGAGCCAAATCTTACCTCGCGTGCTCGTTGCAGGACAAAACGCAGGGGCACTAACTGCCGAAGGAGCCAAACGTCTCGACCCATCAG
>CALAVC010000156.1 GCA_937892095.1 uncultured Bacteroidales bacterium | reverse complement strand
GACGCTCTTCCGATCTCGTTCATTTTCATCCAACCGACAAATACAAAGGTGAGCGTGGCGGACTTGTAGTTATGGGTATCGACTATGCAATACTCGTCATCGAAAATACCGCTACAGGCATCAGACTTACCCAAAACGTATGTAACAACGCCAAGCAAGGAACGGCAGAAAGCGTAGAGAGCAAGCCCGTTGTTTTGGAGTATAATCAGGAAGTAGCATTGCGTGTTGAAGTAACAAAGCAAGATGGCAACGTAGCCGAATGCCAATTCAGCTATAGCTTAGACCGTGTCAACTTCGTACCAATTGGCAAAACATTCAATGCCAAAGAGGGACAATGGATAGGTGCTAAGGTTGGCATGTTTATGACTCGCCCTGTTCGCAACTCCAACGATGGTGGCTGGATAGATGTAAACTCATTTGTCGTAGAATAGATATGAAGCAGATATTTTTATTGGTAATAATAGCCTTATGTTTGGCATGTTCAAACGAACAAAAAGCTCTAACTATTCACACTATAGGCGACTCTACTATGGCCGACTATGAAGAAAACACCACCGATGTACGTGGCTGGGGCGAAATGCTCGCCCATATCGTCCCCGAAGGTGTCGTTGTCGACAATCAGGCAATTCCCGGTCGAAGCTCCCGTAGCTTCTACAGCGAAGGTAGCTGGGCAAAAGTTCTCTCGTCTGTCAAGCCCGGAGACTATGTTTTGATCCAGTTTGCTCACAACAACGAAAAAGAAAATGGTCTCGATGGTGCCGACGGACGAGGCACTGCCCCTTGGACCACATACACGACATATCTCACCAAATATGTTGAAGAAACTCGTGCCGCTGGTGGCACTCCAATTCTTGTTCAACCCGTCGTCCGTCGATATTTCGATGGCAATTATATCACAGCTCGTGGGCGGCACAACCTTAGCCCTTCCGATGCCGACACCACCCTCGACTACACAGCTGCCATGCGTTGGGTAGCTTCTCAAACCAATACTCCACTTATCGACCTTTGTACGCAGACACGTAAGATTGTCGAGGCTTATGGTCCTATCGATTCAAAAAGTCAAGTCTTTGTCGCGGCCGACAATACTCACACGTCGGCTGGCGGAGCCACTCTCTTTGCCGTTGCAGCAGCACAGATCCTCGACACCATGAACATCTGGCACGGCAAGTTGCGACTCAGTGGCATACTGACCAATCCTGCAGTCTATGACTACGGACAAGTCTTCGTAGGCGACACAGCATGGCAATGTTTCGACATCGCTTGCCTCGACGGTCTGCAAGGTTCCGACTTCAAGGTCTTTGCCAAGAATTACGATGTCTGTGTCAGTGCTCCACGTGGCTATCTCTTGTCTCACCGATTGGGCGAGACACCAAAAGATACACTCATCCTCTCTGGGACACGTGTAGCGTCTTTCTTTGCATGCTATGTTCCCTCCGACACGCTCTTGCAAAAATATATCATAGAACTCTCCAGCGGATGTGGGCGAGGCTCCATTGCCGTCTGTGGCAAGGGACGTCAAGTCTTAAATTCAGAGCCCATAAGTGTCGTATGGTCCGATCTTTCCCGCCGTGCAACAACGCAGGGCGTCGATGCCAAAGTGTCCATTATTAAAGGGCTTGCCAAGGTCGATTCAACTTTTGCCATTGTGGATGGTCGTTGGCCTGCCGACATCGACGAAGACGGCTCACGTTTCGTCCAGCTAAAACTTACAGCCCAAGACAAGGACCTAAACATCAATCGTGTCGAACTCACCTCCTCTGCCAACATTTGCTACCGTCTTTCCTACGCTTTTGGCAACGACTTCTTTATGCGTTCCACCATCGGCGAAAAACAACATGAGACCACCACGTCAGTTCACGACATATACAACACCTCCATTCGTGTCCCAGCCAAGCAAACAGTTCTGTTTCGCCTCTACCCTTGGTCTCGCTCTGAGTCCGACTCCAAAACCCTTAGTCTCAAAGATGTTGTTATTAGTGGCGTAGCAGTAGAATAGAGTGTGAATAAAGTTTAAAATCTTAGCAGATTTTTGTATATTCGCGTCCGTTTGCTCGCCCCTCTCCCAAAAGAATTAAGATATACCACTTCCCCAAATGTTACTTCGAAATGTCGAATAAACACTACAAATACGACCCCGAAACTCTTAGTTACAAAGAAGTCCGAAAAGGTTTGTCCTATTATGCCAAACGAGGACTCTTTCACATGCTCCTCGCTTTGGTAGCTTCTGTAGCCCTGTTTTTTGTATATGTCTACGTCTTCGACAGCCCCGAAGAGAAAAAGCTTAAGCGCGAACAACACGAGCTACTTACCCAATACGAACAAATGAGTCGCCGACTCGCCCAGATAGAAGACGTGCTCGAAGATATCCATCAGCGCGACGAAAATATCTATCGTGTCATCTACGAAGCCGACTCCATACCCACTTCGGTCCGTAAGGCAGGCTTCGGCGGTGTCAACCGCTACGACGACCTCGAAGGCATGAGCAATAGCAAAATGGTTATCGCTACCGCCAAAAAACTCGATGTCGTTGCCAAACAACTCTATGTGCAAAGCAAGTCGTTCGACGAGATTATAGACCTCGTCAACAAACAGAGCGAAATGATAATGTGCATACCAGCCATAATGCCCATCAACAACAAAGACCTCACACGTACCGCATCAGGATGGGGATGGCGCATTCACCCAGTCTACAAGATTAAGAAATTTCACGAGGGCATGGACTTCTCTGCACCCACTGGCACCGAAATCTATGCCACAGGCGATGGCGTCGTAAAAGAAGTTACCACTAGCTATAGTGGCTATGGCAAGCACGTCAAAATAGACCATGGCTTCGGCTACGAAACCATCTACGGACACATGAGTAAGTTCAATGTCTGTGTCGGGCAAAAAGTAAAGCGTGGCGATGTCATAGGCTACGTCGGTAGCACAGGACTCAGCACTGGACCACACGTCCACTACGAAGTCGTCAAGAAAGGACAAAAGGTCAACCCGCAACTCTACTATTTCCAAGAAGGTCTCGATGCCGACGATTATGAGCGCATGATAGAAATATCAACCAATAGCAATCGTACTTTCGACTAATGAGTAGCGCAAAACAAGACATACGAACCACCTTCGGCACACTCTTTAGTTCAAAATATGTCCTGACAGTCATCGGTTTTCTCGTATGGATGACTGTTATCGACACCGACTCTCTGCTTGTCCGACGCAGCTACGGAAAGAAAATTTCCGAACTTACCGAAGAAAAAGCACGCCTGCAAAACGAAATAGAACAAGACAAGCGCAAGATGCACGAGTTGCAAAATAATCGTGCTTCGCTCGAAAAATTCGCTCGCGAAGAGTATTATATGAAACGCGACGACGAAGTGATTTTTATCATCAAAGAATAGTTTGCCAAGTGAAGTACGTAAGTTATGTAGGCATGTTGCTTGTCCTCGTTGGTGTAGTCGCTGCAGTAATATATTTGCAGTGGGCATGGTTGCCTATGCTCGTCGGTGGACTATTACTTTTCTGTTGTCGAATGTCTGTTCGCCTTCGCCGAAAAGACGACAGTGTAGTCCTTCGCCGACGCAACGGCTTGCTTATGCTCAGCATGGTAGCTCTGTGTTTCTCAGCATGGCTTCTGTACGTCCACAAAGGCTATTGGCTTTTGCCACTTCTCTTTACTGCTGTTGTGGAACTCTACACAGCTTTTAGGCAAAAATGATTTCTGCCGTCGTCAACACCTACAATGCGCAAGAGACTCTTCGGTCTACCCTTAGCAGCCTCTGCGGACAGGTGGACGAAATTGTGCTCTGCGACATGCAAAGCACCGACGATACTCTCCTTATTGCTCGCGACTTTGGTTGTAAGATAATCACCCACCCACGACAAGAGTCAGACATCTGCGAGTCGGCACGCAACTTTGCCTTTAGTCATGCAACAGCCGAATGGGTTCTTGTGGTCGATGCCGACGAGGTCGTTACACACAGTCTATTAGAATATTTGCGTGGTGTAGCCAAGCAACCCAATCCACCATCGGGCATCTACATCCCACGAAAAAATCACATGCTCGGCGTCTTTACTCGCTCTTCGTACCCCGACTATCAATTACGTTTCTTTAAACGTCAGGATGCCTATTGGCCGCCAACCATACACTCCAAGCCCATCGTCAGTGGACGTACTGAACATATCGCCGCTAGTCGTGAAGACTTAGCCATTGTGCATGCTCCCGACACAATGGAACGCATAATGGAAAAGTGGAATCGCTATTCCACATTCGAGGCCACAAAACGAAAATCAACAGGGCAAACAGTCTCGTGGAGCAAGATGTTTTTTAGCCCTTTATTCCGATTCATTAAAGTCTATTTCCTCAAAGGTGGGTTCAGATATGGCAAGGTCGGTATCGTACAAGCCTATCAAGATGCCTTTTACAAACTGCTCGTAATGGCCAAAATGATTGAAAAATGACAGCTTTTAACGACATCAGACATAAGATATTCCGCATAATAGAGCCAGCTCAGTCGCCTTCCGACATCGTTTCCTACATCTACGACTTGCTAATGCTCGCAGCCATTTTTATGGGCATAGCCCCACTGATGTTCAAAGAGCAAACACCTTTCCTAAGGCTAATTGACGACCTATCGCTCTCGTGGTTTGTTGTCGACTATGTCCTTCGTTGGCTGACGGCCGATATGCATGGTCGCCACAAAGGCATACGTGCTTTCATCCTCTACCCATTCACCATCAATGCCATTCTCGACCTGCTGTCCATCCTTCCTTCGCTCACCACGGTTCTCAACAAGTCGCTCAAGCTACTCCGTCTTACACGGCTCCTAAAAATTATTCGCATATATCGTGTCGTACGCTACTTCGAGCCCTTGCAAATAATCATTGCAGTGCTCCGCAAAGAAGGGCGTGTCCTGATGGCAGTGCTTAACTTGGCTTTGTTTTATATATTTGTAACCGCACTCGTTATGTTCAACGTCGAGTACGAAAACGAGCTCGAAGGCCAAGAACCAATGTTTGCCACCATCTTCGATGCCATGTATTGGTCGGCTTGCACGCTTACCACCGTCGGCTACGGCGACATATATCCAGTCTCGTCTGTCGGAAGACTCATTAGCATGATTTCCGCCATTGTCGGTGTGGCAATCATAGCCTTGCCCTCTGGGGTAATCACTGGTGGCTATATGGACGAATTGCGTCTGCGTCGCGAAAAATCGACCAAACAGAAAAAAGAAAAACAAGAAAACCTCCTAAGTTCAAGTTGATAATGCAACAGTAGGCAATCTTCAGAGGGGGTGGTTA
>CALAVC010000155.1 GCA_937892095.1 uncultured Bacteroidales bacterium | reverse complement strand
ACAATGCATGGTTTTTCTTGCGCCATGGTATTGTAAACCTCTTCAAAATTTTCGGTATCGTAGGCAAATAGGTTGTCGGCACCGACTTGACAGACTGCCATGCGATCGATAATGCATTGACCAAAGACAAAGAATGTGCGGAAAACTGCCACAACCGAACTTAGGAGGCCAAGGTGTCGGACGTGGCGACTAAAATACCAGACAGAGCGTGTCGACGTGGGCGCAAAAAGCACAAAATATGGTACGACAAGATAGAGGAGAAGATAGGCTCCACGCGTTCCGACGTGCCTAATGAGCCATTCGAAACAACGAATGCCAACACCACCTCCACGCGAGCGTCCGTGCCATTGTTGCTTCTTGCGAGATGTGGTTGTCACTGACACTCGGAGCGCGAAAGATCGGTTATTTTTACGGAACGAAGGATACTCTCAACTGCTGCTATTTCGGCATAGTGTGGGTGGTCGTCTTTGAAGATTGGGAAGACTGTACGGATTAGGTTATAGACTTCTTGACTCTTGGAGCTAAGACGACTATAGATACCGCGACAATCGACGGCCTGAGCAATGGTCATAAGGTGAATGCTGAGCACTTGGAAAGCATTGTCGAGAACGCGCTGACATAGAAGAGCAGAGTTGGTGCCCATGCTGACAACGTCTTGATTGTCGTTGTTGTTGGGGATGGAGTGGACATACATTGGGTTGCTGAGCGTCTGACACTCGGCAGTGGTGCTGGTGGCAGTAAACTGGCAAGCCTGCATACCGTAGTCGAGTCCAAGTCGCCCGAGATTGCAGAATGGCGGGAGCATTTCGTTAATCTTGTCGTGCAAGAGATAGTTGAGCTGACGCTCGGCAAGCATAACAGACTTGGTTATGACTATTTTTAGCTTGTCCATTTCGAGACTTATGTAATCGCCATGGAAATTGCCACCATGGTATATACTACGCGTTTCTGGGTCGACAATTGGGTTGTCGTCGGCAGAGTTCACTTCGCGTTCTATGACCTCTTGGGCATAGTGGAGGGTGTCGAGAACAGGCCCGAGTATTTGTGGCACACAACGAAGAGAATAGTAGGGCTGTACCTTATGAGAGAAATGTTCTTCATTGTTGCCCCCATATAGTTCAACTTCGCGACTACGAAGAAGGGAAGTGCCAGAGCTGAGATTTCGCATTTTGGCAGCAATGATTTGCTGTCCGCGTTGGCGGCGAGCTTCGTTGAGTTGTTGACTCATAAGGTCGTCGTAGGATTCGGCAACTTCGTTGACCATGACAGAGGCTACGAGTAGCCATTCGAGGAAGCGCTGAGCATAGTGCTGATTGACTATGCCAAGACCTGTCATCATGGCTGTCCCGTTGACAAGCGAAAGTCCATCGCGCCCAACGAGTTTGAGGGGCTGAAGGCCTTCGGCTTTGAGAGCTTCGGCAGTGGGTTTCCACTCGCCATAATGAAGGACAGTGCCTTCGCCTATGAGAGTAAGTGTCATGTGGGCAAGCTGAACAAGGTCGCCACTGGCGCCCACGCTACCGTGTTGCGGCACGAAAGGAATAATTTGCCTATTGATAAACTCTGCGAGTAGACGAGGGACATCGGGACTTATGCCTGAGCGGAACTGAAGGAACGTCATAAGTCGAGAAATCATGGCAGCTCGTACGGCGGTCGGGTCCATTGGCTGACCTGCACCAGTGGAATGGCTTCGGACGATATTGTACTGCAAAGCCGTAAGGTCGGCATCGGGGACTCGATATTGCGCCATGGGACCGAAGCCTGTGTTTATGCCATATATTACCTTGTCGTTCATAAAATTGATAAGGAACTTGTGGCAATCGTCGACGGCTTTTAGGTCATCATCGGATAGTTTTACTTGACTATCACCCCAAAGGATGTTGTCTATGTCACTGAGTTTAAGGTTCATTGGTATGTTATTTTGTCGGAAGATGGTAGATTAACCCATTCGCATTTTGTAGTCTTCGTAGGAGAAACGACGAACAATTTTTAGTCCACCATGCTTAGGGTCGTTGATGGCTATTGAAGGGTGCGAAACACCATTGAAAAGAGTTGTTTTGACTGTGGTGTAGTGCATCATATCTTCAAAAATAATTGTGTCGCCTATTTGCAGTGGTTGGTCGAAAGACCAAGAGCCGACGAAATCGCCCGAGAGGCACGAGTTGCCTCCCATACGATAGGTTGGTAAACTGCTAATGGGCTCGTGATGCGCGCCACGAATAACGGGCTTATAGGGCATTTCGAGACAATCGGGCATGTGGCAAGCAAAAGAGACGTTGAGCATAGCCGTCTTTACGCCAGCATTTTCGACGATGTCTTCGACTGTTGATGTAAGGTAGCCTGCACCCCAAGCAAAAGCTGAGCCAGGCTCTAAGATTAGTTGCAAGTGAGGGTGTCGGGCACGGAAGGCTTTGAGAGTCTCGATGAGTGCATCGACGTCATAGCCTTGCCGAGTCATGAGATGTCCGCCACCTATATTGAGCCACTTGACTTGCTTGAGGTGATTGGCAAAACGATTTTCGACTGCAAGGAGTAACTGCTTGGTTTCTTCGGCAGAGCTTTCGCACAAGGCGTGGACATGCAACCCTTCGACGATGTTTGGCAGACGACTGGGCAAGTCGGCAGACAAGGTGCCTAAGCGACTGCCAGGGACACAAGGGTTATAGAGGTCAGTCTCGACCTGACTAAGCTGAGGATTGACGCGCAGTCCGACACTGACATGGTGCGACTGCGCTAAGACTGTCGAAGAGTAGCGATTGAGCTGTGAAAGGGAATTGAAAGTTATATGACTACTATATGAAAGTATTTCGTCGATTTCGGACTGAGTATAGACAGGAGCATAGGTGTGGGCACGACTGCCAAGTTCTTCGTAGGCAAGACGTGCTTCGGAGAGCGAACTGGCAGTGGAAGTGGAGAAGAGTTCGCGGACGATATAGAATGCAGGCCAAAAGGCAAAGGCTTTGAAGGCTAAGATGATGGTTGCTCCAGACTCTCGTCGCACACGATCGATAAGTCTCATATTGGCGCGCAGTTTTTCAGCGTCGAGGATATAGCAAGGCGAAGGGAGTGTGTTGTCGGCTGACATTGCTTTATTTGTTTTTACCAATGGCTATGCGTGTTTGCCTAATTTTACTTTTTATTTGTGCAGTCTCGCGCAAGAGTACACTTAGCTGCCAAATGTGTGCAACCGCTTTTTTGTCGACATCGGTCATAAGCGACTTGTAGTGGGCACGCGGACCTTGATATGTAATCATTATGCGATCGGAGGGTTGGGCAGAAGCTATTAGCTGAGCTACGTTGGCCGCTTCTTGTCCTTTATAACGAACAATTTCCCAGATGTATTCACCATCGGAAAACGAATGCAAGAAAGCTGCGTCGGAGACGCTATCGGTGAGAATATATGCGTCTGGAGCGTCTACACGAATATGATTGTGGTGTATGGCGCGTTCACCGACGAAATTGCTACTGATGTAGAAATTGCCATTTTGTTCGGCGAAAGCTCTTATGTAGCAACGGCTTATGCCTCGCCATGTGCGTTGAAGATTGTGAACAAAAACGGGATGTACGGCATGCTTATCATCGATGTCGACATCTTTCATAAGGGGAGCTATCTCTTGTTGCTTGACTTGCAAAAGGCTGTCGAGAAAGGCGAGGGTGCGACGATTTTCAAAAGTAACAATCGTACGTCGAAGGTCTCGAGCTTCTATTTGCACTTTTGGTAGGTCGGGATAGGTGCTTTGTAGACTATCGACAAGGATTTTTGAGTGTGCCATTTTGTGAGCCGAGAAAGCATTGAGGGCTTCATCGTAAAGTTCTTGCGCCTTTTGCTCACGCGAGACGAAACACGAGGTGAGTAACAAAACAAGTGGCAATAGAAAATATGTCGATTTAAGCGACTTCATTTTCTTGTTTTTTCTTGGTACTGAGCATGCCACAGGCAGCACTGATGTCGCCACCTTTGGACATGCGAATGGTTGCAGTGAGTCCACTTTCTTCGAGTCGGGCACGGAAGTCTGCCATACGCTTGGCTGGCGTGCCACGGAGAGTAGAATTGGGGATTGGATTGAAGCCAATAAGGTTGACTCGGCAAGGTAGTCCGCGGAGTAGGTTGACGAGTTGACGTGCATGTTCGGGAGAGTCGTTGACGTGGTCGAACATGGTGTATTCGAAAGTGAGGCGTCGTTGTCCGAACCAGTTGTATTGTCGTAGGAGGGCTATGACGTCTTCGACGGGATAGGCTTTTTGGACGGGCATTAGCTCGGCACGTTGCGAAGGCTGTGGGCTATGAAGACTGATGGCCAAATGAGCTTCAGAAAATTCTAAGAATTGTTTTACAGCGTGTGGTATGCCGATTGTGGATACGGTTATGCGTCGAGGACTCATGGCGTAGCCCCATGAAGATGTAAGGACTTCGACGGCACTGAGAACTTCTGTAAGGTTGTCCATTGGCTCGCCCATGCCCATAAAAACTATATTGGTGATAAGCGCGTGTTCGTCGATGGAGGCTAACTGATTGAGTATTTGACCTGCGGTTAGATTGCCAGAAAAGCCCTGACGTCCTGTCATGCAAAAAGAACAATTCATCTTGCAACCGAACTGTGAAGATACACAGAGCGTGTGTCGGTCGGCATCGGGTATGTAGGCTGTCTCGACGGCCGTGTTTTCAGCATAGGCGAAGAGGTATTTACGAGTACCATCGACAGACGTAAGCACATCGGTGGGGGCTGTTCGTCCGACTTCGTAGCGCGTCATAAGTTCGGAGCGCATCTTGACCGATATGTTGGTCATCTGGTCGATAGAGTCGACGTTTTTCTTATAAAGCCAATCGGCCATTTGCTTGGCTGCAAAGCGTGGCATGCCGAGTTGGGAAGCGACGTCTTGCAGTTGGCTTAGAGTGAGTCCGAAGAGCGGTTGACGACTGTTCATTTGATTAGTTTTATGCCGTCGGGAGTGATAAGGATTTGCTTTTGACGCATGAGGGTGCCGATGGTCATCTTAAAACTTTTCTTGCTACAACCGAATAGTGTTTTTATTTGTTCGGGGTCGGAATGATCTCCAACGGGTAAGAATCCACCACTCTGAGCGAGTGCTGAGGTTATAGCCTCGGCAAGGTCGGCAACCTTGGCATAGCCGAGAGGTGTGAGCGACAGGTCGATAAGGTCGTCTTCGCGAACTTTCTTGACATAGGCAACGATGGACTGCCCGACTGAAAGGGGCGTAAAGACTTCGTTGCGATACAAGATTGCAGTATGCTGATTTTCGATTATGACTTTGTAGCCGAGCGGAGTTATGTCTGTAACGATTGCGGAGACCTTGTCGCCTACGGCATAGCGTGGCATGACGTTATCGACAAAACGAGAAAACTTGGAAGAGGCGGCTATGCGCCCTGTGGCTATGTCGCGATAGACGTATACGACATAGCTATGCCCTTCAATCATCGGTGTGCGTTGTTGCGAACGAGGTACAAGCAAATCCTTGGGTAGTCCCCAATCGAGGAAGGCTCCAGGACTTCCGACTTGACTGACGCGAAGATAGGCGACTTGACCGACAAGGGCACGTGGGGTGTCTGTGGTTGCAACGAGTCGATCTTCGGAATCGAAGTAGATAAAGACATTTATGTCGTCGCCGAGTTGAACATCGGTGGGGACGTAGCGTCGAGGCAAAAGGATTTCGCCAGCAGTCCCACCATCGAGATAACAACCGAAATCGAGGATTTTGACTACGCTGAGAGTGTTGAATTTGCCTATCTGGATGTCTTTCTTATCAACTGAAGCCATAGTAGAGGCAAAGATAAGAAAAGTTTTGAGGGAAGAGAATGGGAAGATATGTCTACGAGTTTATATTCTTTATGTTTAAGACTATATTATAGACATACAAACCATCCAAACCAACGTAACATGTTGTCTTAGCGTTTACACGATTGGCTTGCAAAGCTATGCCATCATCAAAAGGAATTATAGATATGATTTTTTCGTAGGCATATTTGATACTTTTTGTGCTGAAGAAAAGCATATACCCATATTTGTTATAAGTAAACGACCGTTTTTTTAGTCATTTCGTCTATACGTCGCACTCCCCCACCCTTTTGCATAACAACATTTTAGTAATATTCACTACATTTGCTTGTGTAATTATTTGTAGTTCAGACTATTGCACGGTCAGACTTGGCGACGCCCAACATAAAAAATATCTTTAGCCGATTGCTTACTGCTGTGTGGGCAGCATTGCTCACAGCTATCTTGCTGATAGTTGCTCTTTTTGCGTTGTCGCAGACCAAATATTTCCAAAGGAAAATAAGTGGCCTCATGGCAGCAGCTCTTGAAAACGCTGTGGGTCTGCCAGTTAGCGTGGGCAATGTACGCTATTTCCCGTTTACAACAATAGAAGTGTCGGAAGTTGGCATTGCCGATGCAGACAGCATGCCGATGTTGGTGCTCGCGCGTGCAAAGGCCGACATTTCGATTGCCTCCGTCGTCAGCCGAAGCATAGAAATTGCGAGAGTTGAAGCCGACAGCATTGGCATATTCTTGCGACAAGACAATGACGGGCACTACAACATTGAGAAGATTGGCACGACAGACACAAGCGATGAAAATGCCATAATACGAGCGCGAATTGGCAGGATCAGGACAAGCAATTGTAGGGTATCTGTCGAACGGAAAGGAGCTACCCCTTTTGACATAACGAACTTGGGACTTGACGTCTCGGATTTTCACTCGGTCGAAGAACGACTAACATTGCAACTCAATAGGCTCGCGTTCGCCCTACCAAGCTACGACATGCGAGCAATATTGTCGGCAAAGATGTCGATGTCGGGCGACAGCATAAGGCTAACATCGTGTGACGTAGGCCTGTCTGACGCACGAATGAAAATTGACAGCATTGCAGCGGTCATGAATGGTAAAGAAGTTCTGAGCGCGCATGCTAACATTCGTTCGGTAGTGGTGCCAGCAATGGTTAGTAGCAAACTGATAGGCAAAGAAATGGGGAAGATGGCATTTTGTGGGCTACTTGATGTTGACAGCACAGAAGTGAGCATACAAAAATTCAGACTGAGCTATGCAGACAAGACGTATGCCGACATTAGCGGGCACATAAGTCGAAAACCTCGAGAGGGCAACAGCATAGTAAACATTAACGAACTGCACACAAACATTACGGACATAAACACATTGCTGAGCGAACCGCTAAACGTAGATGCAGAGGCTGTTGGCCTCATACGTGGACAAGGCAAAGTGAGGATGAACGGAGAAAAGATGTCGGTTGACATTAACATTGCATCGGCCATTGGCAATGCGCAAGTAGTAGCCAATGGACAGACTACCGATAAATGGAATTCGACACAAGCCGACGTAAAAATCATAGGTAGTGGTGCATTGGGTAAACTAACAAATGGGAAAATTGGCAAGGCTGACGTAGACATCTCGGCCAAAGGCGAAATAGTGAATATTGGCGAAAAAGATATTGAAGTACAGAGCGGTAACTTCATAGTTGTTGGCAAAGAAATTGATATTATAGGGCATACGTATGACGAGATGAAATTGCGTGGCGTGGTGGAAAATAAGATTGTATATATGATTGCGTCAGTTACGGATGCCGACGGAGAAATGATAACTGTTGGCGAGATGGACTTGAACAAAGCAGATGCCAACATTTCGCTAACCACACAAGTGTCGAATGCACTGATGGACAAGTTGAACATTGTCCCACATCGCGAAGGAGCAGACCTTAGCTTTAGATTGTCGACAGTATTCTCAAGCAAGTTGTTTAAGAATACTGTTTCGCCCGCTGGTAGTCTACGGCTGACCGACTTAAGATATACAGACATACGCGACACGATATACATTCCTGACCTAAATTTTGTGGCAGATAAAGATACGACTGGACAGAACGTCTTTACACTTAAATCGGACATCGGACACGGACAGATACGTGGCAAATTTACGTCGGTGGGATTAGCCAACGAAATTGTGTATCAGCTGCAATCGGCAGCACCAAGCATATTTGGCGAACCAATCGCAATTGATGCATACAGACTAAAAGAAGACGAGGAAGTAGAGATAGCCCTTAGACTTGACGGCATACGCAACATCGTGAAGATGTTGAAACCAGAAGTAGACATAAAATCGAAAGTAGACATCCGAGGGCACTTGACATCGGCAGGGCACGAGAGTTGGCTTAACATAGCGGCCGACAGCATAGCCTACGACAACATAGCAATAAACGACGCACAAGTTGCAGCTACAAGCCTCGACGGGCAAATAAATGTTGGCTTTTCGAGTAGCAAACTAAACATGCCTATGTTGGGAGACATTAGCAAGTTGCGAGTCAGCACCAATGTTGAGGACGATGACGTAACAGCCGATATCGGTTGGCAAACAATTGGCTCGGCCGAGGTGGGTGGAATCATAAACATGATGTCTCATTTTAGTCGGAACACCGAGAAAGACTTGACGGCAGACATAGCCATAGACCAATCGCAAATAGTGTTTCAAGACAGCACGTGGCACATTGACTCTTGCCGAGCTTTCGTATCGGCGGACTATGCGCACATCGATAATCTGAACATACGCAGTGGCGAACGCTATGCGACTATAAATGGCGACATGAGCCAATGGAGTGGCGATACGCTACACATTGCGCTAAACAAAATAGTTCTTGAAGACCTGATTAAAACCAACGAGAAAAGTCATTTCTCGCTTGCTGGCGACCTATATGCCTCGGCACACGTGTCGGAAGTATATGGTCAGCCACGATTGTTTTGCGACGCACACATTGAACGACTCAATGTCAATGGAGATGACTTGGATAGGCTCGAACTTGGCACTCGTTGGATTCCGCAAGAAGAACGAGTAGACGTGGGTGTGGCCATCATAACCAAGGGATTGCCACGCGCATGGTCGTCGGGCTACGTAGACTTGTCGGAAAACAATTTGAATTTGGACTTCAATATAGATAGTCTGTCGACTGGCTTCTTGAATTTTTACCTGAGTTCGGCAATCAGAAATTGGAAAGGAACTACTTCGGGCAAGCTAAAACTATATGGCCCACTGAACGACATACAACTTAGTGCACGCCTCAAACTAAACGATGACAATACCTTTGTGGTTAAACAGACTGGTGTTGGCTACAGAATTGACAAGCAAGACTCCGTGTTTTTGAGTCCAAACAACATGATATTCGACGACATACGCTTTGCCGATGCCGAAGGTAATAGAGGTGTGTTTAGTGGCAACATATACCACAATATGTTTTCGAACAACAGGATGAATATGCACCTTGACGTAAACAAAGTGCTTGTGTTGAAAACGACGGAAAAGGAGAGTCCGACGTATTATGGGACAGTTTATGCGAGTGGAAACATGTCCATTCTTGGCACAACACAAGACGTTCGTATGGCAATAAACGCCCAAACCGAACCGGGAAGCACCTTCTGCCTAACGCCAACAGCCAAAGGCGACATTTCGGGCAACGACTACATACTTTTTCAGAACACGACACAAGAGCAAAACGTTGACATTGAAAACATTACAAGTAGCGTCACGGCACGTCTGGACCTCGACATAACACCCGATGCACAATTGCGAGTGGTAATTAACCCTGCAACAGACAATCAGCTGACGGCATACGGCAAAGGACGAATGATTATTGGCATAAACAAAAGTGGCGACATAAACATAAACGGAGATTACAATATAGAACGAGGGCTTTATAACTTCACGTTTGAGAACATCATAAACAAACAATTTGAGATAAATAATGGTAGCCGAATTGTGTGGGAAGGCGACCCATACGATGCTACGCTCGACGTGTCGGCAACATATAAGGTGAAAGCTTCACTCTACGAATTGGTGCAGGGAATGGAAGACGTAAACTCAGCCGACCTCAAACGTCGTGTGCCAATAAACTGCAATATCTTGCTAAGCAACAAATTAACCGATCCAGACATAAAGTTCGACATAAAAATACCGTCGTCTCAAAACTTCAGCCAATACACATTTGACCAATATGTAAACACAGAAGACGAGATGAATAGGCAAGTGTTTTCGTTGCTACTTGCAGGGCGTTTTTATGCCACACAAGAGGCTTCGGACAATAATGCAACACAAGGATCGTCGTACCTTGGCACAACAGCATCGGAAATGTTGAGCAATCAACTCAGTAGCCTTATATCGCAAAATAAATATAATCTGGGTGTGGGTGTCAACTACCGCCCTGGCGACAAAATGATGAACGAGGAATATGAAGTGGCAGTTTCGTCGCAACTACTCGACAATAAGATTATTCTTAGTGGTAACATTGGCTACGGACGTGATGCTTCAAACACTACTGAGGAAAATAGTGGCTCGCTAATTGGCGACTTCGACATAGATGTTAAACTCAACAGACGAGGTAATATTAGGGCCAAAGCCTACACACATTCAAACAACGATGTGATATACGAAACCTCACCGACAACACAAGGCGTTGGCATATCTTTTCAAGAAGAGTTCAGTTCGTTTCGTCAACTAATACGGAATTATGCACGAAGCATATTCCATAGGCGAAAGAAAGAAAACGCAGAGAGTAATTAGATTCAAAGAGTTGTCAACTCTTCACACGTGGGGACGGAAGCAACAGTACGGAAAGAGTTCCCAGGATCCGCAACTGATACAAAATGTGAGAGACCATTGGTCAGCACCACACACTTTGGAAGTAGGACAGACATGTAGCGAGCAGCCTGATTCATTGTAACTTGCGATATGGAAACAGATGGAGCCTTACACTCTACAATGAGCAAAGGCTTCATATCTTGACCATAATAGACAATGTCGGCACGCTGGCGCTGACCACCGACTGAGACTACACACTCAGCAACTATGCGCCCGATAGGATAGCCCAAAACAGAAACGAGATAGTGAATAAAATGCTGACGAACCCACTCCTCGGGGGTTAGGGCTACAAATTTGCCACGAGAGAGACAACGAACCGTAATTATTTCTTTACGGCGAGCAAGTTTTAATGGAGCAATGGGAAGAGAGAGTGGTGGATATTTGTTTTGCAAGCACATAAAAAAAGAGATGTAAAAACATCTCTCGAAGATTTAATTATGTGCCCGAAGCGGGACTCGAACCCGCACGACCATTACGGTCAAGGGATTTTAAGTCCCTCGCGTCTACCATTCCGCCATTCGGGCGACCTATCTGATGTTAGACGACTGCAAAAGTAAGCAAAAGGACGAAAAGTACAAAAACTGACGACAAAGCAATTTTAGAAATCGATTCGAATGCTGGGATTGACATCTAAAAGTGCTTGACAAAAGCCATTCTTGTCTCGCGGGGAAATCAACAAAAAATCGTCGGTAAAAGAAATCTCGATACGATCGAGACTTGGCGCAGGGGCTGAGATTATGTTATGACTTTTCTTAACATACTGAAATGTCTTTGAGGAGTTTTTCTGCCTCGGCTTTTGTCTGCTCAGCAACTATCTTAGCTTTTGCTATACTATCGGCAGCAGCTTTTTCGCGAGCAGCTTCCTCGGCGGCCAATTTTTCGGCAAGCGCTTTCTCTGAGGCAACTCTTTCAGTCTCTGCCTTTTCTTTCGCTAAACGTTCTGCCTCAGCCCTTTCGCGAGCCAAACGTTCAGCATCTTGGTCTACACTGGTGCAGATGTTTTTTCTTCAACTTTACGCGATTTTTTACACCAACCGAAGTCTACTGCTACTTTCACACCCAAACGCACCAAATGCACTTTGTCGACCTCGCGTGAATCGAACGAGCCTGCGTAGTCAACCTTCATTGGGTCAGACTTGTCGATGACAACAACTGGCAATTTCTGAGATTCGTCGAGAATATTGGTAAATCCATAGCCAAAATATGCTCCCAAATATATTGCTCTTTGAGCATCGTACGGACACCAGCATCGGCTATCAAACTACTACCAACAGCTCTTTTGTTCTCAATTTTTGCACTAAAGACATCGTCGTAAGCGGTAAATCCATATTCTGGCATATTGCTCAACTCATACGTACCGAGCGCTGGAAACGTACCTGAAAACGAGTATTTTCCCTCTTTGCCTTTATACTTACCACCAACATGCATATCGAGAGAAAGACCTAAGCCTCCAATGAAATTGTGTTCTGAATTATCAAAATCTTCAATTGTTACTATCGCTGTATTTACAACATGGTTTGGCGAAACACTTAATTTAGGACTTACACTCTTTGCCCCGTAGAGCGTCTTCACATCAGTTTGTGGGCACGTGTATGTTTCCACGCCATTCATCTTGGTGCTTATGAAATACTCACCTGTCAAACCGCCTACTTGGCGATAGTAATAAGACTTAGCACCTTCGATAGCCTGCCAAGCAACACTGCTATTGTCGCGGTGATACCACCGAATGTCGGTCAGACATCCACAAGTGTCCACCACGGCCATCACATTGTCGAAGATCGGCACGGTATACGTCTCTGGTAGGTTAACGTGGAATGTCACGGTAAACGGCTCACTCTCGTACTCGTCTATGTGGCTGTAGCGGAATGTAACGCTCATCTTATAGTCGCCCATAGGCATATCGTCAGGAATTTCAAGGTCGATAGTGCCCTCGAAGCCAGTAGAGACTATGTCTGTCCATTCGACATTGGTCAGTCGACTATCCTCGAAATCTATCTTATATTGGTCGGGCATGTCGCTGCTGAGGTAGTAATGCAGACTGTAGCTACTGCCACTACAATATCCGTAAGTATATATTTCCAAACCATTTCGGACTTCGCCGCCGACCTCACTAACTTGGTGATTGTTGTCGGGCAAAATGGGTGGGATAATGGTGAAGTCTGCCGTTGCAGTAGAACCTTTGTATTTTGTGGTCTCTGCAATGGTCGCTTTTACAGTGTATTCACCAGCTTCACTATGTACCTCTTCAGAAAAATCCTCACTACCCATTACTGCATACGTATTGTAACTTCACCATTTCCCGTATTACCTTCAACAATTGGACTATTGGCAGGTTCGCCAAACATCCAACCCTCTATGCTTACAGTAGGGTTAATGTCAAAGATGTTGACAGAGTCTATCATCAGCTGATTTGTTGCCGAATTTACAATTACTTGAAGCAAAGAATCATCGCTTGAAAAGAAACCCAATTGCTTATTTGCATACTCCACGCTTGAGATGTTGCCAGTGAAGTCGCCGACCACTTCTTGCATGGTTACACCGATCTGTGTTCCGTCTGAAAGATCGACATCTACATACTTTTCTTTGGGGATATACAAATTCTTCTTTTTATTATCTGAATTGACATTATTCGTAATGATTGGGGCGCCAGCTAAAAATAGGGACTTCGACCAATTTAGACCAGAGCTATTCTCGCTGATTATTGGTTCACCGTTAATGGTTATGTTCCTAACACTAACGCCCAGCCTGAATTGCGAATAATTTTCCCTCCATATATAGTTAGATAACAATCACCATAACAATAGTTTTCTGCGATGCCAAAACTTCTATTATTTCGAATTTAACCTCCAAACATATCCATATAGGCCACTGTTGGATGAGCATAGCCTGAAGCATAATATTCATCACTTCCCGAACGCAGGCAAACACCGCTTTCGCAATAGCAGATGCAACCACCAGACATCGTGAATTTTCCAGAATAGACCCCGACACCACCGCCGAATCTGGCATTACAACCGATAATGGTTCCACCTGTCATCTCACAATTGCCAATCCTGACCCAAATACCACCGCCTTGACCATAAAAATACCCATCTGTCCCCGTGCCAGTTCCACCAGTGATGTAACCACCGCTAAAACTCATATCTCCCTCACTATCACTAACTTAGGTTGTAATTTTATTTTCTTCGTTGGCACTGAAATAGTGAACTACAGTCGGATTGCTATCTTGTATCGTCAGGTTGGCATTATTATCAACGATAATAACACTTCCATCGCCATAACTTAATTTCAGCTCATGTCCATTGAGGTCGAGTATGACATTGCTTGTCACGTTCCAAGTTTTATCCAACGCGACGTCTTCAGTTAGCGTAATTACGCCATCGACTGCTACTGGCAATGTGTTTTGAGCGTTAGCAGAAAGCGTGACTATAATAGATACAGTCAGCAGTTCTACAAACTTTATTAATTGTGATGTATTCATGAGTTAACCAATTTGTGTCATTAATTATGAGTGCTTTTCCATTTACTTTGATGTTCCTCGGCACAATACTTAATCAAACAGCACAAACGCACACATGCGATGCCGCCTCACACCGAGGAAACATCGCACGTTATGGTGGAATACCCTGAAAAAAGTTGAATAAACTCTGTTCGTTTTCAGCAAACAGAGCGATTGCTATAGCACAAAAAATAGTTCCTCAATCCATGCGGATTGAGGAACTTTTAAGTGGCGG
>CALAVC010000154.1 GCA_937892095.1 uncultured Bacteroidales bacterium | reverse complement strand
TACGTTTAAGCACAGAACTTACAGGTAGAATTCACCTGGTTGCGGATACGCATATATCATTATCGTGTAGATACAATGAATGAGGAAGTGACATTTTATAGAACGGAGATTGATTCGGCAGTAGAATTACTAAATAATTTGACGAATATAGTTTGTTTATGCTCTATTTTGCTAATAATAGTTTGTGTATACGAGTTTTGTAGAATTAAACAAAGGTCGTGATTGGAGATATACTATAACTTCAATGGGAATTGAAGATTTAAGTATTATCAATAGACTAGTTGTTCCTGTTTCTATTATAGACATTAGAAAAAAGAAATCAGAACCATATTATAGGCCATGCAAAATGAAAGTTGAATATAGAGCAGTTGAAATGTTCCCTTACCATTGCTCCCTATTTGACAACAAACTTGCACTTCGAAGTGAATTGTTTGGAAAGTTGGCTTTCAAATGTTTTTCAGCGAAGCCACGTGTGGCTATTGTCTTTAGCGGATATGTGTATTATCCCATAGCCATGTGAGTACGAAACCTCCTAAGAAGATGGCACATGTCCCAAGTACAATTGCCAGATATTCGTGGAGATGTGGACCGGGCAAATCGAAACGCTTGGCAAGAGAAATCCATGCAATGACAAATACGCCAATTAGGCAACCCACAAAAGATGCTTTCCGACCTATGCGACGTCCTACGAACCCAAGCAAGAACAACCCAAGCATGCCACCCGAAAATATTGACGAAAGTGTCCACCAAGCGTCAATTATGCTTTCGACGCTAAGCATGGCTATGGCCACCAATGTGCCGAGCAATCCAACAATGATTCCCGAAATGCGAAGCACTACGACGTGGTGCCGGTCTGTGCCATGCATAATGGGTTTGTAGTAATCGGTCAGAACGACAGTGGCTGCCGATGTTACACTTGTAGAGACTGTGCTCATGCCTGCCGCAAAGATACTGGCAATAAGTAATCCACGCATACCAATTGGCAGTTCGCTGACTATAAAATACGGAAAGACGTAGTCTGGCTTCTGAGCTATTACGCTTGGCAGGGGCGATACACCTACTGTGTAGAACGAATATAGAGCAGAGCCAATAAGAAAGAATAGTGCCGAAACAGGGATAAATAAGTATCCGCCAAATAGAGCTGAAAAACGAGCATCGGCGTCAGTTTTGGCAGCGTGATAGCGTTGGACGTAGTTTTGGTCTATTCCATAGTTTTGAAGGTTGATAAATATGCCATATATGAGGCACACCCAAAATGTGCTATCGGTCAGTTGCCCACCCATAGAACCAAGGGAAAACTTGTTGCCCATGGGCGAATTGGCAGCCACGGTAAATGTCTGCAAAGGACCTTCGGGCATAGAGAACATCAGAATGCCAAGGCACAACAATGCACCACCTATAAGTATGAAACCTTGAATTGCATCGGCCCAAATGACGGCACGTATACCGCCGAGCATGGAATAAATGATTATGGCAACCGAAGTTGCGACAATAACCACGTGAATGTTCCAACCCATAAGAATATACATCGGGACAGCCAAGAGGTATAGAATGCTACCCATTCGGGCAATCTGAGTCAGGAGATAGCACGCCGAAGCATAGAGTCGAGCCCAGCGCCCGAACTTTTCTTCGAGAAATGCATAGGCTGAAACACTACCACTGTTGCGATAGAATGGCACAAAATAGCGTGCTGCAAAATAGCTCGCTATGGGGATGGACAGAGAAAAAACAAAAGCATTCCAATCGGAGGCAAAAGATTTGCCTGGGTAGCCAATATAGCTAATGCTGGAGACGTAGGTGGCAAAAATAGACATGCCAACAACCCAACCGGGGATGGAACGACCAGCCGACGTAAAATCGTCGGCTGAAGAATCTTGCTTAAAAAAAGAGCAACCGAAAACGACTACACCAAGCGTGAAGACAATAAATACGACAAAGTCTACGACGTGCAACATTCCGAATGTCTATATGTTTGTTTTGTCGTCTGCCTAAAATATAAGTTTTCCGTTTTGAATGTTAAGTTGCGAAAGAGCCTGATGTATTCGTTCCCTTTCTGGAGCATCGAATTTATAGAATGGGGACGCTACAAAATCGTCATTTATGATGCCGAGCAACGACAATGCACATTTCAGACCTTTGAGGTAGCTTGAGCCATGCTTACCCACAGTGTAGATGGAGAGCGAAATTTGCATAATATGTTTTTGCAATTCGACAACACGCGCAATGTCGTGTTTGAGAGCTGCGTTATACATAGCCACGTAGAGCTCAGGAAACATATTGGCGCCACCGTTTATGCCTCCATTTGCACCAAGCAAGACACATTCACCCGTTATTTCTTCTGGCCCTACGAGCATAGCAAAGTCGGGGCGGTGCTTCATCTTGTACATCACAGACTGAAAGTAGACAGCATTGGCACTGGAGTCTTTAAAACCAACCACCTGCTCTATTTCGGCAATGCGACGCACGGTGTCAGGCGCAAAACTTACTTTGACGTGCGAAGGCATGTTGTAAAGAAACACTGGCAATGGTAGTTGAGGCACAAGTTCTTCGTAGAACTGCGCAAGTTCGGGCTGACCTGTGGCAAAGTAGTAGGGTGGGGCAGAAACTACACCATCGGCTCCAGCCTCGGCTGCCAACCGAGCTAAGCGAATGCTCTCTACAATTGACGTATCGGTTATGCAAGCCAACAAAGGTAATCGACCACGATTTATACGACACGATTCACGAATCATTTGTTCGCGTACTTTATAGCTAAGGCTTTGCTCTTCGCCTGTTGTGCCAAGCACGAAAAGTCCGTGAACACCACCTGCAATCAGATGTTCAATGAGGCGTTCGAGGCTTTCTACGTCAAGTGTTTCGTTGTCTTTGAGTGGTGTTACGAGAGGAGGTATAATACCACTAAGTGGCTTTTTAAAGTTTGTCTGCATCTGCTACGTATTTGCTTAACCAAAGTTAAGTTTATTAATATTAATTCACAATTATGTTTTAAGAAAAAAACGAAAATACCTTCTCCTAAAAGCACAGCAGTAGCAGCTGTGCTTTTTTTTGAGTATAATAATTTGGTAGGAAAAATCGTAAGGAGGAAACGGTTATAAACCGTTAGATTTATGCCGATTAATATTGATTTATTTAAAGAAACTATTTTTCATGATGGAACAAAAGAGTATAGAAAACCTATGGTACCTAAGGCGGGCGGAAACGAAAAGATAATTCTTAGAGTTTTAGCTGTACCTGATATTCAGGTTTATGTTGTAATAAATAATGAAACATTTGCTATGAAAAAATCTGATAATAGAAAAAGTCGTAATGGCAGGGTTCATTTTTATTCATACACAAATAAATGCGGCGAAGAAATTATAAGTTATTATTTTAAGGTGGAAATAGAAGGAAAAACTTACTATTATGACTGTCTTGGATTATCTGAGGGGCATGATGTTAACTACAATTTTAAGGTTACGCCCGGATTCTTCACACCAAAGTGGGCTCAGGGCATTGTGATGTATCAGATTTATGTGGACAGATTTTATAATGGGGATAAGTCCAATGATGTACTTGACAATGAGTACTATTATGTGGGTAACCATGTAAAAAAAGCAGAGTGGGATTCTCCGGTTGAAAATGTGGATATAGGTAGATTCTACGGCGGTGACCTTCAGGGTGTTATCGAAAAACTGGATTACTTATCAAAGCTTGGAATTGAAGCTCTTTATCTTAATCCTATATTTGTCTCGCCTTCTAATCATAAATACGATATTCAGGACTATGACTATATCGATCCGCATTTCGGCAGGATCCTGCGCGATACGGATGACCCGGACAATGCCGGAAAAGGCAGACGTGCCGGC
>CALAVC010000153.1 GCA_937892095.1 uncultured Bacteroidales bacterium | reverse complement strand
CACCCTTGTTGCCACTCTTTTCTACTACTTTGTTTGACTTTTTCAAACCCGAAGAATTTACGGCATCGAAACATATAACACTTTTCGGGAATCGCTCTGCAACGGCATTAAACAATGGTTTGAGCGTTGCCTCGTCGAAATAGAAGAGTACGCCACCGCTCATTATCAGAAGTCCGTCTTCGGGAGAGGTTTCCACTTGGTCGAGCCACGAGAGGTCGAAGGCCGATGAGGCTAAGTTTTTTTCTCGTGTGCGACACTTAGTGAACTGCTCGCGAGCGGCAATAACTTCGGGTAAATCAAGGTTGATGAAGCGGCATGTACCATTGTCGACAGCAGCGAAACTGGTGTCGACACCACAGCCAAGATTGACAATGGTAGCGTTGGGGTGTTCGCTGAGATAGGCGATAGCGCAGTCGCAGAAGAATTTTTTACGGATTGCCCAAGAGAGTATCACAAACGATTTGTAGTTCAATTGTGAAAAATCGTAATCGATAGAATCGATAATACGTTCGGCATCTTCGTCTTTAAAGACTTTGGGGTATTGTTTAGAACACTGAGCCCTACCATATAATGGCATTATGAGAGTTTCTGCAACAGTGTTTTCCTCTATTTTGATTTTATCCATTTAACATTCCATTTATATTTCAGAATACAAAAATGGCAAGTTTCCAGTAGTGCTATAATACACTTTTTTAGGTATTTTAATAATCTACACACATCAGAAGAAAAAACTTTAAAATAGGTAAACCACCACCCGACCCTACACAGACTATTGAACACATCTGAGCGAAAGGGCGTAGGCTAACTACAAAAATCGCTTAACTTTGTATGTATTAAGACATTAGAAAGACAAAAATGAAATATCTCATTGTCGGCTTGGGCAATATTGGCGATGAATATGCACACACGCGCCACAACACAGGCTTCGACATCATAGACCGACTGGCCAAAGACCTTGATGCAGAATTTAAAACAGAGCGATATGGCGACGTGGCAACAGCCAAGTTGCGCGGTCATGTGCTTGTGCTCTTGAAGCCCAACACCTATATGAACCTAAGCGGTAAAGCAGTGCGCTATTGGGTTGACGCCGAAAAAATAGACACGAA
This sequence comes from uncultured Bacteroidales bacterium, assembly GCA_937892095.1. Taxonomy (GTDB): domain Bacteria; phylum Bacteroidota; class Bacteroidia; order Bacteroidales; family Marinilabiliaceae; genus W3P20-009. The sequence continues at coordinate 1,254 of CALAVC010000153.1, read as the reverse complement.
CAATATTCTTGTCATAGTCGACGACTTGGCTCTGCCAGTGGGGACAATCAGACTGAAAGGCAAAGGGAGCCCCGGCGGACACAACGGACTGAAGAACATCAGCCAATTGCTCGGCACAGACAACTATCCGCGTCTGCGCTTCGGCATAGGAAGCGAGTTTAGTCGAGGTGGGCAAATAGACTTTGTGCTTGGCTCTTGGACAGAAGATGAGAAGCCAATAGTGGACGAGAAGATGCAAATGGCTGCCGAATGCATAAAAAGCTTTGTAAGCATCGGACTGCAACTGAGCATGACACAATTTAATAACAAGTAGTGGGAGTCTCATGGCAGATAGTGTCCGAATAGACAAATTTTTGTGGGCTGTGAGGATATACAAAACTCGCAGCATAGCCGCCGAAGCTGTTAAAAAAGGCAAAGTAAGCATGGGCGGAGCGCAGGTGAAAGCCTCACGAAACGTCAAGGTGGGCGACGTCATAGACATAAAAGTGCCTGCCGCCACGCGTTCGTTCAAGATTATAAAATTGGCACAAAGCCGCATGGGTGCAAAGCTTGTGCCCGACCACATAGAAGAGGTAACAAATGCAGAAGAACGCGAAAAGATAGACATTTACAAAATGCAGATGTCTATGCAGAGGCGCAAAGGACTCGGCAGACCAACCAAGAAAGAAAGACGCGACATTGACCAACTAATGCAACCCGAAGAATGGGATTGGGACATAGACTTCGACGATGAAGACGACGAAGACATTGACGACGAAAACTATTAGCAAGCCATGTTTGTAGCAAAGCAAAAAAGAAAAGAACCTAATTTTAGATTCTTCTTATTAATTTAGAAAGATTATTGACCTTTAAAAGTTTCTAATGGGTTATTCACCAAATATTTCTTATAAAGGATATTGGCGAAGATTTCTAAGCCTGCGACAAGAAGACATAAGACACCGGTCAGAATGAAGCCAACACCCATCTTAAAATGTGAATTTGTTCCGTTATTCATTAACACTGTGGAAAGGAAACTAACTAGAACTCCGAGGATATAGAAGAAAGAAGTGAAATAGGAGAAAAGAGAAATTTCTGTAGTTTTTCTTTGAAGGCTTCTTAATGTTGCCACATGGTTTAAAATACCAACAACAAGGATGATAAAGAGAATAACAGAGGCATTAATACCAAGTTCCATTCCTGATTTGGTTACGCCTTTTGAGGAAGAAAACGCCCAAGTATACATGGAGGTTCCGCTTCCATCTCCTGGAAGAAGCA
>CALAVC010000152.1 GCA_937892095.1 uncultured Bacteroidales bacterium | reverse complement strand
GTAGAAAAAATAGCAGCCATTGGCGAGGTTGTGAACACCTCAGAATGCAAAGCCCTTATCGATGCCGCTCGCGAAGCCTACGAAGCTCTGACAGCCACTCAGAAAGAACTCGTAAGCAACGTCGCGGACCTAATTGCTGCCGAAGAAGCCTACGAAGTCATGCAAGGCAATGCCACAGCCGTAAGGAATACTAAAGGAGTAGTCGTTTCAGAGTCCGAAGCATGGTACGACCTCGGCGGACGTCGCCTTACTGGTGCGCCTCGCAAGGCTGGTGTCTATATCCATAATGGCAAAAAACAGATTGTAAAATAAGCGAATAGCAGAATCTTACTGCCAAGTCGGGGTGATCAAATTTCATCGCCCCGACTTTTATTATGTGATATTTACAAATTTTTATTTTTGAGTGCTCGGTTGGTTAAAAAGTGTTTTAAATAAATATTACTCTTCGCCTATTTTTGACAAAATTATGTCAATTAAGTACATTTGTTTAAAGCACACATAATTAACGTGATAGAGACTTATGAGTGAGTTTTTGCTCAAAGCACTTATGCAACTTTTTGCTTTGCTGACCAATAGCAAGCAGTCTTCGGTAGCAAGCGGACGCGCCAAGGTAGTAGATTTCTTATCCGAACAATTTGAAACAGAATACGTTCACAAATACTCACATCTTTACGAGACCTACGTCAATAAATATCACCATGCCGTAAACATTTACGACGGCACAGACAAGGAGTTTAACTTGCGACAGCATATTGAGTTGCTTCGCAACATCTGCACCGACATCAACTCCGAAATAGATCTCAAAGAAAAGACTCTTCTACTCTCGGTCATGCTCAACTACATTGGGCGTGCCGACATTAGCGAGACAGAAGAAAACTTTACGGACCGATTGGCAGAGTCGCTCCGCATTCCGCCACAAGACTATTGGAATCTGAAGACATTTACGCTATCCGACCCACAAAACGTCGTGGCTAAAGATAGACTGTTGATAATTAATGGCAGCCCAGCTAAGACGAGCCCCGACATAAAGCACATATACATAGACAAGTTGGGCGTAGACGTGTGGGTGCTTCACATTTGCAGCACAAACACTTTCGTCTATAAGTATTTCGGCGAGCGCAATCTCTATATGAATGGCCACAAGATGGATGCCGACAACGTGTATCCACTTGAGCCGGGAGCGGTTATCAACACGTCGCACGTCCGCCCAATATACTATGGCAATGTAGTCGAAAAATTTATCACGCGTCAAGACTCTGGTCGCATAATATACCATGCTGTCGATGCTGCCTACACTTTTGCCGATGGCACTGTGGGCATACACCCTTTTAGCTTCGAGGGCAAAAGCGGTCAGCTCGTGGGCATAATGGGTGGTTCGGGTGCTGGCAAGACCACGCTAATGAGTCTTCTTTGCGGACAACGCCGACCGTCGAGTGGTCGCATAACCATCAATGGCTACGACCTTAGTGAAGAAAAAGAACAGTTGCGTGGCGTCATAGGCTACGTCCCACAAGAAGATATGCTCAACGAAGAGCTAACCGTATATGAAAATTTGTGGTACAATGCACGACTGATTTTTAGCGACAAGTCGAACTCCGAGAAAGCTGCTTTGTGCGAAAAAGCACTTAACGATTTCGACCTTGTGGAGGCTCGCAACCTCAGAGTGGGCACCCCGATTAACAAAATAATAAGTGGCGGACAGCGTAAGCGACTCAATATTGCGCTCGAGCTAATGCGTGAGCCAAGCGTGCTCTTTGTCGACGAACCCACGTCGGGGCTTTCGAGTTCCGACAGCGAAAAGGTCATGTCGCTCTTAAAACGACAGGTCCTAAAAGGCAAACTTGTTGTCATAAACATACATCAGCCCGGTAGCGACATATATAAGTTGCTCGACAAATTGCTCATAATAGACCAAGGTGGCTACATGGTCTACAATGGCAACCCCATGAATGCCATTGTCTACTTTAAAAAGAAAGCACACTATGTCAACCCAGAAGAGCGCGAGTGCTACCAGTGTGGCAACGTCAAGACCGAGCAACCTCTTCGGATTATTGAAACGCGTATGGTCGACCCAAGTGGTAAGGTCATTCGCAAGCGTAAGGTCAATCCGCAAGAATGGTATAAAGACTACGTAGAAGAATTTGAAAACACATTCGATTGGAAGAAGCGTCGCAACCAACGCGAAGACTTGCCACGAAACCTTTATAGCATTCCGCCTCGCCGCAGTCAAATACTGACCTACATAAAGCGCGACGCACTAAAAAAAATCAAAGACACGCAGTACCTCTTGCTCAATTTGCTCGAGGTGCCTGTCTTGGCACTCTTGCTTTCGCTCGCCACACGCCAAATCTCCGATAGCGGAGTGTATAGCCTTTGGACCAACGACAACTTGCCAACCTACCTTTTTATGTGTGTTGTGGTTGCAATATTTATGGGGCTCAACGTCTCTGCCGAAGAGATTATCAAAGATCGCCAACTCCTCATGCGTGAGAGCTTTCTCAATCTTAGTCGAACAGCCTACTTGGATGCCAAGATAACCAACTTGCTCATTATTTCGCTCGTACAGACGTTGCTACTTGTGCTTATCGGACACAACATTTTGGGCATAGGCGGTTCGTGGCTGACGCACTCTGCCATACTATTTACCACCTACGCTTGGGCTGTTATCTTTGGTCTGAACATCAGTAGCGGGCTCAAGTCGCAAGTGGCCATATATGTGTCAATCCCACTCGTCTTGGTCCCCCAACTTTTGTTTAGTGGCACGATGGTCGACTTCTCTAAGCTTCATCCTGCCATAGGCAATCGTAGCTATGTGCCAGTCATTGGCGACATCATGACTTCGCGTTGGGCATACGAAGCTCTGTCTGTAAGCCAATATATGGACAACGACTATGAACGTAACTTTTATGAGGCCGAAAAACGACGTAGTGATGCTTCGTATGCCGTCAACTCGTGGCTGCCAGAGATAAAAAATGCACGCCTAAGAGGAAATGTCGAATTGGCAGATAGCGAAATTCGTAAACTCTGTCAGCAAATGGGGCTGAGCCAATCTGCGTCAGCTGAGCAATATGAAAAAATATTAGAAAAGTGCCGACACGCCTACGATGTCGCCAATGCCGACTGCGACCGCATCGCCACCGAAATGTCCACTCGGCTTGGTGGTGCAACCGCACTGACCAATTATAAGCATAGCTTAGCCAATGAAGCCCTATCGCACCTTGTCCGCCGACAGGACGACCTCAGGCAAATAGCCGTCTACCCCGATAAGATGGTTCGCCTGCGTCAGCCCATATATCAGACGCCCGATTGTAGCTTTGGGCGAGCTCACTTCTATGCTCCATATAAACTTTTGGGGAACATAGCCATCCCGACTCCCATTTTTAACTGTATCATAATTTGGCTCATGATAGTCGTCTTCTATGTAACACTCTATTTCGATGTCTTGCGTAAGTTGCTCGATAAGGTTGAGAGTTTCAATAGACAACGAGCCAATAGGCGAATAGAACGCATAAAGGAAAAAATGTTGGGGTAAGTAATCACTCCCTTTGTTGAAAAAAAACACACTTTTGCACCCCGAAAAGCATTGAGTGTTTATATGTTGATTGTTTGCAACACGAAAAGCGAAAAAAAGCAATTATATTTGCACCTCGTAAAGTCGTGTGCCACGTAGCATACTTAAAAGACTATATTTTTTAACCGACGAAAAAAACGAACACTAACGAATAAATGAAAAAACTTTTGATGGTGCTGTTGCCCCTATGCCTTGTGGCTGTCAACGTGGTGGCGCAAACCGAATTTCACTGGGGTTTTAAGGGTGGTGTCAACCTGACAACATATAGTACCGATGCCGACGATGTTCAAGGACACATGGGACAATGGGGTGCGCTCTGCCGCTGGAAACTCAACGATCGTTTCGCCATTCAGCCCGAACTCTTTTATTCGCGTATGGGTGTTCGCTCTGCCGAAAAAGTACTCTACTACAACGAAGGCTACGGCTATGCCGACAACTTCAAGCTCAACCCCTCGAAGTTTAAATTGCACCTCATAACAGATAATATCCAATTGCCTATTATCTGCAAATACTATTTCCGCACCCAACGTCTTCCCGAAGGTCTCAACATACACCTCGGTCCGTTGTTTAGCCAACGCTTCGACTACTCCATTTCGACCGTTAGCCCACTTGGCTATTTGCTCGACCCTGCCATGTCTAACGGAGATAGCCCCGTGGCCGACCTCCGCGACATCGCACGCGCCCAAAACCATTTCACCGTGCAGGCAGTGCTCGGTGTAGGCTACGACTCTCCAAGTGGCATAGGTTTCGACGTCCGCTACCAGTATGGCATAACGCCCGTCTTCGACAATGACCATAATGCCTGCTACGACAAGAAGTCGCGCGACTGCGTCATCGCCCTCTGTTTTAGCTACGTATTCTAAAAAACGGCGATAGCCAACTTCATATTTCCCCCTGAAAACACAGAAGTACAAAGCGCGATGCCTTGCGGGGTCGCGCTTTGCTTATGCTTAGGTAAAATTCATTAATACAAGAAAGATAAAATGGCTCTCCAATGCGGCATAGTAGGTCTGCCCAACGTCGGCAAATCCACTCTCTTCAACTGCCTCTCAAACGCCAAAGCCCAATCGGCCAACTTCCCATTTTGCACCATAGAACCCAATGTCGGTGTCATCACTGTGCCAGACGAACGTCTGCAAGTTCTCAACGACATTGAACATCCAGCGCAAGTCATCCCGACAACAGTAGAGATAGTAGACATTGCTGGACTCGTTAAAGGCGCAAGCAAAGGTGAGGGACTTGGCAATAAGTTCCTTGCCAACATACGCGAGACCGATGCCATTATCCACGTCCTACGTTGTTTTGAAGATGACAATATAACACACGTCGATGGCTCTGTCGACCCTGTGCGCGACAAGGAAGTTATCGACACTGAGTTGCAAATAAAAGACCTCGAGACAGTCGAAGCGCGCATACAAAAGGTTGAAAAACAAGCCATATCGGGCAAGGATGCCGACGCAAAAAAGCTTCTCGATCTCCTGCTCCGTTACAAACAAGCACTGCTCGAAGGTCAAAATTTACGCACCATAGAACTCAGCGAAGCCGAACAAAAACTCGACCACGAACTATATTTGCTAACTCGCAAACCAGTCATATATGTCTGCAATGTCGACGAAAAAAGTGCTATGACAGGCAATGCATACGTCGAGGCTGTCCGCAAAGTTGCAAGTAGCGAAAACGCTCAAGTGCTTGTCATTGCCGCTCAAACAGAAAGCGAGATTGCTGAGCTCGAGACCTACGAAGAACGCAAGATGTTTCTTGACGACCTCGGACTAAAAGAAAGTGGTGTGGCCCAGCTAATCAGAGCTGCATACGCCATTCTTAATTTGCGCACATTCTTCACTGTCGGACCAAAGGAAGTTCGCGCATGGACATTCCACGCCGGCGACAAAGCTCCACAAGCAGCTGGCGTCATACACTCCGACTTCGAGAAAGGTTTCATTCGTGCCGAGGTTATAAAGTATGCCGACTTTGTAGAGCTAAAAAGCGAAGCTGCTTGTCGCGAGGCTGGCAAACTAGGCATCGAAGGCAAAGACTACGAAGTGCAAGATGGAGACATTATGCACTTCCGATTCAACGTCTAAAAAAGAGAAAGAGTAACGAACAACAATAAATATCAAGTATGGCAGGCGTTGTCAAACCGAGTATTCCAAAAGGAACACGCGACTTCGGACCAGTCGAAATGTCGCGTCGAAACTATATATTCGACACCATACGTAGCGTCTTCCGTCGCTACGGCTACATGCCCATAGAGACTCCAGCACAAGAAAACCTCACAACCCTATTGGGCAAGTATGGCGACGAGGGCGACAAGTTGCTCTTCAAGATTCTTAATTCGGGCGATTTCTTGACTGCGGCTGGCGGTCCGCTCAATGCTAACTCCGATAAGGCTGCACTGCAAATATCTGAGAAAGGTCTGCGATATGACCTTACTGTGCCTTTTGCCCGATACGTCGTTCAGCACCAAAGCGAGATAGCCTTCCCTTTTAAGCGCTATCAGATTCAACCAGTTTGGCGTGCCGACCGTCCACAAAAAGGACGCTATCGTGAATTTTATCAGTGCGATGTCGACGTGGTCGGCTCCGACTCTTTGCTATGTGAAGTGGAACTGGTCCAGATTGTTGCCGACGTATTCAAAGCTTTGGGCATAAACGTTTGCCTGAAAATCAACAATCGTAAGATATTGGCAGGCATGGCCGAAGCCGTCGGCGCACCCGACAAGATGACCGACATAACAGTTGCCATCGATAAGCTCGACAAGATTGGCTTGGAAAACGTCAACGCAGAGTTGGCAGAAAAAGGTTTGTCGACCGAGCAAATTAGTGCTTTGCAGCCCATACTCGCTTTGCAAGGCAATAGGCAAGAAAAGCTAAATAGCTTGCAACAAATACTCACTTCCGAGGTCGGACGAAAGGGCATTGAAGAAGTGTCGACCCTCTTTGGCTATATCGAGAGTCTTGGGCTTGACCTGAAAGTCGAACTCGACCTGACGCTTGCGCGTGGTCTAAACTACTACACCGGAGCCATCTTCGAGGTTAAAGCTCTCGACACTGAGATTGGCTCCATATTGGGTGGCGGACGCTACGACAATCTGACGGGCATATTTGGAATGCCGGGGCTATCGGGTGTCGGCATATCGTTTGGTGCCGACCGCATATACGATGTCATGACGCGATTAGAACTCTTTCCCGAGGCCGTCGGCACGACAACTGATGTACTTGTGGCCAACTTTGGAGGCGACGATGAACTATATGCTCTTGAGGTGGCTGCCAAGTTGCGTCGCGAAGGTCTGTCAGTCGAAGTGTTCCCCGAATCTGCAAAGATGAAAAAACAAATGGGCTATGCCGACCGCCGAGGGATACGCTACGTCGTGCTATGTGGCGAAAACGAACGCCTCGCTCAAAACATTACGCTCAAAGACATGCTCAGTAGCTCTCAGCAAACGCTCTCCCTCTCGTCTGCTGTCGAGCAAATAAAGTAAAACATTTTTCTTCGTAATTAGCCTAATTTAGACTCCACATTTCACCAGCAATCACGTTCGATTGCTGGTGTTTTTGTGTGTTAGCGCGTTTGCTTGCCGTGGTGGGGGCGTATGTGCAAAAAAATGCGTGGACTACATTAAACGGACGTTTATGTAGTTCGCAACAAAATTATATTTTTTTTTTAATTCTTGAAGCAGATAGCTAAATTTTATGTGCAAAAAAATGACGAGAAAAAACGTCCATTTAATGTAGTCCGATTTGTCTAACTAAAAACACTATGTAACGTGAAAAAAACACTACTCTTTTTGTTGCTCCTCTTTATGGGTGCAAGTGCCGTTTTGGTCAGCTGCAAAGACGACGATGACAACGACGGCGGCGGAAGCTCCTCGCCCGTTGCCTCTGCTTCCTATGTCGGTGGTAGCCCCGAATCTTCCAATGCACGTCAGGTTGTCGGTGTTGGTGGCTACAGCTTTATCTACAACGACGATGACATTCTCTCCAGAATTTCTTCTTCGTCTACTTCTTCATCTGTCTCCTATTCGATTACGAAAGACCCATACGCTGTAATAGAAAAAGGAAGCAGTAGGTACGAGTCGACCAAAATTTCCGATTTTAGGTTCAACAGCCAGGGCTACATCGTTAGCATGAGAGTTGCACAATTGGAACGCGACGACGACTCTTACACAGATGAGACAGTCGGACAAGAAGAAGAGGTTGAAGTTAACACGTATAATTTCTCCTACAATGGTGCGGGGCAGATGACGAGCGTCAGCGTTTCCTACGAAGAAACAGACCTCGACGAAGGCGAAGTGGCTAAAGGTACGGCCAGCTACAGCTGTTCTTATGAAGATGGCGACCTTGTCGCATTATCTAGCAATGCTACCTTGACCTATAAGTGGGAAGACGTTAGCTACGATGAAGATGGTTGGCATGAAGAAACCGACGAGATTTCCGAAGAACTGACCATTTCTTCGCACTATACCCAAGAAAACACCTATATGCAAAACGTACAAAATTTGTTCGATCTGCCTCTCTTCCGTATTTTCGGTCCTCTGGGGTGGTACGGTAAGGGCTCTAAACATCTTGTTAAGGCCTACACAGAAAAGACAACCTATTCAGAATCCATTGACGGAGAAACAAAGACACAGACATTTAAAAACAGCTATACTTTGAGTCAAGCTGAGTGCGATGAGGATGGCTTTATCACCTACTATACTAATATAGGTACTATTGAGTACAAATAAAGCTCTGTCCATTATCTTAAAAAAACACAAACCTACCATGTGGTATAGAGTTCTGCTTCTGGTCGCACTCATCTTTCCTGCCCTCCCACTCTTGGCCAACGACAACGAAGTAAATGTCGTTGCTGGCAGCGCGTCTGCTCTGATGAAAGAGGTCGAAGCCTCCACCATTATCGATATGTCGGCCACCATGGTCGTGGAGTACGAAGACGAACACATCAACCCGAGCGTCCCTGCCGTGCCGCTGCAAGACTTTCTCAAAGGCAAAGGTGACGAGTTTGTGGCCGACTTCCCCGAAGTCGTCAAGAATGCCGAAGAATATTTCGCCATTCGCATTAAGCAAAAAGTGACCAATAAGGGTGGTGTCAGGACAATGGACATTTCGTCGCACCCCCAATATCAGTTCCGCATCTTCGTCAAGAACTACGACTACGGCAATGCGGCTGGTTCGTTCACTCCCTTTGCAGGTGTGCGTGCTGGCGGTGCCATAATTTCTGGTCGCGTAGAGTTTGTCAACCTTACCACAGGAATGGCTGAGTGCGTCTTCGAAGTTCCTTTCTACAAGGCTGTCAGTAGTCCGTCGGACAAGATTCGCCTGGCTTTGGTCATGAATGGTGTGGCGTCCGACATCGCCAAGTTGGCTCGCAGTGGCGTTAGCGCAGGTCCCTCAGTCCCAGCCACAGCCATTGGTGGCAGTGCGACTGCTACTGCTACCCCAGCTCCTGCTCCAGCCCCTGCGCCCGTGGCTCAGCCACAGACTGCCCCCTCCGATGTCCTTGGCTACTACAAGGTCAAGTCTTCGAGCCTCAAGCTGCGCCAAAAGCCCTATCCCACGGGTCTCGACCTGTCCGACACTCAGCCGCAAGGCGCAATCGTGACCAACATTGCTGGCGGTGCGCCTGGTCAGAAGTGGCTCTACGTACGCACGTCCTCTGGCAAAGTGGGCTACATGCTGGCCCAATATCTTCAAAAGGTCGACGACGCTCCTGCTGCTCCCGCAGCTGCCCCAGCCGTCGCTCCCACGCCAGCCCCTGCTCCTGCTCCCGCTCCCTCTCAGACCATTACGTCCGACGTTGTAAACCTCAAGAATGGCAACAAGGTTAGCGGCAGCATAGATGTCTATGTCCCCTCCGAGGCTGTCAACATTCGCACTGCCGACGGCAACAAGTGGGTCTTCCAGCTCACCGACATTCTTAGCCTTGACCACCCTGCCGACAGGCTCTACGTCGTCAGCCTCAAGAACGGCTCCGAAATCAGCGGCTACATTGTCGAGCAAGTCGTTGGCAGCAAAGTGGTCGTGCGCACTGCCGACGGCAACACTTGGACTTTCAAAGAGTCCGAAGTGGCAAAAATAAGCCACGCCTCACAGCGCAGTGTCTTGCGCCCAGCCCGTCAGAGGTCGCAAGACAATAAGTCCTCCAACGACGGCTCGCAGAGCACAAAACGTCGCAACCCGTTCTTGAAACAACAACAATAGTTTCTCCCCCCCCCGACAACAATTTCACTAAATAATCAATAGGTAAAACTTCTAAAAAAACTTTCAAACAATGAGAATCTTGCAGAATTCAAGTTGATAATGCAACGCTTTCGAATTCGAAATTAGTCATTTCT
>CALAVC010000151.1 GCA_937892095.1 uncultured Bacteroidales bacterium | reverse complement strand
ACAACTCTTTGCGGAGGCCCAGCCAGACGGGTCAAGACACGTTCGCGAGCGTAGACTGGAGCTCCCGAACGAAGCGCGAAAGCAACGGCATCGCTTGTGCGAGCGTCGAAAGAATAGTAATGTTGACCATCGGCAGTGGTTTGCCGACAAATAATGTTGGCTATAAAATAGCCATTGCAAAGGTCTTCGATAACGACTTCGCAGACCTCGGCACCAAAAGTCTTGACCATACGCGCCATGAGGTCGTGCGAGAGTGGACGTGGCAAATGAACTCCCTCCATAAAGACGGCAATCGACTGCGCTTCGGCAAGTCCTATGGCCATGACCAAACGACGCAATCCATCGACCTCTTGCAAGACGAGGTTGTAGGTGCCAGTGGCGCCAGAGTCTACTATGGCGGCCACGCGTAGTAGAACGTTCTCTTGTCCTTCGGAATCGGTAGTCATAGGCATACAATTGTACGCATTATTTTTACCATATACAAAGCAAAATTGTTGCCACAGCGAAGATTATTTCTTGCGGACGAGCATTAGACCGTCGCGCATAGGGAGAATAATTTTCTCGACACGAGTATCAGCAGCCACCATATCATTGAACTCTTTGACTGCCTGAGTGTGGTGGTCGGAGGGGCGGACGTTGGCATCGAGGACGTGTCCGTCCCACAAGACATTGTCGACAAGGAGCAGCCCACCATGTCGAAGACGAGGTAGGAGCAAGTTGTAGTAGGCAGGATATTCACGTTTGTCGCCGTCGACAAACATAAGGTCGAACTGACCAACTATTTGATCGACGACGTTACGCACGTCGCCAATGTGAAGCACTATACGGTCGGATAGCTTGGCGCGACTGATGTAGCTACGAATAAAATCTTCGCGTTCGTCATCGATCTCGACAGTGTGGAGGACTGCACCTTCGGTTGTCATGCCCATTGCAAGAGCAATGGCAGAATAGCCTGTAAAAGTGCCGACTTCGAGAGCAAGTCGGGGTGCAGTCAGGCGAGCGAGCATTGTCAGCAAAGCACCTTGTGCATGACCAGAAACCATGCGAGGTTGAATGGTTCGGAGGTGCGTTTGTCGGCGCAGAGCGTAGAGCACTTCGGGTTCTGGGTCGGTGTGGGCAAGTATGTAGTCTTCGACGTCGGCAGCGTTCATACGTAGATTAGTTGGGCAAAATTGTCGGTGGCGAGCCACGTCTGTGCGGCCGAGAGCAGACTCTTGGCAGTAACCTCACTTTGGACGTGCTGACAGATTTCTTCGACCGAAGGGGCTGAGTTGTAGACAATGGCAGAGCGAGCGACAGAAAGCATTATCGATTCGCCGCTGTCGGCACTCATAAGCAGTTGACCTGTATATTGGCGAAGGACGTTGGACAGTTGTGCAGGGCTAAGCTCTCGCGAAGCAAGGCGATTGATTTCTTTCTTGACAATGCTGAGCGAACGATTGATATTGCGTTGGTCGGTGCCGAAATATATGGTTAGAAGCCCAGTGTCGTCGAATGTGCTATAACTGGTCTCAACATTGTAGGCTATGCCAGAGCGTTCGCGTAGGGCAATGCTGAGGCGCGAGTTCATGCAAGGTCCGCCAAGCAGATTGTTCAAGACCGAGACGGACAGTCGGGCATCATCGTGAGCTGAAGGAGTCAGAAAACCCAAGACTACATGTGCTTGATGAGTGTCTTGCTGACGGCAATCGGTAAAAGTGTTAAAAGAATTGACTGGTGTGCGCTTGGCAATGGCACTCGATTGCTGACGACAACCAAAATATTTCTCGGCTATGCGCAATACACGATTTTCGTCGACGTGTCCCCAGACCACAAAAGCCATTTGATTGGTCAGATGGCAACGACGGCAAAATCGCTCAGCATCGGCACGGCTAAAAGAGCGAACGCTATCGATGCTACCTAAAATGTTGTGTCCGAGTGGCGAATTGGCAAAAATACGTTCTTCGAGTTCGTCAAAAATGGTTTCGGATGGTGTGTCGAGGTAAGATGTTATCTCGTCGATGATGACTTCGCGCTCTCGTTCAATTTCTTTTTCGGGGAAGACGGAGCAGAAGACCATGTCGGATATAAGACTTGCTGCGCGTTCGAGATATTGTGGCAAGAAAGAGGCGTGTACTGCTGTTTCTTCCTTGGTGGTGTAGGCGTTCAGTTCGCCACCGACCTCATCGAGTCGACTAAGGATATGATATGCACTGCGCTTGTCGGTCCCTTTAAAAATGGTGTGTTCGACGAAGTGTGCCAACCCATACTCATCGTCTTTCTCGTCGCGCGAGCCAGCATTGATGAGCAATCCGCAGTGGCAAACGTGTGCCGAAACCGATGGTATGACAACAACCTTTATGCCGTTGGATAGGGTGTGTAGCGGATACATGATTTCTCGGTAGAAAATCAGAGCAAAGAGGGGTCGTCGTTAGTGGCTTCAGCCTCATCTGTCGAATCGTCATCGGCTTGTTGTCCTCTGACGGTTGGTATGAGAGGTTCGAGCTCTTCGACAGTGCTGACGGGGTAAGACGCCAAACGCTTACCCTTGGCTTTTATACCCTTTTCGGCAATAAAGTCGAAGACGTCGATTGTCTCGGCAGGTCGCCAACTGTCGTCGCCACCAAAGGTTACTTTGAAGATTGGGTGATCTTCGTCGCTAAGCAAGACGAGCGTATTTTTTGCATTCTCGCCAATGAAGTTAATGGGCTTAGTCGATAGAGCAATACGGAATCTTTTTATGTAGTGCTGATTAGTCTCGGAGTCGATGTAGACGGCAGTCCACACCTTCGACGAGTCGAACTTTTCGATTTTAAAGATATTATCGTCGAAATGTTGTTCGAAACCTGTGCCGATTGTGGTTGCATCGCCCGAATTGGTTATGAGAAGAATCTTGTCGTCGGCAGCAAACTCACCCAGCAATGTGCCACGTCCGTCGGGATTGAGGCGAAGAGTCTCGCTTTCGAACCAAATGGGGCATCCGCCCAAAGTGCTTTCGCCACGACGCTTGAAGACAACTTTGTGTATTTCGTTTTTCGTAACGATATTACCTTTCGAGCTACGACCTTTGACGGCCAACGTGGCAAAGTCGAAATCTATGACGACATTGCGCATCTTGGCATGCGGACGGAGAAGGACTTTGACGACTTCAGCCTCACCGTTGGAGTTGGCACTAAAATAGCGTAGTCGCGTGCCTTTGGTTCCCTGCGTGAGGTCATATTCGCGGTCGCGCGTTATGCCAGACACATTGAATCGCTTGGCATAGGTTATGCGTGTGGTGCCATCGGTGTAAACGGCGTTATATACTGTGCGGTTGTCGTTTTTGTTGAAGACGTCGATGTGGAGGACGTTCATGCCAATGCCTACCTTCTCGTCGACTTTCTTGATGACATAGGTTCCGTCTTCGTAGAAGATGATGATGTCGTCGAGGTCGGAGCAGTCGCATACATACTCGGCGCCACGCAGTCCGTAGCCCATAAATCCGTCGGCACGGCTTAGGTAGAGCTTACGATTGCGCTCTATTATCTTGACGGCTTCGATGTTGTCGAAGGAGCGGATTTCGGTCAGTCGTGGATGGTCGGCACCATATTGTTTTTTCAGACGCTCGAAGTGCGCTATGGTGAAGTCTATGATATGCTCAATGTTGTAGTTCACTTTTTGCATCTCGTCTTGCAGGGCAGCAAGGCGACGGTCGGCAGCTTCGGCATTGAATTGAATTATGCGCCCCATTTTGATGTCGAGCAAGTGAAGTACGTCTTCGCGACTAATGTCTCGCAAGAGTGTCATATTGTTGTCGGCAATATGCTTGCGGAGTCGTTTGTCGATGTGCAAGCATGCTTCCTCTTGACTTTTTGCTTGCTCGTATTCTTTGTCCTTATATATTCTTTCGAGCTCAATGAATATTTTTTCGAGCGAGAGTATGTGCCACTGCTGTTGCAGTTCGCCAAGGCGTATTTGTAGTTCCTGACGAAGTAGGTCGACTGTGCGGTCGGTATTGGCACGCAATATTTCGGATATGGTCAGGAAGCATGGTTTGCGGTCGATGACGACACAAGCATTGGGCGAGACACTGTCTTCGCACTTCGTGAAGGCATAGAGAGCGTCAATGGTCTTGTCGGGCGAAGAGCCTGCAGGCAGACTGACGACAACGGCAGCCTCGGAAGTGGTGTTATCTTTTACGTCTTTTGCTTTTATCTTGCCCGTCTCGATGGCTTTCTTTATGGAGTCGGCAAGAATCTTACTGGTGACGGTATAGGGTATTTCGGTTATGACAAGTGTACGAGCGTCGCGCTTCTCAATTTTTGCACGTATGCGAAGTTTACCGCCACGCAATCCGTCGTTATACTTGGAGACATCGATGCTGCCACCTGTGGGGAAGTCGGGATAGAGCACAAAATCTTGTCCGCGAAGGTAGGCTATGCTGGCATCAAGAAGTTCGCAAAAGTTGTGTGGCAAAATGATTGACGAGAGCCCCACACCGATGCCCTTACAGCCTTGAGCAAGCAAAAGAGGAAATTTTACGGGGAGGGTAACGGGTTCTTTATCTCGTCCGTCGTAGCTTTCTTTCCAGATGGTGGTCTTGGGGTTGAAGACGACATCGAGAGCAAACTTAGTAAGTCGGGCTTCGATATAACGTCCGGCTGCTGCACCTTCGCCGTTGAGGATATTGCCCCAGTTGCCTTGTGTGTCGACAAGCAGAGCTTTTTGTCCGAGCGTAACGAGAGCGTCGTTTATGCTGGCATCGCCATGAGGGTGGAGCGACATGGTGGCACCCACGATGTTGGCCACCTTGTTGAACCTGCCGTCTTCCATCTTATACATTGTATGGAGGACGCGTCGTTGCACAGGTTTTAGACCATCTTCGATATAGGGGACAGCACGATCGAGATTGACATAGGAGGCGTAGTCGAGAAACCACGTGCGATACATGCCGTGCAAGGCGCTATGGCGTACGGCATCGGATTGGAAATCTATGTGTGCGTGTTCTTCGGCAAGTTCGTCAGAAAAGTCATCGTCATTTTCTTCGTTGCTTTCGTTTTCTATCTCTTCTTCGTCGTCGTACTCTTCGCTCATCAGTGAATGGTTATAATAATGTTGATATAGTTAACTTGCGATAGCGAAAATAGTAATAAAAAACGAGATTTTGCCCCTATTGGCTGGTCGACAAGACCTAACGGAACCTAATTTTAAAAGCGGCGAAGACACACATTTTGAGCAGTAGCAAGCCATGACGGAAGCGACTAATGTTAGTCTCGCCATACTTGCGTTCGCGATAGCGAATGGGTAGGTCGATATGGCGCAAATTGAGTTTATGAGCACCGAAAAGCAAGTCGAAATCGCCAAACGGATCGAAGTTACCAAAGAAATGACGACCACGCGCAAGTTGTTCGTAGTCTGTGCGGAACATGACTTTTGTGCCACAAAGGGTGTCTTTTATGGGCATTTCGAGTATCCACGAAAAGAGGGAGCTAAAGAAATGATTACCCATCGTGTTGAGCAGTCGCATAGAGCCTTTTTCCATTGGGTAGACAAGGCGTACGCCATTGACAAATTCGCCCTTGCCTGTGGCTATGGCACGATAGAATTTGGGCAAATCTTCGGGAGGGACAGTTAGGTCGGCATCGAGAATCATAAGTATGTCGCCTGTGGCTGCGGCATAGCCTTTGCGGACGGCATCGCCCTTGCCACGTCCATCTTGTTGCATAATCTTGATGTCGCGCGACGAAGTGGCAGCTACGTCTTGAATTTTTTGCCACGTGTCGTCGGTCGAATTACCTTCGACGAAGATTATCTCGGTGTGGCTGCCCATGTCGGGTATGCGACTAACGGCTTGTTCTATGTTGCCACTTTCGTTGCGAGCTGGCACGACGACCGACACGGAATAGCGCGTCTGCCAATCGGCTGATGGGCGAGGCATGGGACGTGCAAAGATGTAGTCGTTGAGCGCAAAAAGACTAAAAAATGGCAGTCGGGAGACAAACTTATTGAGCAGAGTGGAGACTATCGGAATGTTGAAAGGCATAAGCATGCCACTACACGACCTATACGTCTCGAAGCCCGACAGATAGAGCAGCCCTCGCATATCGGCTTTTGAAATCCAATTTTGCTCGGGACAACGTCTTTTGATTCCGATGGCTTCGGCTAAGTTGATGGCAGGCTCCCACAACTTATTAAAGTTCGTTATGATGATGCGAGTCCGCTCGTGGCAAAGGCGACGCACACAGTTGAGCACCTGTTCAATGTCTGTAAGGTAGCTAACGAGGTTGGACATCAGAACGACATCGAACTTTTCGTCGAGCGTAATGTCGTGAGCATCCATCGTGTGGAACTCTATGTCGGGGTGTAGACGTTGACCTTGCTCTATGAGTTTTTCGCAGAAGTCTACACCGACTTTCCGCTTAGCGGGAAGCGTGGCGAGAGCTTCGCCTGTGGCGCAACCTATTTCGACGATTGACTCTTCGCCACTGAGAAAAAAGCCTACGAAATTATTAGTCTGTTGCCAATAGTAAGAATGTCGACGACGATAGGGTTGCCACTTGTCGGCAATGCTGTCGAAATATGCTTTATAGTCCACTACTCTGATGTGTTCTGCTGAGGATATTGTATGCGGAAAAGATATGCTGGCTCCACATTGGGATTGCCAGTTATTTTTTGGTCGGTCAGGAAATTGGGATACTTGTCAAGTATGACTTTTAGGTATCGGTGTACGGTGTTGATGACACCTGCTCCGGGCATGAGTGGGTCGCGACGCAAGCTTGCCACTATTATGTGCGTTACGCCAGCTGAGCGCAGGCGCTCTACGAGTACATCGGGGTCGTCGGACGGGATGTTGTATATGCCATGGAACTTTTTGCCGCCAGAATATATGCGTGCCATTTCGGGCTTACGACATGCAACATAGCAGTTGGGTTCTTCGGTTTGCAATTTTTCGCCCACCTCACGACAAAGACTCAAATAGTTGTAGAAGTCGGGCGTGTAGCCGTAGAGGTCGTCGCCACGCAAGTTTTTGCGCAACGTAAGCAAGTCTGTACGCGCAGCAACTTGTTTGGCACTTGTAAAGGCAAGTATGGTAACCAAGACGAGCATTATGCTTTGTGCCGTAGAAATTTTAAGAAGTAGCCTTAGCAAGCAGTAAACGCCATAGAGCAAGACGGCGTATGCCATTCCGATGTAAGGGACAACGAGTCGGTACTGATCCCACATGACCTGAAGGGCAAAAAAGGTTATGCCAAACATGACCATGCCAGTAAGTGCAAGCAGAAGGATGCCTCCACCACGTTTGAAGGCACAGAAAGAACCCCAGCAGTAGAGAGCAATTAGTATAATCGAGAGCGCACGACTCTTGTCGCGACTATCTTTTTCGCGAAAGCCAAGCATCTTGACAAGGTGCTTCGAGAGATATAGGTCGGAATTGCCAATGAAGCGTTTGGCGAAGCCCTTGACGGTTTCTTGCCCTTGCGATGCATCGTAAGGGTCGACTTGCAAAAGGCTATCCATCTGACCACGGTCTGAGACATTGCCCCAAACCACAGCCCGCACACCATACCACAAAACAAGGCTAAGCGCACAACCTGCGAAGACGCTCAACGTCTGCACATAACGCTTTTGCAAAAGTAGGTATGCTACGACAGAGATTGCAAGACCGAAGCCAACCGTGCGTATGAGGAAACAGAGCGTGATGAGCAATCCACACACAACTGCCCAAACAATTTGTTGTCGCCTGCTTTCGGCACTATCGACTTTGAGGGCCGCAAAGATGGCTGCCCACATTACAAGACTAAAAAGGGCTTCGCTATAGGTGAGAGAACCAAACTCGACAAACCATGCGTTGAGAGCCAAAAGGAGCATGACGGCGAGCAGTA
This sequence comes from uncultured Bacteroidales bacterium, assembly GCA_937892095.1. GTDB lineage: Bacteria > Bacteroidota > Bacteroidia > Bacteroidales > Marinilabiliaceae > W3P20-009. The sequence continues at coordinate 82,419 of CALAVC010000151.1, read as the reverse complement.
ATAGTCGAGATGTTGAGCGACGCAAGCCAAAATAAAAGAGCGCCTGACCACCCACAAGGAAGACAAGCGATGTTACTTTTAGCATCACAACCTTTACAGAACCTGCTATGGCTATAAAAACAGACAAGATTATGGGGTAGAGCGGACCTTGATAGTTGGGGTAGCGACCAGACTGCAATAGGTCGAGCGCACGACAAATGTATCCTGAGTCGTCGCCTCCTTCACTCATGCGAACATTGAACAACAAAAAAGTGGTGAGAGCAGTAAGCACCAAAATGGCTATGGCAATGACGTCGGAATGGCGACGAATGGAGTCTATGATGTTTTGCATTTTTTACTTCATCATGTCAGTAATCTTTGACTTATCGGCTTGTGCAAGGCGGTCTTGCGTCCGATAGCAGTGTATGCCACGGCTACGCATAGCTTCGTTTGCACCGACATCTTCGGAATGGAATGTACCATTTTTGTGCAGAATGATATTGACGCACAAAAAAAGAAATGCTATGCCAAGCAAGCATAGAACGACAAAAAAAAGTTTTGCCATAAAAACTATAAAAAAGCAAGTAGTAATTACGACACAAAATTAGAGATATTAATCAAAAAAACATGACGAGACCGTCAATTTACAAGTTATTTCGTATTTTTGCATTTTTGTAAAAATATATTTCTGTCCGACAAACTTTTTTCAAACACAGGGACACACTCTAAACTAATGAAAATACCTTTTTCGCCACCATACATAGATGACTCCGTAATTGCGGAAGTCAACGATTCGCTACGCTCGGGCTGGATAACGACAGGTCCCAAGGTAAAAGCATTAGAAGCGGAAATAAAACAACTTAGTGGCGCAGGCGAAGTTCTGTGCGTCAACTCATGGACAACGGGCGCAATAATGATGCTCCGTTGGCTTGGCGTGGGTGAAGGCGACGAAGTCATAGTCCCAGCCTACACGTATTGCGCTACGGCACTTGCAGTTATGTGGGCAGGAGCTAAGCCTGTGCTTGTCGATGCAGGCGAAGATTTTAACATATCAGTTGAGGGCATTAGGCGAGCCATTACACCACGCACAAAGGCCATCATACCAGTAGACATTGCTGGGTTTCCGTGCGACTATGATGCCATAATGAGCATAGTCTCTGAGCCAGACGTAAAAGCCATGTTCAAGCCCACATCGGCCGTCATGAAACAGTTGGGACGCATTGCCGTCATTAGCGATGCTGCGCACTCGATAGGCTCAAGATACAATGGCAAACGTTCGGGGTCTGAGACCGACATTGCAATATTTTCACTTCATGCAGTAAAGAACATTACGACTGCTGAGGGCGGCGCAATATGCCTAAACATGCCCGCACCATTCGACAATAGCAAACTATATACCGAGCTACGCATGATGTCGCTCAACTGCCAGACGAAAGATGCCTTCACGAAGAGCAAAGCAGGAGGCTGGCGCTACGACATCGTGGGCATGGGCATGAAAGCCAATATGGCAGACGTTAATGCTGCCATTGGGCTTGCACAGATTCGCCAATATGACAAGTTGCTACAAGAGCGCAAACGAGTGTTTGGCATATACGACAAGGTGCTGGGCGAAAAGGCGTGGGCAATTACACCACCCGAAGTGTGCGAAGGACGTGAAAGTTCGCGCCACGTGTATGCACTGCGCATAAAAGGCTTTACCGAAGAGCAACGCGATGAAATGATTAGCAAAATAGCAGCACGTGAAGTGGCAGTGAACGTACACTTCATCCCACTGCCTATGCTGACGCTTTTCCGTCTGAGAGGCTACAACATTAACGACTATCCACAAGCATACAAAAACTACAGCCATGAGATTTCGTTGCCATGCTACCCACAGCTTACCGACGAGCAGGCAATGTACGTGGCACAAAGCGTGGCAGAAGCCTACGCAGAGGTTGTGGGCTCAAAGTAAAGCTCTCTCGCTTATATACTTTTTTTGACAGGAAAGCACTAAATGAACACTAAGGAACGATTTGCCGACTACGTGGCCAACAAAGATGTATTGCCCTTTTGGGGAGTACTATTGTTCGACACGTTGGTTGCTGGACTATCGTACGTTTTTGTAGGCAATTTGGGTATTGGAGCAGATAGGTTTTCCGTAATGACAGTATTGCCACTACTGCTACCCTACTTGTTAGCTTTCTTTATTTTCAAGACATATTCTGGCATATTCCGCTACTCGTCGTTTGTCGACTTGCAACGCATAGGCATGGCAATGATTGTGGGTTGCATGGGAGCTATGGTTGTAAACACATTGTTGCCATGCGGAGTCTTTATGCGGAGCATATTGTGGGCAACGATATTGGCAACACTGCTGATGTGGACAGCACGCATGACGGTTAAAACGCTCTATGAAGCACTGACAACGGGCAAAAATGCAATGTCGACCTACATATATGGGGTACGGAGTGGCGGCGTGGCCATTGCCAAGCACATACGCAGCGAACGCCCACTACGATTTATGCTAAAAGGCTTCATAAGCGACGACGAAAAGGCAACGAACCATATCCTGATGGGCGTAGGAGTCTACAGGCTCGACGAGAACCTTGTGGAGCGGATGAAAGAATCTGGCATAGACGCTGTGATAGTGTCGCCACTGAGGGTAGAAGATTTTAGGCGCAATGTAAGTTTTCAAGACGAACTAATAAAGGCTGGCATACGCATTTTCATGACGCAAGAAGCCAAAGAATGGAATGAGGAAGAAAGCGAGGAGAACATTGCCAACCTAAAAGAGATAAGCATAGAAGACCTCTTGCCACGCGAACAGATACAAGTGGACATGAAGTCGGTGGCCGACGAGCTGACAGGCAAGTGCATTCTCGTGACTGGTTCGGCTGGCAGCATAGGTAGCGAGCTTGTGCGCCAAATTGCGTCGTACGGACCACGCGAGCTAATCCTTATTGACCAAGCCGAGACACCACAACACGACATGCGCTTGCTAATGCGCAAAGAGTGGCCAGAGATAAAGTGCCGAACCATTGTGGCAAGCATTTGCGAGCGCGACCACATGGACACCATTTTTGCACAGAGCAAACCAGACTACATCTTCCATGCAGCAGCGTATAAGCACGTCCCGATGATGGAAGACAACCCAAGCGAAAGCGTCATGAACAACATTGTGGGGACAATGGTCATGGCGGACCTTGCCGTAAAATATGGCACAAAAAAATTTGTCATGATTTCGACTGACAAGGCAGTCAACCCGACCAATGTCATGGGGTGTTCAAAGCGAATATGCGAAATATACGTGCAATCGCTTGGCAAGCGAGCGACATGCCAATTTGTAACAACACGCTTTGGCAATGTGCTTGGGTCGAGTGGGAGCGTCATCCCGCTTTTCAAAGAGCAAATACGTAAGGGTGGACCAATAACCGTTACGCCCCCCGACATTATTCGTTTCTTTATGCTCATCCCCGAAGCATGTAAGCTTGTGCTCGAAGCAGGCACGAAAGGGAATGGTGGCGAAATATTTGCTTTCGACATGGGCCAACCAGTGAAGATTGCCGACCTTGCGAAACGAATGATATTGCTTAGTGGGGCGAAGAATGTAGAGATAAAATATACGGGACTTAGACCGGGCGAAAAGCTCTACGAAGAGGTTTTGGCTGAAGCCGAGTCGACAAAGCCATCGTTTCATGAGAAGATACGCATTGCGCAAGTGCGCGAGTATGACTACGACGACGTCTGCAAAGATATAGACAAGCTAATAGAGATTAGCAAGAGCTATGACGACATGGCGACCGTGGGGCAAATGAAACACATCGTCCCAGAGTACAAGAGCAACAACTCTGTATATAGCGTGCTGGACAATAAGGACTAAAAAGACTATGAGTGTAGGTGCAAAAATATCGGCGGTCTTGAACACCTACAATGCCGAAGAACATTTAGAAGAGGTGCTGAGAGCGTTGTCGACATTCGACGAGATATTGGTGTGCGACATGGAGAGTAGCGACCAGACGACTGAGATTGCTCGCCGACATGGCGCGCGAATAGTCAGCTTTCCGCATGGCGACAAGCACTATTGCGAAGTGGCACGCGACTTTGCAGTGCATAACGCAGCGCATGAGTGGGTTTTGGTTGTTGACGCAGACGAAATCATAACAAGCGAACTTAGAGATTACTTATATAGTCGTGCTTCGGCAGACAATGCACCCGACGGGCTATATATCTACAGACACAATAAGATTTTTGGTGTGTATGGTCGTGATTTTGCTCGCGACTATCAACTACGTTTTTTTCGGAAAGACAAGACTACGTGGCCCGATACTATCCACTCCGTGCCAATTGTTGAAGGGACGGTGGAAAAAGCCCCAGCAGAATATAAGATGCTACATTTGGCCGACCCCGACATGCATACATGGCTACGCAAGCTAAACGAATATACCGAAGGCGAAGCTGAAAAGAAAAAAAACAAGGGCTATGGGATTGGCGCACTTCTCTACCGACCAGCATGGCGATTTGTGAAGAACTATGTGCTTGGCGGAGGTTATCGTAATGGCATACGAGGCATAATGCAAGCTATGCAATGGGCGATATATCAGCAAATATTGGTCTTGAAAATAATGGAAAAAAAAGTCAGAAAAGACGCATGACAAATATATACCACATAGTGTCGAACAACACGTGGGGCGGTGGCGAGCAATACGTCTACGACCTCTGCCGACGCCAGATAGCAGACGGCATAGACGTGGAGATTTTTTGCCGACCGATAGAGGTCGTTGTGGAGAAGTTTAAAGAACTGGGAGTTGGTGTTTATCCACTACGTTTGGGCGGAGCGATAGACCTTGTGAGCGCATGGCGCATGGCACGCATTGTGAACAAATCGGAAGCATGCTACATACATGCCCACAACTTTAAAGATGCTTTTACGGCAGCGTATGCGAGCAAACTAAGTCGAGGAAATGTGCGCGTGGTAATGTGCCGACACTTGACTCGCCCGGGCAAGACAGGGCTGCACTATCGTTGGCTCTACAAAAATGTGGAAAAGATTGTTATGGTCTCCCAAGTGGCACGAGACACATTTTTTAGTACGCACCCGCAAATTGAGCCAGAGAAAGTAGACATTGTACACACAAGCATTGTGGTGCCAAGCGAAGTGCCAAGCATTGACCTGCGAAGCGAGTTGGACATAAAAGACAACAGAGTCGTGGCAATGTATCATGGGCGGCTCGACCCTGAGAAAGGTCTTGACGTGCTTCTGGACGCTGTGGAGAAGATTAAGGACAAGAACTTTATATTGGCACTAATAGGACGAGGCACGACAGAGTATACCAGTAAGTTGAGCGAAAAAATCAGAGCTGGGAAACTTGGTCAGCGAGTGCGCATAATGGGTTTTCGGCATCCCGTTATGCCCTATGTGGCAGTGACAGATTTTGGCATATTGGCATCCACAGTACGTGAAGGGTGTCCACTGTCGCCAATGGAATACATGTCACAAGGGCACCCCGTGATTGCGACCGACAATGGTGGACAAAGAGAATATTTGGCAGACGGGCAGAATGCACTGTTGGTGCCACCGAACGATACGGACGCACTTGCAAAAGCCATGGCACGCATGATTGACGATGAGGAGCTAAGACGTCGGCTTGGCGCACAGGCAAAGGCGGACTTCGACAGCAAACTGAACTACGAGCAGTTCTACAACCAAATAAAACAGATATATGACAAGTCTGGCAATTGAATACATCATATTGTTTTTGTGCCTATGGATGGGTGGCTACCTAATCTATAGGCTTTTTAACGTTGGCATAGCACCCAACGCCAAACTTCAACAATTTTCTCGCTATGGCGTGGCAAGCATATTTGCAGTTATGCCAATGGTGGCGACTCAGACAAGCGTCTGCCAAACTGCAGTATACATATCGTTCTTCGTGGCAGCGTTGTGGGCTATAACCTACCCACTGACGTATCACTTGACGCACCGACGTTCGAGTCCCGACTACGACAATCAGCTCGACGTGGCTTTTGGAATATATTTGTTTGGCATAATCGTGGGACTAAACATTTTGTTGCCAAAGCTATCGGCAGTCTGGACGATGGTGGCAGTAGTCTTTGTCGTGATATGCTTGTCGCAATGGATATATTACTTCACATATAGTGAAGTGGTGGACGACAACGGCATAAAAGCCTTGCAAGATACACACTATAACGAGATTATAGAATATTTTCAGTCGTATTCGCCAATCAAAGTAATAGCGACGGCACTTGCGAGCTTTGCATTGCTTGGTTGCTTTATCTACGTTGGTGCAAGCAACCCAATTGTGGTGCCAGAGTGCATGTGGTGGCAAACGGCAATAGCAGTGGCTGTGGTTGCTTTTATGACGTTCTACACGTTCAAAAAACACCATGGTGTGTTTGGTCGCACGGGCATAGTCAGCTTGTGGTGTGAAGTAAAAAAATATGACCAACAGAACGCAGCCTACATAACAAACAGAGAAGAACGGCTATCGGGGTTGCAAGTGGAAGCCAAGACGCAACTTTCGACACCACACACGATTATGCTCGTTATAGGCGAGAGTGCGTCGCGCGACTTTATGAGTGCATTTACACCAATGGACGAAGACACTACACCGTGGCTACGAACACTTTCGACCGACAAAGAGCACTGCATACTATTTCACAACGCATATAGTTGCGACATACAGACTGTGCCTACTCTTTCGAAGTCGCTAACCGAAACGAACCAGTACGACGGTGGCGAATTTATGACATCGTGTTCGATAGTCGACATAGCGCACAAATTAGGTTATCGAGTACACTGGTATAGCAATCAGGGACACTTGGGAGCGTCGGACACGCCAATAACAATTGTTGCAGGCACAGCCGACGTGGCCAAATGGACAAAACAAGAACTTGGCAAACCGCAATATGACGAAGCACTGGTAGACTTTTTGAGTGAGCTCGACCCACAGCAAAACAATTTGCTCGTACTTCACCTAAAGGGCAGTCATTTCAACTACGAAAATAGGTTTAAGGAAGAGATGCGCCAATGGGGCGAAAAGGGTAGCCACGACCAAGTAACAAACTACAAGAATACGCTCTATTATACTGACACACAACTCAGACGCTTCTACGAAGAGGCAAAGGAGCGACTAAACCTACGCGCAATGGTCTACATGAGCGACCACGCCGACGTGCCCGACCGACACCGACAACCAAACTTTGGTGGCTTTCGAGACATACGCATACCGCTTATGGTGTGGCTCTCGGAAGAGTATTTGAGCGTGCGCCCTGAACGTACCGCAGCCTTACATGCCAATGCCGACCGCTATTGGACCAACGACATGCTCTACGAACTTATGTGTGGACTAATGGACGTGAGTAGCAATCATTTTAGCGAAGCTAATTCGCTTGCATCGGCAGAGTATAAATATAAACGAGAAGACCTGACGGCCATCAACGGACAAATTCGCGTGTGCGAAGACCATGGTGAGCTAAGATAAGTTTCGTTCAAACGCAAAAATTAGGCTACGCAAACGAACTTGCGTAGCCTTTTTTTTTATTTTTGCCCACCCTGTCCACCAGGATTACCACCAGGATTACCACCAGGATTACCACCAGGATTACCACCAGATGTACTACCGCTATAATCGCTTATGCTGACTGACGTGCCACCAGAGAACGAGCCACCAACATTGCCAGAGCCTGCGAAGATAGTCGTGCCTCCACTGACACTGACGCCACTCTTGAGCGTAGGCTCTTGAGCAGCAGAAACGACCATGCCGCTGCCCATATTGCTATTGGTGGGGGTTTTGAACGCATAGGTGTCGGAGCCAACAGCCAGACCATACCACGTGTTTCCCGACCAAGAACTGACCGAATAGCACGTCTGCGTTAGCGAAGCACCGCTTTCGAGAGGTCCGCACGTGAGCAAGACACCACCATTGATGTAGAGTTTATATTGTTCGGCAGCATCGATAGCCATTTCGGGACTCTCGGCACCAGCGGCGAAAATGACACCACCATTGATGTAGAGATTGCCATTGGCATCGAGACCATCGTTGCCAGTCGATATGCCACACACATAACCGTCGCTAATGGTCATGTGGCTACTGCTGTTTATGGCGTCGTCTGAGGCAGAGTAGCCATAGACTTCGCCACCCGTTATATCCATAGTGCCCTTGGTCTCGATGGCTTCGTGAGCACTTGCAGTGGCTTGCAACGTACCTCCGCTAATGGTTATATTGCCAGTCGACTTCAAACCCTTGGCGCAGGCACGTGGGCCCGAAGAGTTGTCACCACCCATAGATTTGTTAGATTGAGTTGAAGAACCTACGTTGGAACCCGACACGTTCAGAACAACAGTGCCAGCCGACTGAGTGTAGGTGCCAGAGACATTTATGCCCTTGCCACCACTGCCCGTCGAGGTAACATTTATCGTTCCACCGCCAACAGTCATATTGCCCTTACACTTTATGCCTGCCGCCGAAGAGTAGTCGCCTTCTGAGCTATCATATTGGGCAGCACCTGTCGAGGTTAGGCTAAGCGAGCCACCATTTAAGATAAAGTCGCTAGCAGTCTTTATGCAACGGCTCGTTGCAGCAGTGCACTTAGCCGTTACAGATCCTGCATTGACCATCATAGCCCCCTCGTCGACCTCTATGCCGTCGGCACCCGCCACTACATCAATCTCTCCGGCTTCGACTACAATGTAGTCGTTGGCATGAATGCCATCTTTGACGCTTGTGGTCTGAATCTTTATGTCATCGTTGACCACGATATAATCATCACTCGCAATGGCGTGTTTGCTATTGCCAACAACGGTGAGCGAACCCGTGCCACACAAAACAATTTGACCTTCGGAGAAGAGGCAACCTTTGACATCTTCGTCGGTCGAAGCCTCGGTGTAGGAGTTGGAGCCATCGAACAGAGTGTTTTCAGTGCCTGTCTCGGCATAAACAAAGAGTGTTTTCTTGCCCTGATTGTTGATGGCGGCAGTCGTTGTGCTACGTAGCGTCAGACCGTTGAGCGTCATTTTATACTTATAGTCGGAATAAACTTTTAGGCTGCCATCGTCGGAGTTTCCGCTAAGGACATACTCTATTTCGCGTGCGGTGCTCGTAATGGTTACATCGGCACCGACAGTGCTTACCACCACACTATCCGACGCACCACTGACACTGACCGAGCTGCCCGACCACACTATGTTTACCGACTGACTAAAAGTGCTATTGTTTATCTGATTTTCAGTAGCGTCATACTCATCAATGGACGTTGCGACGCTACTTGTCGCAACGACATCATCGTCGTCATCATTACACGCTTGCGCACAGAACGATAAAACCGTGGCAAGCACGACTGCTCTTGCTAAATTGATTTGTCGTATAGTCATAATAATCTTGTTCTATTTATCGACCAAATTATTACATCGGTCGACATTTCGACAAATTATTTAGACCAACGAGCAATATTTTTAAGTAAACCCCTACTTTTTAGGGGAGTACAGACTTTCTATAAACTCACTTAGTAAAGTATTAAACTCGTCGGGTTTCTCCATATTGAGCATGTGTCCACAATCGGGAATAACTTCGTAGCGAGCTCTTGTCAAATATTTCATCTCTCGAGGCTGACGGTCGGCTCGTCCGCCATCGCCACTGCCACGCACAAACAAACACGGCACGTTGGTCTGCCCACGTTCAATTAACATTTGCCAAGCTGCTTGCCCATAATAGCAATGGCTCTCGATGTGCGTGGGTTGCCATGCAGTCCAATCCGACACCATCGTGCGTAGCTTTGGCTCTATTGCACCACGCGCTGAGCCAGCCGACGATAGTAGAGTCCGAAGCCAACGCCCTTTCATTGTGTCTATGCCGACCGTTTGCCATTCGTCTATTGTAGCCTTCTGACGCTCAATTTCTGCGCTATCAAGAGGTTCGGAGGGTGGAGGACTATGGCGCACACCGCCACTGGCAAGCACACAGCCCAAGCAACGCTCTGGATACATGCTTAGCAAGTCGCCAACGACAAATGCCCCCATCGACAGCCCGACATAGACGGCCCTTTCGATGTGTAGCCTATCGGCCACTTGCAAGACGTCGTCGGCATGTGTGAAGACTTCGCCTTCGACTTGTTCGGTCGAGCTACCATAGCCACGCAAGTCGATAGCTATCACACGATAGTTTTTTGAAAAATATTCTATTTGTGCTTGCCACATGCGACTATCGAGCGAATGCCCATGCAAGAAAACGATTGGCAGCCCATCGGATTGCCCACTCTCGTAGACAGCAAGACGAGCATTATTAATCACACTTATGTAGCTCTGCTTGTTGTTCGCACACGAGGCGAACGCTATGCACGCCACAGCAAACAAAAAACTTATGCCTAACTTCACAGGTCTTTTATTTCAAATGACTTTTTATCCACTGCATTTGCCCACGATTGGTAGTCTCCGAAGTCCAATGTTCGTTGATTGGCGTAATTAGGCTCTCTTTGGGCGCACTGATAAGATTCCAGACGATATAGCTTGTGGTCGGAGGGCAGACATTGTCGTTGTAGCCCCACGTCATATAGACAGGCACTTTTATCCGACGAGCAAAATTGCAGACATCGTAGTAGCTCATAGTCTTTATTTTTTCTTCGGTCAGCATTCCGTTCTCGCGATTGAAATGTGGGTAGCCACCAGCTCGACCAGCTTTGTAGCCAGCCATATCCGACAGAGCAGGATGGTTGACCACACACAGCGTTACTCGACTGTCAAGACCTGCCGTGATTAGCGAAAGAGCACCACCTTGGCTGCCACCTTGCACTGCCACATTGCGTCCGTCCCATTCGGGAAGCGAGGTAAGAAAATCTATGCAACGCACACATGCCACATAGACATGCTTCATATAGTAATTGTCTTTATTGTCGAGTCCGTTTTCAAGATAACCGTTTTCATGTCCAAAAGCAGTGCTAATCTCCTTGAACGTCTCGTCAGAGAGTTCGGGATTCAGTCCATGGATATCTATTTCGAGGCGAATAAATCCGTTTTTTGAATAATAGTTGTTGCGCATGGGCAACTTGATTGTCTTTATGCCTGCACCCGGAGGACAAAGCACAACTGGATATTTGCCGTCGGCTTTTGGTCTTGTTAGGTAGCCATAGACACTATGCTGAGCATCGGTTTTTATCTTTACGAGGTAACAGTCGAGGTCGGCAGTAGAATATTTGTCGGACTTCGTCATTGTATAGGTCAATTTTGTTCGGCGAGCCTCTTCTACTTGCCTACTCCAAAAGTCGTCGAAATCTGACGGATTTTGCGTATAAGGGACCAATTTTTCGGGCGAAAAACCAATTTTGACGTGATGTTTTGTGGTTTGACCATCGATGTTTGCCACAAAACGGCAGTCGTAGAAACCAGCCGTCTTCATGGTTCCAATCTTCAACATTGCACGACCATTTTTAAGGGTCAACTTGCCCGATTTTTCGGTGGGCATCATGTCGGGTCCCATCTCATAATCTATCTCGACATTTTGCGGAATCCCATAGCGATAGAGACTAACCTCCACTTGCGCCACTTCGCCCGTCTTGTATAGCCAGTCGGCATGGTCGGGCACTGTAAGCCAAAGGAAGTCGTTGTTCTGCGGATAGTTCTGTGCGTGCGACACGGCACTGAGCAAGAGCAAGATAAATGGTAAAAGGATTTTTTTCATGAAGTTTTCTGTATCAAACAGAAACAAATTTATGCAAAAAAGCCTCCGCAATGGGCGAAAAATTGTGCAAAAGGGGTAGCATATTTATGCAACGGGCACTCATGGCATTCTATGAGCGAAAAACGATTAACTTTGTTCGTAAATAAACACAAACAAGATGTCTGCAAAAAAAAGAAACGTAGAGACAATTTGCGTGCAAGGAGGTTGGAAACCACGCAATGGCGAAAGTCGTGTCTTGCCAATTTTCCAAAGCACAACTTTTAAATACGACAGCTCGGAAGACATGGCCGACCTCTTCGACCTGAAAGCCGAAGGCTACTTCTACACCCGACTTGCCAACCCGACCAACGACGCTGTGGCTGCAAAAATTTGCGAACTAGAAGGTGGTGAGGGTTGCGTGCTGACATCGTCGGGGCAGGCAGCTAACTTCTATGCCATTTTCAACATTTGCCAAGCTGGCGACCACTTCATAACCTCAAACAACATATATGGCGGCACGTATAACCTTTTCGGTGTCACCATGAAAAAATTGGGAATCGAGTGTACGTTTGTCGACCCCGAATGGGACGACGAGCGCATTGAGAAAGAGTTCCGTCCGAACACCAAGTGCTTCTTTGGCGAGACGATTTCAAATCCGGGTTGTGCAGTGTTCGACATCGAGCGCTTTGCCAAGATGGCACACCGCCACGGAGTGCCACTCATTGTTGACAATACTTTTGCGACACCAGTCAATTGCCGACCCTTCGAGTGGGGCTGCGACATCGTTACGCATAGCACCACCAAATATATGGACGGACACGCTACACAAGTGGGTGGTGCCGTATGCGACAGCGGAAACTTCGATTGGGAAGCACATGCCGACAAGTTCCCTGGTCTTTGCACTCCCGACGAGAGCTACCACGGACTGACCTACACAAAAGCTTTCGGACGCAAAGCCTACTCCACCAAGCTCGTCAGCCAGCTCATGCGCGACCTCGGCTCCATTCCCGCTCCGCAGAACTCTTTCCTACTCAACATCGGACTGGAGACGCTCCACCTACGCATGGCTCGCCACTGCGAAAACGCTCAGCGAGTAGCCGAATGGCTCGAAGCCAATCCACGTGTAGCATGGGTCAACTATGCAGGCCTTAAAAGTTCTAAGTATTATGCCTTGGCACAGAAGTATATGCCCAAAGGCACATGTGGCGTCATTGCCTTCGGACTTAAAGGCACACGCGAAGATGCCATTCGCTTTATGGACAACTTGCAATTTGTAAACATTGTTACCCACGTGGCAGACGCTCGCACATGTGTGCTTCATCCAGCCAGCCACACACACCGTCAGCTATCGGACGAACAGTTGCTCGAAGCAGGTGTAGCACCCGACCTTATCCGCCTTTCGGTAGGCATAGAAAATGTTGACGACATTCTTGCCGACCTTGACGAGGCTATGAAGAAATAAGGCGAATAAATTTCTTTACGAGAAACCTTATGCCCCGAAAAACAAGATTTGTTTTTCGGGGCATATATTTTATTTGTAGTCCTACGACTACTTTAGCTATCCTCTAATTATTCCTCGACTCGAAGAGCGGACGAAATCAACAATTTCTTTTACGAGTTCGGTTTGAGGCAGTTCGCGTCCTATGGCTTCGAGAGCCTGAGTGGTGTTGAGCTTGCTCAGATAGAGATATTTGTATACTTCTTGCGCTTCGGCTATTTGCTCGGCCGAGAATCCACGACGCTTAAGACCAATAATGTTGAGACCTTCGAAGGCTGCAGGCTCACGACCTACCATGGCGTATGGTGGGATGTCTTTGCCAAAACGCGTGCCACCTTGCACCATTACGTAGCGTCCGACTCGGGTAAACTGATGGACAAGCGAGCCACCGCCGATGACGGCAAAGTCGCTTACCTCCACTTCGCCTGCAAATTGGCAAGCGTTGGAAACTATTATGTTGTTGCCAAAGACACAGTCGTGACCGATGTGCGTATAGGCCATAAGAAGGTTGTTGTTGCCAATAACTGTTTTGCCTCGCGAAGCTGTGCCACGGTTGAGCGTAACGCATTCGCGAATGGTGTTATTATTGCCTATTTCGCATGTGGTCTCTTCGCCACGGAACTTCAAGTCTTGTGGGATGGCTGCTATCACAGCACCTGGAAATATGCGACATCCACTACCTATGCGCGCACCACTACAAATGGTTACGTTGTTCATTATCTGGCAGTTGTCGCCAATTACTACGTTGTCGGCAATGCTGGTAAAAGCACCAATGCTGACACCATTGCCTATTTGTGCACCTTCGGCAATGTCGGTTAGCTTGTGTATCTGACAGTTGTCTCCTATCATTATAGTTTTATTAAGTTGTCTTTGGTTTAAGACAAGAAATCGTCCATTAGTTTACGAGCAAAGGCTGTGTTGGAGCCGTGCCCAGAGCGAGTGGCTATTATGCGTCCTTTTATGGGCAGCCCGACAAGGCTAAGGTCTCCAATGAGGTCGAGCAACTTATGGCGAGCTGCTTCGTTGGAGTATTGCAAGTCGCGATCGTTGAGGACGCCCGATGGGTGAATGGTTATGTCTGTACGTCCGAGTTGCTTAGCAACTTGTGTTTTTTGGTCTGGAGTAAGTTCTTTTTCGACAAAGACTATGGCATTGTCGAGGTCGCCACCTTTGATAAGCCCCATAGCAAGGAGTGGTTCTATTTCGTGGAGGAAGACGAACGTGCGGCAAGCACAGATGTCGTCATATTCTGTAGCGAGGTCTTCTATTTGTGCCCACTGATTGGCGAGGCAACGCGAGCCGTCGAAAGCTATGTTTACTTGTGCGGCGAAAGTTTCGTCGGGCAAGGCTATGATGCGGATTCCTTTGTCTGGCTCTACGTAGACAACCTTTTGGCTTATGACAAGATATTTGCGCTGAGCATCGAGTTCGGCTTTGCCAACCTTGTCTATTTGCTCAACATAGGGCTTTGCACTACCATCGAGAATGGGGACTTCGGGTCCGTCGAGTTCGACAAGACAATTGTCGACAGAGCGAGCACGAAGGGCTGACATGAGGTGTTCGATGGTCGAGATGGTCTGACCAGCATCGCCCGTTAGCACTGTGCCACGCTGCGTGAAGCTTACTCGATGAGCGTCGGCAACGACTTCGGGAGAATTGGGCAAGTCTGTTCGGCGAAAGACGTAGCCTGTGTTTGCTGCTGCTGGACACAAGGTCATGTGTACGTAGGCTCCGGTGTGGAGTCCTTTACCCTCGAAGGTTATGACGCTTGATAGGGTGGTTTGCTTTTCCATGCTTGCTATTTTTGGTCGGCAAGTTTGCTTAGTCGGTCAATTTCTTGTTTCAGTTCGGGCAAGTGCTTAAAGACAACGTACGACTTTGTCCAAGCCATGTAGTCGAAAGCTGGCGAACCAAAGATTGTCTTACCCTCTTGGCGGACAGAACCTTGCACTCCACTCTGAGCGGCTATGGTGGTACGATTGGCGACTTCGATGTGCCCTGCAATGCCGACCTGCCCAGCAATGACGCAATTGGAGCCTACCTTGGTGGAGCCTGCGATGCCACTTTGCGATGCCATGACGGTGTCGTGAGCGATGCTGACGTTGTGGGCGACCATGATGAGATCGTCGAGTTTTACGCCACGCTCAATGATGGTTTTGCCCATTGTGGCACGGTCGATACAAGTGTTGGCACCTATTTCTACGTCGTCTGCTATTTCGACAATGCCTATTTGTGCCACTTTATGGTATACTCCGTTGGCATCGGGAGCGAACCCGAATCCGTCGGCACCTATGACGACACCTGAGTGAATGACACAATTTTTGCCTATGCGACAGCCTTTATAAATCTTGGCGCCTGCGTAGATAACTGTGCCTTCGCCAATGGTGACCCCATCGCCTATGTAGACCTGTGGATATATTTTTACACGATCGGCAATGTGCGCACGCTCGCCTATGTAGGCGAATGCACCTACGTAGACTTTATTGCTACTGACAGTAGCTGAAGAACTTATGTAGCTTGGTTGCTCTATGCCGACCTTTTGCGGTTGCATTTGTTCGTACATCTCAAGGAGTTTGGCAAGGGCTTCGCGAGCGTCGGGCACTTTGATGAGCGTTGCTTTCACTTCGTGCTGAGGGACGAAGTCGTTGCCAACTATGACGACCGAAGACTCGGTTGTGTAGACATAGTGTTCGTACTTGGGGTTGGCAAAAAAAGTAAGTGTTTTGGGTCGGCCTTCTTCTATTTTGGCAACATCGTTTACCGCCGCCGAAGGGTCGCCAACGACCTGACCGCCGAGCAAGTCGGCTATCTGCTGAGCCGTGAATTCCATTGAGAGTAAAAGAGTTTATCGGATAAACAATACAAACTTACGCAAAATAACTCAACCATTGTTAAGTTGCGAGCAATTTAAAGGGTGTGATGGTTGGTCAATACGTAATTTTACTGACCTGAATTTGTCAGAATTGGAAATAGACGAACTTCTGTAGGTCGGCAGTGATGAACTGATATATTATGACAACGATGACTACGATACAGATTATCATGAGCCAATGTGGCAAAGATGCAAAACATATTCGATAGCGTCTTTTGACGTCTTCGGGTATCCAATGGATTATCATTCCGAGCACGAAGAGGATAAATATGTTGCGATATTCGCTCAAGATGGCGGGTATTTGTGTTGCGTTCCAAGTGCCCCCTATCTGACCGACCATTTGCTTGGCGGTCTCGATAGCGACTTGGTTGGCTTCGGCTGGGTTGAGATTGCTGCCTGCACGAAAGAATAGGCGGGTAAAAGTTATGTAGACGAAAGTCTGCGTAATGGCCCAAGCACGTGCTGCCCAACGCATTTGGGCTTGTGCACCAGAGAGGTTGTATAGACTTCGGACAATGCTGACGACTGCTATGCCAGAGAGCCACACGGCAGCAATGTTGAGCAGAGGAGCGTTGTATAGATAAGCACAGAAAGCGACTACGACAGCTACAGACGTGGCAATAATGGCTCGAGCGTGGACACCAATGGGATGCCACGTGCGCCAAATGAGCATGCCAAGGCCATTGAGTCCGCCCCAAATCATAAAGTTCCAACTGGCGCCGTGCCATAGTCCACCAAGGAGCATGGTGTTCATGCGGTTGATGTTGCTTGTTATGCCTTTCTTTTTTTCGGGGTGAAGTATTATGGCTATGGCGCAAGATGCAACGGCAATCATGACACCGACAGCGACCCATACACTGCCCGAAAGGACAGTGCCGACCAAGGCAATGGTGAGAATGACGGCATAGGTGCCAAAACCTGCACGTCGGTTGCCACCGAGGGAGATGTAGAGATAATCTTGTAGCCACTTGCTGAGCGAGATGTGCCAACGCTTCCAAAACTCGCCACAATTGACGGCTTTGTATGGGCTACGGAAGTTGGTGGGGAGGTAGAATCCCATTATGAGAGCGACGCCAATGGCGATGTCGGTGTAACCTGAGAAGTCGGCATATATTTGCAGAGAGTAGACAAAGAGGGCGCACAGATTTTCGAAGCCACCATACATTGTGGGGTTAGCAAAGATGCGGTCGATGAAGTTGACTGCCAAATAGTCTGAAAGGATGATTTTCTTGGCCAAACCATTTAGTATCCAAAAGATAGCCACACCAAACCAGCGACGGCTAAGGCTATAGGGTCGGCTGAGCTGCCCAACAAACTCGTTGGCACGAACTATGGGACCTGCGACAAGCTGGGGAAAGAAGCTGACATAGAAGCCGTAGTCGAACACATCGGCAAGTGGGCGAATGCGTCGACGATAGATGTCCATTTGGTAGCTTATGCACTGAAAAGTGTAGAACGAAATGCCAACTGGCAAAAAGATGTAGTCTGTACTGAAGCGCTGAGAGCCAAGGAGCGTGTTGCCCACCTCGGCAAGGTAGTCGCGCACGACTATTTGTATACCAAAGAGGTCGGCGAGCATATCGGAGATGAGGTAGGCGTATTTGAAGTAGGCGAGTACGATGAGGTTGAGGCTTATGCCGACAGCGAGCCAAGCCCGACGATAGGCTTCGCGCTGACAACGTCCGACTTGTCGGCCAACGACATAGGAAAGGGCAGTGGTTACGATGAGAAGCACAGTAAAATCGCCCGAGGTCTTATAGTAGAAGAAGATACTGGCGAAGAAGAGGAAGGCGTTGCGCATGGCAATCTTATTATGCCCGATGAGCGCAAGCACAAAAAGGACGACAGCAAAGAATATCCAAAACTGCACTTGCGTGAAGAGCAGAGGATGTTGGCTGTCGAAAGTGAATATGCTTAGCAAATATTGAAGTATGTCGTCAGTTGTTGTCAATGGCATAGTCTTGTTCCATATAGAAATTTAGAAAGGCGTTGTAGAACAACTGACCTATTATTTCGTAGCCTTGACGGGTGAAGTGGACACAATCTTTGCGAGCGAGACCAGCTTTTTGCCATTCGCTCATAGAACCGAGTCCGCCCATAATGTCGAAGAGGTCCCAAATGCCCCCACCCCATTGCTCGGCCAGTCGGAAGAAGGCTGTGCGAGCAGTTACGCCATTGGTGTTTACGACTCGTTGACGCCTACTGATACGTCGGCGACTATCGTTGTTGGTTATGAAGATAAAAGCACACTCTGGAGCTACGCGACGTATGGAGGCAATGAGAGTGTTGTATCGTGCCACGAATATGTCGGGGTCGAAATCGCGGTCGTTGGCATCGTTGATTCCGATGGCCATTATGACAAGGTCGGGCGCAATTTGCTTCATTTCCTTTTCGAAGAGTGAGCAGCCCAAATAGCTGGGTACAGAAGCTCCGTTGACGCCAATGGTGTGATATACGATGCCGTCGGCATCAGCTTGTGGGAGTAGCCCCGTTACGATGAACGTGTCGACAAGGGCTGAGACGAGGGTGTCTCGGCGCAACGAGATACGGAATTCTGTCACGGAGTGAGGCAAGCGATAGTAGTAGCCGTAGTCGGTTGGCGTGGGCAAATATTCGGTGCTATCGGTTGTGAGTATGGGGACAAACGAACCACCTGTGGAGCGCGCAAGGAGTTTTAGTCCTGTGGTTTGCCAACGGAAAGTACTGTCGCGATTGAGATTGATATGAAACCAAGCGGCTGTATCTTGCGTGAAGACGGCGATGCCGCCAACGCCGAGCGACGGACTAAACTGCCTAAGAGCGCAACGAGCGGACTGCCAATGACCGCCGTAGGTGGTCTTGTAATTAAGAGGATTGTTGGTCTTGGCTACGGCATAGGGGAAAACGTAGCCACGTGGAGGGCGCAGACCATTGTTGAGAGAGTCGACATTTCGGCGGAAGACGTCGGTATACATGTCGGCCTGCACGTGACTGCCACCGATGTGGAGAATAGATACGCGACCTTTGCCAAAGATGAGCACAGAGTCGAGTTTGTCGACCAACCGATACAGCTCGGGCGACATGCCTCCGGGCAACTCGACATAGTTAGAATCGGGGTGTGAAACCGAAGGCATAAGACTGTCGGGAGCGCAAGAGAAAGATGCGACGCACTGAGCTGCCGAATGTAGAGAGCAGAGTAGACAAGCGACTGCGCACAGAACAGCTTTTTGGACAGTCGTGGTCATTGCCGAACTTTTTCGCATAGTTTTTTATACTGGTAGCTCATCATTATCGACTGCCACAGTAGGTTGGCAATTTTATTGGCTCCACGCACGGTGAAGTGGACATAGTCGGGAGCAGCCCAAGCTGGCACGTGGTCGACCCACGAGATCATCGAGTTTCGTCCGCCCATGACGGCATACATATCCCAAAAGGCGACGCCATGAGCGAGGCACTCGGTTCGCATCTGAGCTACAAGCGAAGGCAAAAGCTTGTGAGTCTGCATTTCGGCACCCACTTTTACACTCATGTCGGCAGGACCTATGACAACAAATCGGGCATTGGGACATAGCTGTTGCAGTCGGTCTATTTGTCGTCCGAGATTGTTGGCGTAGCGACGGACTGCTGCCGTGTCGCGGAGTATGGGCAAAGCATTGCCGCCGAACTCTAAGAGGATGAGGCGTGTGTTGAGACGACGAAGCATAGAACTCATTTGCGACGAGTTTATGCGCTGAAAGAAGAGTCCGTCGGCACCACGCAAGGGGATGTTTGAGACGGAGACTCCGCGACCGCCATCGATCTCGATACCATAAACGTCGGCTGTCCCACTAAGAGTAAGTTGGAGTCTTTGTCGACCGCCAAGTGTCCATTCGAGAGCACAGAAGCCTTCGCCACTATATGTTTGTGTGCTGTCGTCGAGCGTAGCTGATAAGTTTTGGGCTTCGCCAGCGAAGAGGATGGCGCGTCGGAAGTGCATGCCAGACTGACGTGCAACTACGTTCATGCTGACACAATCGGACGTCAGACGACTCATTTGAGCCATGGCTCCATAGCGGTCGTGCGAGGCTCGGCGTCCCATCATGCCACCAGCATAGTAGGTCGAGACGCTGTCGGAGAGTGTTTGTCCTACACTACGAGCAGGTATGGGTTGCCAAAGGGGCAAGAGCCCAGGACCACTACCACCGAAGTGCTTTTGCAGGCTGTCGCGCAACAGTCCGGTTATACGATCGGCTTCTATTTGCGAATCGCCATAGTGGATGACGTGGACTACCTCGGAGCGTGCTTGCTTTTCGAGAGCATCGAATACGGGAGCGAGATAATTATAGTTGCTATCGGGGAAAGAAATTGCGACTTCGCTATTCGTGAAAAACTTTTCGTAGGTGCGTAAGCTATCTTCGAGAGCCATACGTGCGGAGTCGACAGCTGTGAATATGTGCATTTCGGCTTCGGCGACGGCCAATTGTTGTTCTACAGAGACGCGACGAGAAGAGTCGGAAACTTGAAAGCTGAACGTGGGGTAATGAAACTTCACATTGCCGAATTGGACATCGCCACTGGGCGTCAGCACACAGACGAGAATTAGCATTAGCGCCGTGGCTAACGCAAACAACACGGTGCTCCATTGCGACATATACGATTGGCGTTTCATCGGCAAGATAGTACGATGCAAATTTACTTTTTTTTACGTAACGACTAATGTCGCTACGCAATAGGATATACATGGGCAAAAAAAACGCTCGCAAAGTTTTTTGCGAGCGTTGTGGTGCTATGATTATCTGTTTTGACCTACTGGAGGACAAAGTTGATAGGCACTGTGTAGCTTACGCGGACAGGTTTACCACGTTGCTTACCGGGCGACCATTTAGGCATGGACTTAACCACGCGAACGGCCTCTTTGTCGAGGTTCGGGTCGAAAGGACGAGCAACTTCGACGTTGCTAACCGAGCCGTCGGCACCGATGACGAACTTGACGAAGACGCGACCTTGAATGCCGTTTTCTTGTGCTATGACTGGATATTTGACTTCTTGAGCCAAATATTTGCGTAGAGCAGCGTCGCCACCTGGGAAGACTGGCATCTGTTCTACAATCATAAAGATTTCGTCGGAGTGGTCTTCTTCTTCTTCAACGACTTCGACAGCCTGATATTCGACTATCTCGGTGTTTTCGTCTGCTTCTGTGTCTTGTAGGTCGAATTCGTCGGCTACTTCGGTGTCATCGTCTACGATGGTGAGCACTTCGACAACTGGGGGAGGCGGTGGTGGTGGTGGTGGTTTGACTTCCTCCTGTGTGGTAACTGGGGGAAGTTCATCGGCTGCCTCCACCTCTTGCGACACCTCCATAATCTGGATTTTCTGGTCGGTCACGGAGTACTCGAAAGCACCGAGGGTGCCGGCAAGTACGACTGCCAAGCCAATCTCCGTGAAGAGTGTCTTCTTGTTCTCGAGGTCAGCCTTAGGTGACTTTTTGACTTCCATTGTGAACTAAATTTATTGCAAAAGACCCAAGCGATGTGTCTTATTTTTCTTGTAACGAGTGGTGTAGCCGCGCGCAACGACTAAAACCAAGTGCCAATTTAGCTAAAATTTCGATAACAACACTTGACAAGTGCAAAAAAGATGTTGTTAGGAGCAACGAAAGGGGCAAAAAATCATTTTATGCTTTGCTTGATGTCGTCGAACAGATCTTCAACATTTTCGAGACCGACACTTATGCGCACAGTGGTGTTGGGAACAGACATGTTGGTGCGTTGCTCTGGGGTGAAGAGTCCGAAGATTGTTGAGGCTGGGTGTATGGCTAAGGATTTGCGGTCGAAAAGATTTGTGGCGCGACGTATAACTTGCAAGTTGTTGATAAAGGCAAAGGCTGATTCTTTGTCGGGCAGATCGATGGTAAAGACAGCACCAGGCAAAGTGCCAAATTGCTCACAGGACAATTTGTAGAATGGATTTCCTTCGAGACCAGTATAATTCACACGCTTTATTTCGGGTAGTTGCAGACATTGTCGAGCAAGTGATAGTGTGGTTTCGGCCTGACGTTTGTAGCGAATATCAAGTGTGTCGAGTCCGAGCGTTTGCATATAGGCGACATGAGGTGTCATTAGCCCTCCGAGATTGGTTATGAGCTCTGTTTTGACACGAGCGGTGAAAGCTTGTTTTTTGCCGACGCGCTTGACACGAGCAAGCAAAGCTGGCGATGGAGACTGCGAATAGTCGAACTTCCCGTAGTCGATAAGTAGCCCACCGAGACCTGTGCCTCCGCCTGAGATATATTTTGTGCTGGAAACGACTTCTATGTCCACTCCGAAATCGGCGGCGTGAAAGATTGAGAAAGGGACAATGGTCGTGTCGGCAATAAGTGGCACGCTGGCAGCGTGAGCTATATTGGATAGCGCACGGATGTCTGCCACGAAAAGTTGTGGATTGGTTATAATCTCGAAGAAGAGCGCGCAGGTCTTGCTATCGATTAGCGACTTGACTTCATCGACGTTTGTAAAGTCGGCAAAACGAGTTTCGACACCAAGGGTGCCCAAAGTGTCGCGAAGAAGCGATACACTATTGCCAAACAGATGTTTAGACGCTACAATGTTCAGTCCTGCAGCACTGACAGCCATAAGCGCATAGGAGATGGCCGTCATGCCCATATTGAGAGCAGTGACGCTTGCAGCACCAGTCAGTTGCCTGACACGTTCTTCGAAGAAAGTGACAGTGGGGTTGCTGATGCGAGCATACGACGGCGCCATGGAGCGACCGCAAAAAGCGTCGCTCATGGCTTTGGCAGATTCAAACTCAAACGCCGCCGTATGATATACTGGCATCGATAATGCTCCATAGGGATCGGGCTTAGGATACTTGGTTGTTAGTATTTTCGTTTCGTATTGCATTATCGACCCAATATTTTTCTGATTGCAACAACAAGTTTATCGACATCGTCGCGAGTGTTGTAGAGAGCAAAGGTGGGACGTACACTCATCTCGTAGCCTAAGGCTCGCAGAGCAGGCTGGGCGCAATGATGTCCGGCACGGACGGCAATGCCTTCTTTGTCGAGCAAAGTGCCGACTTCGGGGACAGAAATGCCATTGAGCACAAAACTGACTACAGAGACACGACTTCGGGGATTGCCAATGAGCGTAAGCCCCTGAATTTGAGATAGTTGTTCTCGTGCATATTCGGTTAGGTCGTGTTCGTGTCGTTCGATATTGCGGATGCCAAGACGACTTACATAATCGAGAGCTGCGCCAAGCCCTATGGCATCGGCAACATTGGGCGTACCAGCTTCGAAGCGAGCTGGCGGCACATTGTACTCAGTGCGCTCGATGGTTACGTCTTTTATCATGTTTCCACCACCTTGCCAAGGTTGCATTTTGGACAGAATCTCTTTGCGTCCATACACAACGCCTATGCCATTAGGACCATATATTTTATGTCCGCTAAAGACGAAGAAGTCGACACCGAGGCGTTGTACATCGACAGCGGTGTGAGCAATTGATTGCGCACCATCGATGAGCACTGGCACGTGATGAGAGTGAGCAATGTCTATTATGCGTTGCACATCGTTTATGGTGCCAAAAGTATTATTTACGTGCCCAACCGAGACGAAGCGAGTGCGCGACGTAATTAGGCGTTCAAACTCGGAGAGAATGAGGTCACCATTTTTGTCGGTAGGGATAGCGCGCAACGTTGCCCCACGCTCTTGGCAAATGCGTTGCCAAGGAACAATGTTGGCATGATGGTCGAGTTCGCTAACTATGACGTCGTCGCCTGGCGAAAGGTATTGTCTGCCATAGGTTTGTGCCACAAGGTTAATGCCTTCGGTGGTGCCACGCACAAAAATTATCTCTTCGCTGGACGAAGCGTTGATAAAGTGTCGCACTTTATCGCGAGCCTCCTCATAGGCATCCGTTGCACGAGCAGCAAGGGTATGCGCTCCACGATGAATGTTTGAATTATAATTGCGATAATAATCCGTAATCTTGTCGATTACAAGATTGGGCTTTTGTGTTGTAGCACCATTGTCGAGCCAGACGAGGTCGCGACCATTAACTTTTTGTTGCAAGACGGGAAAGTCTTTCTTCACAAGGTCAGGGTTGAGCGTATCGACCTCCTCATAGTTTAGCTCTCGCAGTTTCTGAGTCTCTGGGATTCCGACACCAAAGCCATCGTCGTGAGGGAGAGAGTGCGACACAGACTCATTGTCGCCTATGTAGGGCAAGGCAGCATAGCCACCGCCACCCGACAAGAGTTGTCGAAACCCAGCTTGCAACTCCGAGAGATTTAGCTTTTCATCGGGCAAAAAAGATTTTCGCACAGTTTGAAGCTCTTCGGGGCAATACTTTTGGGCAACCTCTTTAAGCAAGGTTAGAGACTCTGCGCCAACAGTCGGAAAATTGTTAAGTTGCTTCAAATCAATCATTTACTTTTCGACTTTATTTCTGTGCTGATAGTCGTGATAATATCCCACTTCGACGTTTTCGAGCACAGCAATGGCGTCGTCGGTGAGCGATGCAAGCGAAAAATATTTGGTCAGGAGGTAAGACGCTACACCAAACTTGTCGAGTCCCATTAGGCGTGCCGAAAGCGAAGGAGCTATCTCGCCCGGGATGCCACTCTGGTGCAATCCGACAACGCCTTGATTCTTTTCGCCTACGCGGACAAGAATTATCTTGGTTGTGCCAACTCCACGACCCGTCAGATACTGACCTTCGACCTCGACTTTATCTGATGGTATGATGGGCACTCCACGCCACAAGATTACTTTGGTGCCAAAGAGGTCGGTGGTTACTGGTGGGACACCGCGCCACGTACATTCTCGCTCGAAAGCAGCGATTGCACGTGGGTGAGCAACAAAGAACGAGGGTTCTTTCCACACGAGCGACAATAGTTCGTCGAGGTCGTCGGGCGTGGGCGCACCGTAGCGTGTCGTTATGCGATAGGCAGGGTTGACTGCAGAAAGCAGACCGAACTTCTTGTTGTTGATCAGCTCCCACTCTTGACGTTCTTTGATGCTCTCGATCGAGAGTCGCAATTGTTCTTCGAGTTGGTTATAGGGATTGTTGTAGAGGTCGCTCACACGAGTATGCACACGCACTACAGTCTGCAATGTGTTGAGCGGATATTCTCGTGGATTTTCTTCGTAGTCGATATAGGTCTCGGGGATTATATTGTCCTCCTCATGACCGCTGACGAGGTCGATGTGCTTCTCGCCGTTGTCGTTGACCGACGCACGCAAACGAAGTTGCTTATCGACAGCCTTGTTAAATTTCTCACGAAAGTCTGGCACTTCTTTTATAAACTTAACAAGTTCATTTAGTTTCAGACCGAGAAAAACAGTGGACGTCACGGCACGTACCGACACTGTCGACTCTTGCTCATCGAGCAAATCGACTTCGCCAAAGTATTCTCCGTCGCCAAGCAAAGCAATCCGTAGATCTTCGCCATGAGGACCTTTGCTTATGACTTCGGCTTGTCCGTTGGCGACAATAAAAAAGCGCTGTTTATCTTTACCCTCTTCGACAAAAAACTGGTCGACATCAACTTCTTGTGCCTCGAAAGCACTTACAAGCCGACCAAGCGTTTCGTCGTCGAACTCAGAAAAGAGTGGTATGGCTTTCAGATCTTTAGCCGCAAACGATGGCACGTCATCGGCATACGTTATGGGCAAACGATCGTTTTTACGAAGTTCAACTTTTGTACGATTGACACGGAACGTGCCTCCCGACACTTGCACCCAAGGCAACAGTTTCAGCAGGAGTCTGGGTGTTATAGAGCCCATCTGAGGGGCCGTCTTGGTTGTGGTCGCAAGTCCGCGAGCGGTTGCAGTGGTTACACTGCGTTGAAGATTAGAATCTGCCATTGTTGTACGTGTTATTTTTTAATTATTAACTTATGCGTTGCTCCTTCTACATGTTCGACAGAAAGGACTTCGTAGCCCTGTTCACGAGCATTGCGAGGTACGTTGTCGAGTGGTTCGCCTTCGCTCAGTAGCACTTCAAGAGTGTCGCCCTCGGCGAGCTTCGAGAGTTCTATTTTTGTCTTCACAAAGGTCATTGGACAATGTTCTTTTGTGATGTCTAATATTTTTGTAGCCATATTTTTTTGTGTGTGTGATTAGATAAACAAAGTATGTCCGCCCTCACTCAACCTGAGAAACGAAGCCACACCCAAGACGTCTTTTACTTCGGGGATAAAATCTTCTTTTTTAAGCCCGAGCACGTGCATTGCCATTTCGCAGGCATAGAAGTTTATGCCGAGGGCTTTGGCAGCCTCGACAAGTTCTTCAAGAGTTGCCACATTGTTTTTGCGCATTAGGCTGCGAAAGATTTTAGGACCAATGCCAAGAAAATTGAAACGGCTTGTGGGAGTCACGCTTAGCCCACCCATCATAAAGCCAAATATCTTGGTCAGCCAATTGCCACCAACGAATGCTCGACCCGTTTTTTGCTTCATAGCATCGAGCCCCCAAAAGGTGAAGAATATATTCACCTCGTAGCCAACAGCCGCAGCACCCGTCCCAAGCGTAAAGACTGCCGTCAGCTTGTCGAAGTCGCCACTGAAAGCTATGATGCTCAGTTTTTTTTGTTCTGCCATATTCTGTTCGTTTGAGTTCAACCGCAAAGTTTCAGCAAAAACGCCTTGTATAAAATCACACTCTCGTGGCATTATACTAACCCTTATGTGGTATGCAGTTTACCACCATCGTAGGATTACGCCACTGAGCAAACAAACGTAGGTTTGCAATCGGATTCAAACGAAAACAAACGATATGGCAAAGATTTACATCAACGGAGATGAGCAAGACATTAAATTGCCTCTCAACCTAAGTCAGCTAATAGCACAGCTACACATAGATAAGCCCGAAATGGTTTCGGTACAGGTTAACGAAGAGTTTGCCGAACGCGACGACTGGGACAAAACAAACATTAAGGAAGCTGACCGTGTCGACTTCCTTTACTTCATGGGAGGAGGCGCACTATGATAGAACTAACCGAAGAACAAATCTTGCGATACTCACGCCACATTTTGCTTCAAGACGTGGGCGTTGAGGGACAAGAGAAAATAATGAACGCTCGCGTACTTGTCGTGGGAGCTGGCGGGCTTGGAGCACCCGTCTCGCTCTATCTTGCTGCAGCTGGCATTGGCACCATTGGCATAATAGATGCCGACACTGTCGACCTCTCCAACCTGCAACGTCAGGTCATACACTTCACAAAGGACGTTGGCGTGCCCAAGGTACAGAGTGCAAAAGAGAAGATACAAGCCATCAACCCAGACGTCAGAGTAGAGACATACTACGATTTTCTTAACTCCTCCAACGCAGTCGACATAATAAAAGAGTATGATTTCATTGTCGATGGCACCGACAATTTTCCAGTCAAGTTTCTTATCAACGACGCATGCGTCATGGCAGGTAAACCATTCTCGCATGGAGGAATTTTACGATTCAACGGTCAGACGTTTACCCACCTACCCGGCACAGCATGCTATCGTTGCATATTCGATGCGCCGCCACCTGCTGGTGCCGTGCCGACATGTTCGCAAGCGGGTGTGCTTGGAGCCATAGCAGGGATGCTCGGCACCATTCAGGCTGCCGAAACGCTCAAATATTTCACTGGCGTAGGAGAGCTACTAACCAACAGGCTATTGACTTTCGACGCCAAAAGTATGCAATTTCGGACAGTCAACGTTCGCCAACGTAGCACATGTCCTATCTGTGGTGCAACGCCTACCATCGACCACTTAATCGACTACGAGCAAGCCGCTTGCGACCTCAAAAAACATTAAGCCTATGCACATAACTCCTGAAATCATAGCAGAGCTCATCAGCCAAGCTCGCAAAGACGCACCAAACGAATCGTGTGGCTACCTGATGGGCAACAATGGCGAAGTAACACACCACTACCCAATGGAAAACACAGACCACTCGCCCGAACACTTTTCGTTTGCTCCACGAGAGCAATTTGCCGCCCTTCGCTATGCCCGAGACAATGGCTTGCAAATCCTTGCCAATTGGCATAGCCACCCCGCCTCGCCCTCACGCCCCTCTGCCGAAGACCTTCGACTTGCCAACGATCCCGACATTCGCTATGCCATTCTTTCGCTTCACGAAGGCATACACCTCAACTCTTTCAAGATTGTCAATAATAAAGTTGTCGACAAAGAAATCCACTACGAAGGCTAAACTGCCCCCCCCACATAGACAAGCGCAAGAACTTACCGAAACACAAAGATTCCGTAAGTTCTTGTGTTTTTTATTATGATGACATTCGGGACACATAAAACATATTTAATTACAAACAAAACTTACGTGATTATCGTATGCAAAAGGTATCAATGGCAAGGTATTTGTGGTTGATATACAACTACTTATGACTATATTTGCAGTCGCATAATCTCGTGACTTATGAAAACTTTCACCTATATAAATATAATCTTTACAGTCGTTCTGCTAACGTGCATTTCCGTTGGCGCGGCGGCCCAACCTGCGGATGAAATATTTCGGACTACTGCCATTTATACTTACAACGCCAACAAAACGAATAAAAGCAAAACTGAATTTAAGTACGATAAGCAAGGAGAATTAACCCTACGGACCGACTCCGTTTGGCGTGCAGCAACCATGAGTTGGGCGCCAGACAAGTATGCCACATATAGCTGGAAAGGAAATAGTTTATTGATTTATACTAAGGTTTGGGACGGCAACGTATGGCGCGACTATAGTCAGAAGACCGAAGTTTACGATGACGAACTACAACTATTATCGACAGAGACCCTTATGCTTTTCGGGCAAGAATGGGTCGTTGTAGAAAACACATCGTACACATATGACGAGCAAGCCAACAAACAAAAACAGATTAACGAACTTGGCAAGATAACCGACGACGAATATGTGCTGACCACATACAACTCTGATGGCAACCCAACAGTGGTCGACACATACGAACTTACAAACGGAGTCAAGACTCTGAGCGGTTCGGTAAGATATGACATTGCAACAGACGGAGACACGTATATTGGTCGTGGATATACAGACAGCGTATTGGTGAGCGAATATAGGCGCGAAGTGGTTGCTTCCGACGCAAACAAAATGTCTACAATCTCGTGGTACACCTACGACTCCGAAAAAGAAGAATATACACTTACGGATAGAGAGATTAGCAGAGTAGACGATTCGGACCATCAGATACTCAACGAAGTATATGGCTTCGGACTTTCGGCACCCGTATGGGGCGACCCAGTGGAATATAAGTACGACCTCGAATATAACGAAAACGACAAAGTAGTTAGTCGCATAACATACGTCAAGCAATCGGACGACACGTTCTTGCCCACACTAAAGCAAGAATATGGATATGACCAATTCGGCATGATAAACATGAGTGCTAACTACGAATATGCCGACACAGCGTGGGTTGGCGTAGGCTATCAAGAGTATACGAACTACGACAACAAGCTACGCGTTATCAGCACCGCACTCAGAGTATGGGATGCAGAGAATGCTTGTTGGAAAAACAAGTCTCACTCTGGATACTATCGCTATGAATATGACTTGGAGACAAACACACGCACCACATACACGTGGAGCACAAACTACTATTGGGACAAACTGAGCAAGCAAAGAGTCCCGACATACGATGAGAAAGGACGAGAGATTAAAGCCCTAACCCGTTCTTACAACCAAACGGAAAGCCTATGGTACGAATCGGGCTTGGAAGAGAAGGTGTATGACTCGGCGGACAGATTAGTGGCCGAAAGAGAATATAGTCGCACTCAGAGCGACACGGCATGGATAGGCTCTACACACACATCGTATGAATATGACGAAGTGGGACGCAAAACCAACATGACGACATATGGCTGGCGACTACGCTCTGGCGACTGGCACCCAACGGCAATATACACCTACGTGTACGACAATGGCGAACCACATTCCGACCTAACATTCAAGAGCAACATATTGACATCCAACACCTACTACGACTACACATATCCTGAGATTGGCAAAGAGTGGCGATACACATACCTATGGGAAGACACGAGCTACGAGATGACAGAAAAAGTGCTAACGATTCACGAGGAGAATACACGTGGACAAGAAACGCTCTCACAAACAATGACATACGACGTAGACGACACGTGGACGGCAGGAAACGCCACCGAATATGAATATGACAATCTCGGACGTCAGACACTTCGAACGACAAAATATCTTGACAAGAAAGCAAAGGTGTTCTACGAATACGAAATCGTAAAATACTCCTATGACTATTCGGGCAATCAGACTGCACACACACTATGCGAAACGTCGATTAGCGGCACGACAAAAACAGTTGTCAAACACGACGAAAACGACAATTTAATACTGTCGGAGACATACACGTGGCTGACGGCCGACAATAGTTGGCACTTGACCACAGGCAACTCTTGGGAAATAGAGACCGACTCTGCTGGGCGAACACTGTCGTACATCAGCAAGTCGTACGACTCGACCAAAAGTGCATACATTTTTGGCAAAAAAGAAGTCCACACATACGATGAGCACGGAGGCTCGACACTCGATGAGTATTTCACATACGAAAAGACTACGGGCGAGTGGGTTCAGACAGCGGGTCGGATTGCAGAAAACGAATATGCAAACGACGACAAGATTGCGAGTGCACTCACCCAGACATTCAACCCCGAGACAAACGCCTACGAAGCACCTGTGCGCATAGACTACGAATATGCCGAAAATGGCAACATGATTGCCGAAACACATCATGCCGAGAGTGCAATAAGTGGTCAGTGGGAAGCTATTCGCAAATATGACTATGCCTTTGCGACAACCGAGAAGGGCGATGCATACATAGAAAACGGCACAGTGGTGGCCGACAGCATTGTTACTGCCGACGGCACTTCGGTGCTTCGGACGAGTAACGAGACGTTCAACTCTACGTGTACGTTTGTGCAGACGGAGTCGACAAAGTTCTACCCAAACAACGAGGTGAAAGCAAAGCTCGTAAGTGTCAACATAGGCACATACGACAAAGTAACCATTGGAAGCGAAGAGTTTGCAGCAGATTATTTTATCAACTCAACCAACTTGGCACCCAAAGCATCGGTAGGTACGTCAGCCAACGAGATGGGCAACTGGTTGGTGTTCGACAATAGCAAATATCAGATGAACATGGACGTCGCACAAAACGGATACATTTACATGATTTTGCGCATAATGTCGAACTACGTTCCATACGTTGTAGAGTTCCCATTGGGCGACGAAAACCGACTGACGAGCAGCAAGACAAGCGTTGTAGGCTTTGAGTATGTGGGTGTCTACCCCGACCTAACCGATGGAATCTTAGGCAACACGGACGGCATTCTCTCTTGCTCGCTGAGCAACCTCAACGCCAACGGTCGCTACATAGGCAAAGCCGTATTGCCCAACTTGGAGCAATTGGCACTTGGAGCAGAATATTCTACAGCCACCGACAGTTGGGATCTGACTGCCTACACCACAGCCATTAGCGAAAGCGCAGAGCATTCGCAGAAAGGCAAGCTAAACAAGCTCGGCTTGGGAGTGCTAAAATTTCCTGTCCGCGCAGGTTACACATACTGCATGTTCGTGCCTCAAAGTTCGACGGCAGGCTACGTGGGCTACGCATTTTCTACCGACAACGTCGACGTAACGATTACCAACACGTCGGATGCATCGCTCGATCTTTACGTGGCCGAAGAGGGCAAAGCATTCCTTGCATACGCATCTAAAGAAACTTCAGACAGCAAGACGGAGACTTACTACGACGAGGCTGGAAGAGCAATCATGACGATTAGCGACACGTATGACAATGGCTGGACAGAAAGTTCGCGCTCGGGCTATCGACTATCGTACACTCGCGATGCAAATGGTTATATAACAGGAGCAATAAAACAAGTATATGACCAGTCGACACAGACATATAAAAACACGGCACGCTGTGCCTATGTCAACGACCGCAACGGTTGTCATACTCTAATTACGACATACAACATTGACGAGTCGGGCACAGAAAGCTTCGTAAGCACAGAGGGTTCAAAATATTCGTATACCTACGACGACTACGGACGAGTTGTCGAAGCCATCTACTCAGTTTATTCAGATGGTTCGTTTGACGAACAGACACGCGACGTGTATGGCTACGCCACCAATGAGCCGACCGAAGAGCCGACCTTCGTGGCCAAATATAACAAGGCAAATAACGCATGGGAGCTATCGTCGGGCAGTGGCTACTTGTGCGAAAATATATATGACACGACAGGGAACTTGATATATTCTGAACGGAAGAATTGGGATAAGATCCAAGGTGCGCTTGTCAAAGCACTGCGCACGACACAAAGTTTCGATGACAACGGACGCACCCTAAGCAGCAAAGTTGAAAAATATTATGAAGCCCTCGAACGCTATGAGCCGACAGAGGAAATCAAATATTATCATACTGACAGTGGGTCGTATAGCGTAAAGACGTATAGCGCAACTTATAGCGTATCGTCGGCGACAAGTGCACAGAAATCTGAAACCATTCGCAACGAACACAATGACATCGTAGAAAACGTAGCCTATTCCCTTATGAGCGATGGGGTTACGTGGAGGTGCAACTATGGCTATAGATATGATTATACGTATGATGAGATTGGCAAAAAAGTTCGTCTCGACTCGTACGACTACAACTATGCGGCAGCTCAATGGATGCTTACCAATACGACTATGTATGACAACGGAATAAACCGTACACTCTTTTTGGGTGTCATATCGAACTACACCATATATAACACTGAAGAGTATGACCTATTTGGCAATCTTACAGCACAAATAAGGCATAGCTACGAGAGTGGAGAATGGAAGCCGACGAAAGGCTCTAAGACCGAATATGTCTTAGACGACAACTACGTAGAGACGGCTCGACATGAATATACATATAGTACAGCAACAGGAACATGGGTAAAAACGGCCACTTACGAAAAATCTAATCTTGTCTACGAAGGCATCCTGGACGACGTGTATCTGACGGCCTACACCTACGACAGCTTAGGCAACACAATTATGATCGAGAACTCTGAATGGGTGGACGATGAGTGGAGCCTTACGGGACGTCAGAAAATGGAACTTACATACGACGGAAACGACACCATAGTAAGTC
Organism: uncultured Bacteroidales bacterium; assembly: GCA_937892095.1. Classification (GTDB taxonomy): domain Bacteria; phylum Bacteroidota; class Bacteroidia; order Bacteroidales; family Marinilabiliaceae; genus W3P20-009. The sequence goes on along the minus strand of CALAVC010000151.1, from coordinate 49,296 downwards.
AGAAGGAATATACGTGGTTTACGGGCACACAAGATTGGCTCTATACAGGCTATTACAAAATATCGTATACGTCAGGCGGAGCAATGATTAAGACACCGATTGAAGAAGTGAAGCTATCATCGGACAATAGTCAAAAAGAAGAACTGACGTATGACGAAAATGGCGTGCAAACGACATCGGTCACCTACGACTACGACCTATCGTCTGACGCATGGACAGCGGTACGCCGACAAGAGTTCACGTGCGACACGATAGGCAATCCCATCAATATTACTGAATACGCATACGATAGTCGCAAAGAGACTTGGAGCAAAGTGGGAGAATATCAGGCAGAGCACAGTTACGACGACAAGGATGGCATAATCTACACCATTCTGCGCACTCTCGAAAGCCATACGGCAATTGTCGGCACAGAAAAAGAGATTACAGAATATGACGAGAATGGTAATAAAACGTGCTCGGTTGTATACACGTGGGACAACACTGCCAATGACAACGAAGGAGATTGGGTGGAGGCCTACAAGACCATTTGGCAATATGACGGACAAAACGACCTTAGCAGAATAGAATATTACTATCACAACGGTACGAAGTATGTGCTTTCTGCCTATGCCGAAACCGTGATTGCCAACATTTTGGAAGAAGACGATGAAAACCCGACACAACTATGCGCTACGAGCGCAAACGAACCTTCACAAGATAATATGATATATGACCTTGGTGGCAAATGTGTGGGCAAAGATATTAGGCTGCTTCGTCAAGGGCTATATGTCAGGGGTGGCAAACTGATAATTGTGAAGTAGAATATTTTGGCACTAAGATTTACCAAACGAGAGGTCGGTACGTACGACCTCTCGTTTTTAGTTCTACATTTCAAAGTAGACTTATACTGCGTTAATAAAAAAATCCTCTCGACAATAAGTCAAGAGGATTACTATGGTTTAAAAACTTATTTTTACGCGTTGAGCAAGACAGAGACTTTATTGTCTGTACACTCTACGTAGCCTGCTTTGCAGTCGAAAGACTTGTCTTCGGCAGAGCCGATTGGGCGGACACGTATCTGACCCTCGGAGAGAGAGGATATGATGGGCGCATGTCCACGGAGAATGGTGAAACGTCCGCGTTTACCGGGGAGCTCGACCAATTCTATGTCGCCACTATAGACTACGCTTTCGGGCGACACGATTTCGAGGTTCAATGCCGTACGTTCCATTAGGCTTTAGCTTCTTTGAGTAGTTTTTCGCCCTTGGCAATGGCTTCGTCGATGGTACCGACAAGGTGGAAAGCAGCCTCAGGGTATTTATCAAGTTCGCCGTCCATTATCATATTGAAGCCCTTAATGGTATCTTCTATGCTGACATAGGCACCCTTAAGACCTGTAAACTGCTCGGCCACGTGGAATGGTTGCGACAAGAATCGTTGGACACGACGTGCACGATGGACGACAAGTTTGTCTTCTTCGGAGAGTTCTTCCATACCCAAGATGGAGATTATGTCTTGCAACTCGTTGTAGCGTTGGAGGAGCTGTTTGACACGTTCGGCACAGTCATAATGAGCTTTGCCTACGACATCGGGCGAGAGAATACGCGAAGTAGAGTCGAGAGGGTCGACAGCGGGATAAATACCGAGTTCGGCAATCTTACGACTGAGGACTGTTTTGGCATCAAGGTGAGCAAACGTAGTGGCTGGAGCGGGGTCGGTAAGGTCGTCGGCAGGGACGTAGACTGCTTGTACCGAAGTGATGGAGCCGTGCTTTGTTGAGGTGATTCGTTCTTGCAGAGCACCCATTTCGGAAGACAACGTCGGCTGATAACCTACGGCTGAAGGCATACGTCCAAGGAGAGCTGAGACTTCAGAACCAGCTTGCGTAAAGCGGAAGATATTGTCGATGAAGAGTAATATGTCGCGTCCGGCGCCTTTGCCGTCGCCATCGCGGAAGCTCTCAGCCATGGTCAGACCAGACAAAGCAACGCGTGCACGAGCTCCGGGTGGTTCGTTCATCTGACCGAAGACCATGGTTACTTGTGAGCTTGCAAGGGCATCTTTGTCGACCTTAGAAAGGTCCCACTTACCTTCTTCCATGCTCTTTTTAAATTCTTCGCCATAGTTGACAATGCCACTTTCAATCATTTCACGAAGCAGGTCGTTACCTTCACGAGTGCGTTCTCCGACACCTGCAAAGACAGAAAGACCATTATGACCCTTAGCAATGTTGTTGATAAGCTCCTGAATAAGGACAGTCTTGCCTACACCTGCACCACCGAAAAGACCGATTTTACCACCTTTGGCATAGGGCTCAATCAGGTCGATGACCTTAATGCCTGTAAAGAGCACCTCGGTCTCGGTTGTGAGTTCTTCGTAGCTTGGTGCGGGCTTATGTATGGGGTTACCACCCTCTTTAGATGGAGTTGGCATGCCATCGATGGCTTCACCTATGACGTTGAGCAAGCGACCACGCGAAGGTTCGCCAGCAGGCATCATGATAGGTGCACCTGTGTTGACAACTTCCATTCCACGCTTCAGACCATCGGTAGACTCCATTGCGATGCAACGTATGGTGTTCTCACCAATGTGTTGTTCACATTCTACAATTAACTTTTCGCCGTTCTTACGGGTTATTTCCAAAGCGTTGTATATTTCGGGCAACTCGCCCGTGCTTGCGTCGAAAGCCACGTCTACGACAGGACCGACTATCTGTATTATCTTGCCAATGTTTGTGTTTGCCATATATTGGAACTTTCTGTTTTGTTATCTGCTTTTGTGAAATAATATTTTGCGACGGAGAGAAGAGTCTGGTGCCTCACTTGGTACGATGAAATAGTTTTTCAGCACTATCGATAAACATTCGCTTACCTTCGGCTGTTATGTCCATGGCTCGCAAATCGTTCATTGCCTTAGAGTATAGGCTTTCTATTTTGGCTTGCGCAACTTCGCGCGCTCTAGTGGCAATAAACAAGTTTCGTACGCCTTCTATTTTTTCTTCGCGCACAGGGTCGGTCAGACTAAGCCAACTTGCGAGTTCAAGACGCTGTTCGGTTGTGGCACGTTCGAGCGCTGTGGTGAGCAAGAATGTTTTCTTATTACTCATTATGTCGCCGCCTATGGTCTTGCCAAAGGTTTTTTCATCGCCAAAGGTATCGAGCAAGTCGTCTTGAATTTGAAAAGCGATGCCAAGCTGTATGCCATATTCGTAGAGTGCTTCGACGTCGCAGAGCGAGGCTCCACCGATGAGCGCACCCATCTTAAGCGATGCGGCCAAGAGGACTGCCGTTTTCAGACGAATCATATTTAAATACTCCTCGGTCGACACGTCGGTACGATTTTCAAAATCCATGTCGTATTGCTGACCTTCGCACACTTGCATTGCTGTCTGACTAAACACATCGCACACGAGAGGGTACGAGGGTGAGTCGGTTAGCGACAAAAGGCGATAGGCTTCAATGAGCATAGCATCGCCCGACAAGATGGCTGTATTGAGTCCATACTTGGCAACGACAGTCGGTTTGCCACGGCGAATGCCGGCTTTGTCCATCACGTCGTCATGAAGAAGAGTGAAGTTATGAAACACTTCTATGGCGAGCGCACACCAACGTGCACTTTCATAATCGTCTCTGAAAAGTGAACATGCCGAAAGACATAGCACTGGGCGCAATCGCTTTCCGCCGAGCGACAAAGAGTAGTCTATTGGCTCGTAGAGATTCCGAGGCTCATGAGCGCAATCTATCTCTGAAAGCCATTTTTCGACGTTCAATAGTATATTTTCGTAAGAAATCATATTGTTACCAAAGGTACGCAAACTAATTTAAAAGTGTTGCGCTAAAACAAAATGTTTTCAGAACTTACGTCCTTCTCTCTGCTCAATTTTTTGCCTCCAAAGGTCGGGCAAGACTACACTTTTTTGGCTTTGCATGTTGCAGCCAACCATTACTGCATCAGACACCGCACATACGTCTTGCGAAGCAGTGTCGACAAGAGCCGTAATTATTTTGACGCTCTTGTTACCGACATGATAGACCGCAGTACGTACTTCGATTTTGTCGTCAAAATGCACCTGACGCAAAAAATCGGTAGTATAGTTGGCTATGATGAGCGTGTCGGAATGTTCGTAGAAGTCGTTGCCGACAACATACGACATATATTCAGCACGCCCAAGGTCGAAGTAGGTTTGCATGGCGTTGTTGTTGACATGGCCGAAGCCATCGACATCGCTAAACCTGATTTGGACCGGGACTTTGACCGGGAACTGATAGCTCAGAATGTCTATCGGATACTCTTTTTTCATCTTGTTGTTGTGTTGTTGTTATGTTGTTGTTATGTTGTTGTGTTGCTATTGTCTGATGATTGTTATTTGCCCATCGGCTTTTAACTTTATTATGGACGATGGCTTACTTTGCCTTTTGTCGCCCTGCCGATACTTCACCACATAATCGACTGTCTCTAACATTTCGGGCGAAATATCTGCAAACACCTTTGCCGCTGGCTGACTGCTTATGTTGACAGATGTCGACACAATGGGGCGTCCTAGTCGATAACAGAGATCGTGACTAAACTTTTCGCGCGTAACACGTATGCCAACAGAGCCATCGTCTGCAACGAGTTTCTTGTCTATATTTTTAGCACCATCGATAACGAGTGTCAATGGCTTGTCGCTCATTTCCATTAGGTCACAAGCCACGTCGGTCAGTCCATCGGCATACATCTTTGCACGGTCGGTACTATCGACAAGCACCAACATGCTTTTGTTATCAGGTCGATGTTTTATGGCAAACACTTTCTCTACCGCAGCGGCATTGGTGGCATCACAACCGAGCCCCCACACAGTGTCGGTTGGGTAGAGTATCACACCTCCTTTGCGGAGCGTGTCGACAGCCATACGCATATCGTCAACGTCGTATGGTTTTTCTGCTAAATCTTTCATTTTGAACTCATTACAACTTTTGGCCAACCATCCTTATCCCACTCGATTTGTGGTGTCAAGAGATACGAATGACCCGTTTGCATATCGTAGGCATGGAGTGCAAGAATATCTCTACCTCCAACTGTGGCAACCGAACAATGCCCCATTGCACTCCATTCTTTTTTGTCGCCCTCTGCCACAAGCAATCCACCGCCTTCGGTCATCGGAACATTATTATGGTCGACATACGGACCACTCACCTTCTGGCTTCGCCCGACAACGACCCTATACGTACTTTCTTTTCCGCGACAACAATAGTCAATAGAGACAAACAAATAGTAATAGCCATCGTGTTTAAAGATATACGGAGCTTCGATTGCATTTTCAAGCATTCGCTTTGCCTTAGGATGACGGACTGCAAGATCATACCATTCTTCAGGATATGCTATGCCATCCAAGTTGTAATTTAGACGAACCAACTTTATGCCTCCCCAAAACGAACCAAAAGTCATCCAAGGCATTCCATCATAGTCTACCACAATATTGGGGTCTATAGCGTTCCAATAATCTCGTCCGGGTACCGACTGCACAATCATGCCCCTATCTTTCCAACCATAAGCCGAGCTCTGTTGGTTGAGTGTCGGACTGACAGCATGACCTATAACCGATGTGTTTTTGCCAAAAGCCGAACAGCAATAGAACATGTGCCACTGTCCACCATAGTAAATAACATCGGGAGCCCACACGTGCATCGACGCTCGCGGCAATCGCTCATAGACCCAACGAGGAAGCGTATCAAGACACTGACGACCATAGTGCCACGTATGCATATCTGTCGTAAAAAGTTGCGACACACCATGTCCCGTACCGAAAACATACGTCGTATCACCACACGGCACAATCGAGGGGTCATGAACAAGAGGGCGGTCAGACATCGTCCCTTCCAACGATTTCCTTTGTTGCGCAAGACACAACGTGCCAAACAACAACACACTACAAAGCACTAAAAAAACTCTCATTACAAAGGACGCGTTTGTCCGTCACCACGAATTATCCACTTATACGATGTCAACTCGCGTAGCCCCATCGGACCGCGAGCATGCATTTTCTGTGTACTAATACCAATTTCAGCACCCAACCCAAATTGTCCGCCATCAGTAAACGCAGTACTTGCGTTCACGTAGACACATGCCGCATCCACCTCACGCAAAAATCTTTCTGCATTCTCTACATTCTCAGTTACGATAGCCTCCGAGTGCTTCAAACTATAGCGATGAATATATTCGAGAGCTTCGTCAAGACTATCCACACACACCACAGCCAATATCAGAGCCAAGAATTCGTGTCCATAGTCCTCCTCGGCAATATGGCTAAGAGTACCAGCATATTTCCCTTCAAGAGCTGCGTATGCTCTGCCGTCGGCACGTAACTCGACACCCTTAGCAGCCATCTGCTCCACCAAAGCAGGCAAGTCTGCCAAACGACCCTTATGCACAATAAGACAATCAAGAGCATTGCACACACTCGTACGACGAGTCTTAGCATTCAAAATCACTTGTGCACCTTTCTTCAAGTCGCCATCTTTATCAAAATACGTATGCACCACTCCTGCACCAGTCTCAATGACAGGCACCTTGGCGTTCTGTTGAACCGAAGCTATCAACCGTTGCGAACCACGAGGGATTAGCAAGTCGACATATCCCACTGCCTCCATAAGATCTTTAGCAGATTCATGACTATCGGGCAAGAGCTGAACAATCTCTGGCGACACGCCATGTTCGCCTATTGCCTCACGAATAAGCCTTACAAGAATAGCATTACTCTCATGAGCATCCGAACCTCCTTTCAGCACAACAGCATTCCCACTACGCAAACCAATAGCCACAACATCTACCGTAACATTAGGACGCGCCTCATAAATAACACCAACCACACCCAGTGGCACGCGTACCCTACTTATCTTCAACCCATTCGGACGCACCGTACTATCAATCTCCTCTCCAACCGGACTCGGCAGCTTAGCCACACTACGAGTATCGGCAGCAATGCCCCGAAGCCTCTCAGGAGTCAGCATAAGCCTGTCGTATCTATAATCTTCTTTCGACATCTTCGACAGGTCTACCTTGTTAGCTTCGACAATATCGTCAATATGTCGTTCCAACTTATCTGCTATCGACATAAGGATTCTCGACGTCTCTTCTGCCGACAAACGAGCTATCGAACGCGCAGCCTCTCGTACCGCCACAAACTGCTCTTGAGTCTCTTTCATCTGTTCTATCGTTTATAAACCATTATTTAAAGGCAAAATAAATTAATTTTCCTTTTACATGTTTGAATTTCTTTTTGCTTATTTAATATATGTTAAATAAAAAACTCTTTTACAGAAATGTATCTATCTTCGCAACTAATTTAAGCGATATTATATAGTTCTTTCCGCTAAAAATTCTATGCCTCACTCGTCCACAACCTCTTCCCAAGCCACTTCGCGCAAAATCCGCAGCTCGTATTTTACAACGACAATAAGCATCGCTCTCGTACTATTCTTGCTCGGCATAATAGGACTCCTACTACTCAACGCATCCAGAGTCTCTGCCTATGTCAAAGAAAACTTGTGCCTAACCGTAACACTCTCAGCCGACGCAAGAGCAGCCGAAGTAAAACAAATAGAAAAACAACTACTCTCCGCACCACAAGTCAAAAGCGTCGTCAGCGTAGACAAAGACGAAGCCGCCAGACAATGGGAAGAAATCCTCGGTGAAGACTTCGTCTCCACACTCGACTACAACCCACTCCTTCCAACCATGGAAGTAAAGCTCTTCGCACAATATGCCGACGCACAAGGAATGGAGACAGTAGCCGACATGCTCCGAGGCTACAAAACAGTGCGCGATGTCCACTTCGAGCAAGACATGGTCAACCTCATACACAACAACATCCGAAAAATATCCATAGTCCTACTATGCTTCTCCGCCATGATGTTGCTCGTCTCGCTCACCCTCATCAGCAACACCGTCCGACTAATGGTATATAGCAAACGATTCCTAATCCGAACAATGCAACTCGTCGGAGCCACTCGCAATTTCATACGCCGACCATTCGTCGCACGCGGACTCGCACAAGGCCTCATCGGTGCTTGCATAGCCAACGCCATGCTCGCCGCCGTAATATTCGTCTCGGCGCGCGAACTACCAGACGTCATCAGCTTCAGCAACACCTACGTCGTACTCACTCTCTTCGCCATCGTCTTCATACTCGGAATACTCATGACACTCTTTTCTACCATAGCCTCTGTCAACAAATACCTCAGCCTACGAACAGCCGACCTCTACGTGTAGAAAAACAATAACACTCTCATAGTTCAACCACAAATGGAACGCAAACAAGAATCAGGCAAACAAGCCATGCCACTCGCCTCTTGGAACTACAAAACAATAGCCGTAGGAGCCGTTGTAGTCATTCTCGGCTTCATACTCATGGCCGGTGGTGGCTCTTCCGACCCTAACATATTCGACGAAAGCATATACGACTTCCGACACATAACACTCGCCCCCATAGTAGTACTCATCGGCTATGCCATCATCGGCGTAGGCATAATCCGTAAGACTCAAAACTAACAATGGATAGCCTACAAGCCTTTCTGCTCGGACTCGTACAAGGACTAACAGAATACCTACCCATAAGCAGTAGCGGACACCTAATCTTAGCCTCGCACCTATTCGGTGTCGAAGACTCCGACAACCTCGCCTTCACCATTCTCGTACACGTAGCAACCGTCCTATCCACAGTCGTCATCCTCCGACGCGAAATAGCGTGGATAATAACAGACCTACTCAAGTTCCAAATGAACGAAGGCACACGCTATGCTCTCTGCATACTCATATCAATGATTCCCATCGGCATAGTCGGAGTATTCTTCAAAGACGTCGTCGAAGACATCTTTGGCTCTGGGCTACTCATCGTCGGGCTTATGCTCCTCCTCACAGCAATCTTGCTCACATTCACTCATTTTGCTCGCCCACGACAGAAAGAAAAAATCGGACTGCCACAAGCCTTCGTCATCGGACTCGCACAAGCCTGTGCCGTCATGCCAGGTCTCTCTCGCTCAGGCTCCACCATCGCCATAGGTCTACTACTCGGTTGCCGCAAAGAACAAATGGCACAATTCTCTTTCCTCATGGTCATCCCGCCCATACTCGGCGAGGCTCTCCTCGACGGCATAAAACTCATCCGTGGCGGCGTCGAAGCCATCGCAACATCCATACCCACATCGTCCATGATAATCGGATTCCTCTCAGCTTTCGTCTTCGGCTGTCTGGCCTGCAAGTTCATGATAGGAGTCGTCCGACGTGGCAAACTAATTTATTTTGCAGCCTACTGCTTCATAGTTGGCGCACTTGTATGCCTGCTTGCATGACGCTCTCTCCCCAACAAATCAACTTCCGCACAGGCACGACACTGCTCGTCGACAAACCACTACATTGGACATCTTTCGATGTAGTCAACAAGATTCGCTTTATGCTCAAAAAACACGCTGGCATAAAGAAAATCAAAGTCGGTCATGCAGGCACTCTCGACCCTCTCGCAACAGGACTCGTCGTAGTCTGCACCGGTCGAGCCACCAAGACCATCGATAGTCTCATGAATGGCGACAAGGAATACATCGCCACGCTCAAACTCGGTGCCACAACGCCCAGCTTCGACCTCGAAACAGAAATAGACCACACCTACCCAGTCGAACACATCACAGCCGAACAAGTACAACAAGTACTCGCCGAGCAATTCACGGGCAACCTAATGCAGACTCCACCGACATTCTCGGCCATACGAATAGACGGCAAACGCGCCTACGAATATGCTCGCAAAGGCAATGCCGACAGCGTCCAGATTAAGCCCCGACCAATCCTCATCAGCCAAATAGAGCCAACAGTTTTCGATGGCACTAGCCTCACCCTACGCATAGTCTGTAGCAAAGGGACCTACATTCGTGCCCTCGCTCGCGACATAGGTCTGGCTCTAAACTCTGGCGCACACCTAACAGCCCTACGTCGCACCCGCTCTGGCGACTCTTGTGTACAAGACGCCATGACAATGGAGCAAGTCGAACAGCTAATCTTAGACGCTGCGCCCTTCCAACCAAAAGAAGAAAAAAACGTTTCACAAAAAGCAGATAACAAACACAATGAAGCTATCTGAATTTGAATATCGCTATTCCGAAGAACAAATAGCACAATTCCCAACCGAGAATCGCGACGAAGCTCGGCTACTCGTCCTCAACAAAAAAACAGGTGAAATAGAACACAAAATCTTCAAAGACCTCCCCAACTATTTCACCGACCGCGACGTAATGGTCGTCAACAACACTCGCGTCTTCCCTGCCAAACTACATGGCAACAAAGAAAAAACAAATGCTCGCATAGAAGTATTCTTGCTCCGAGAGCTCAACCGCGAACAACACCTTTGGGACGTTCTTGTCGACCCTGCTCGCAAAATCCGAATAGGCAACAAACTATACTTTGGCGAAGACAATTCAATGGTTGCCGAAGTTATAGACAACACCACCTCACGCGGACGCACTCTCCGATTCCTTAGCGAAGAAAGCAACGAAGACTTCCGCGCAAGCCTCTACGCTCTCGGCGAGACGCCACTGCCCGAATGCATAACCCGACCAGTAGTCCCCGAAGATGCCGAAAACTATCAGACCATCTTTGCCGAAGTCGAAGGTGCAGTAGCCTCACCAACAGCCGCACTCCATTTCAGCCGACAACTATACAAGCGTTGCGAACTCAAAGGCATCGACTTCGCCAAGCTGACGCTCCACGTCGGGACAGGCATCTCTCGCGCTGTCGAAGTCGAAGACCTTACCAAGCACAAAATGGACTCCGAGCAAATGTTTATCGACGACGAGACAGTCGCCCGAGTCAACCTCGCCCGCGATGAAGGCAGGCAAGTATGCGCAGTCGGCACAACAGTCGCGCGCGCTCTCGAAACAGCCTACTCCACACAAGGACACATCTCGCCCTACAACGGCTGGACCAACAAGTTCATCTTCCCCCCATACGAATTTCAGGTGCCGACGTCACTTATAAGCAACTTCCAACTCTCTCTATCTACAATGCTCATGCTCGTCTGCGCTTTCGGTGGCTACCAAAACGTCATGAACGCCTACAACGTTGCCGTTGCCGAAGGCTACCGCATCGGTCCCTACGGCGACGCCATGCTCATAATCTAAAAAAGTTCAATAAGAATTATCCGTATAAGTGAGCCTCACTCATCATGTGTAGGCACACTTTTTTTGTACCCCTTTGTTAGCCACCATAATGCCCACCAAAACCACCAAACTGCCACAAACATTCCACCTCGTCAGCTCCGACAACATGAATAAGTAAGACGCAAAAACAGGCACTATGGTCAGCAAATACAAGAAATTATTGGTCTGCATAATGCCTACATTGTTGGTCGACACATTCCAAAGCCAAATGCACAGCCCCGATGCTACAAGCCCCAAATACATCGTTGGCCATAGCACTTGTGGTTCTGTCAAAATAGACACGTCTATCCCCTCACACATAGCAAATGGAGATATGCTAACAAGCGCATAGAAAAAAAGCCGTCGCGATGCCAATAGAGGATTCACCCTCGCCCCAAGCGACGAAAGGACAACCGAATAAACAGCCCAAAGAAGTGTCGCCACACACGCCAAGACGTCGCCCGTCATGCTATAGCTCATCTCTGCCCGACCATTGGTCACGACCATCACCACACCCAGCAAAGCTATCGCTGTCCCCACAAAATATTTTGCACGTGGCAACGTCCTGCTAAGCATGGCATACAAACATGCCGACACCAACGGCACTGTTGACGTAATTATGCCCACATTGACTGCCGAAGTGTGCCTTAGTGCCTCATATTCTGCCAAGAAATATACCGACCCTCCACACAGACCAAGCAACAAAAACTTCAGTTCTTGCTTGTCCAGACGAATCGCATGCACCTGCGGATATGCCACCCACAACGCCACGTAGCCCAACAAGAATCGTAAGCTCATAAGCCCAATAGGCGTCAGTCCGCCATCAAGAGCCATTTTAGAGGCCACAAAAGTAGTCCCCCACACAATAGCCACAAACAATGCTGGCAAATATTTAGTCCCGTGGCACTTCACGCCACAAAAATACACCAATTTGCCCCAATATCACTCCCCTATTGGATTCAGCAAATGATAATCCCACACACCAGTAACCTCGGTACTCACCTCACCAATCCAACCACAACTATCCAAGACGGCCGACTGCACCATGACGAAGTCAACCACTGCAAGCACAGTGTCGGCATCGGCTATTCTAAACAAGTTTTTGCCATCCGACGTGCGTTCTTCACTATAATTATCAGCATAGCCCCACCCATAATTAGGGCTTGTCCACATACGCCCCTCGCCACTAACGTCGACGGCTTGGCTTGCCAAACGAGTGCCTGATAGGGTATATTGGTCACTCTCGACCCATAGCGGATAATAATATTCTTGCCTATGATAGGCCGACAAGTATCGCACGCTCCCACTCAGCCCCATATTGTCAGTCCATGGCGTAGGACAATTTTCCACTGGTCGATAATATGTTACAGCATAATTTTTAATCGTCCCGACACTATCACTTTTTGCACCTCGCAATTCGTGCCATCCGTCGTTAGGAATCCCATCTCCATTAGCGTCTTGCATAACCCACACGACGCCCGGCTCCGAAAATGCAACTGTCGAATTGCCACCTACGGCAATGTCATAATCTCCTCCACTATTGCGTATGCTGTGGTCGAAGCCCACCACAATGCGTCCGCCAAAGCTGCCAAGTGAAACGTATGCACCCGACGTAATCCTGTCGAGTGCATACGCATTAGCTTCTGTTTGCGAACGGCACGTATACCCTTCGTTGACAAACTGACCCGGTGCGGGCAAAAACTCCAACACGCTATTGCACAATGCCACAGTCGTGTCAGTCTCAGACGAAGTAACAATTTCTCCATTGTTGTCGTCTTTGTCGCAACTTGTCAAAAGGCATATCACAAACAAGAATACAGATATACGCACCATCTATGTTTGTTTTTAGAAGACCACTTCTACATCGTCAAACGCAAAGTAGTTGGGCCAAACGTTGCCATAATCGTTCTTTTGGCTCTGCTCGACCGAGAATTTTACACTCACGACAGCTCCCAGTCCCGCAAGATTCCACTCTTGCCATTCGGTGCTTATCTCGCCATTTTGCGTAAGGTATATTTCGGCTGTTGCCGTCTGCTTACCTGCTGCGTCAAATCCGTATGCCAACACCTTAAAGAAGTCCGTTTCCGTAGCTTTCGGAGTGCCGTAGTCGTCGCCATTGGTCATGGAGTTAATCACGTAAGACGTGTTGGCAACATACATCTTGTTGATGACGCGTGCCACACTGTCCGAAAAATATATGGCTGGCAAATTGTCCGAAGCCTCGCCACTGCCAAAGCTGACGCAGAAATTTTTGCTACCATTGTGTCCTCCGCTGAGCGTCGAAAGCTGATTAGCATACGACGCTCCGTCTGCAGCGTGAGTGTAGTTCGACACTGCCATGCCACCATTCCAGAACACTTTCGAACCCCAAGCTTCCACGATGCCATTGTTCTTCAAAAGCGTGTTCTCGTCAGCCCACACGTAGTCTTTTTCGGGACCTGAATACATGTTGGTCGCCTGGTCATACTCTCCGTAGAGCTTCGCACCACCATACTCAGGGCTGTCAATCAGGTCTGCCCAATAGCTCTGACCCTCGGCGTCCTCAAACGTCAGCGTGCGGATGTCTTGGTCGTCATCGTCATCGCACGCCACGAAGGTCAGCGTGCATACTGCTGCAAGCAGCAAAAATTTGTTTGTTTGTAACATTGTTGTGTATATGTATGTAATTTGGTTTCTCACTTTTGCGAGATACACAACAAAAGCCTTTTTGCACACCAAGCCCCCTCTCCCCATTCTCACAAGGACAATTAAGCCAGCTTCGGTGTGCGCATCTTGCTCCGTAATCCCGCAGGGCGTTCAGACACGAAAAAATTACTTCTTGTTTTGGCAGGTCTTCTGGCTCGTCTTCTGTGAACCTACGGTTGCGCCTTCTCGTCTGCAATCAAGACAATGGCTTTTTTTGCAACCTCACTTTTGGCGCCACTCTTTGTGTGTGGCGAAAGACATACAGCAGCGGGTACTGTCGCCGAGTCTCACGGCGTTCCCTTTTGAGCACTTTGCGTGCACCAAAACCAACCGCAAAATTATGTATATTTGGTCAATATATGCGTACACCCAACGACACTTTATTTCCTTTTCAGTCCCCACTCTACGTCATGACCAAGCCCGTCGGCTCGGTTTGCAACATGACTTGCAACTACTGCTACTATTCCGAAAAACATCGCTACGCCTCGCCAACACACATCTCCGACCAGACACTCGAAAATTTCATCCGCCAATATATCGACTGCCAAACCACAGACTCCGTCCTCTTCACGTGGCACGGCGGCGAACCCCTACTACTCCCCATCAGCTTCTATCAGAAAGTCATTCACCTACAAAACAAATATGCCGCAGGTCGCCACGTCGACAACTGTCTACAGACCAACGGCACCCTCATAACCGACGACTACGCACGCTTCTTCCACGACAACGGTTGGCTCATTGGAGTGTCCATAGACGGACCTGCCCACCTGCACGATTTCTATCGGCACATGCACCACTCCGACGCACCAACACACTCGCAAACGATGCACGGCATCAATTTGCTCCGAAAGCACGAAGTCGAGTGGAACGCACTCGCAACCGTAAACGCCGCAAACGCCAAGGCTCCCGACGACTTCTACGACTTCTTCAAGAGCATCGACTGCACCTATATTCAGTTCACACCCGTCGTCGAACGACTGCGCCCCGACGGCACTCTTGCCAGCCTTGCCGACACCAATTGCACCATTGCGCCCTTTTCTGTCAGCCCAGCAGAGTGGGGCTCGTTTCTCTGCCACGTTTTTGACCGTTGGCTTACCTCCGATGTCGGCACTCGCTTCTTCCAACTCTTCGATGCCACACTGGCCAACTATCTCGGCGTACCACCTGGTGTCTGTAGCATGTCGGCCGCATGCGGCAACGTTGCCGTCCTCGAAGCCAATGGAAACCTCTACTCGTGCGACCATTTCGTTTTCCCCGAATTTTTGCTTGGCAACATCTCTCATCATAGTCTCACCGAGCTAATGTATGCCGACGCACAAAAAAAATTTGCGCGCCTCAAACAAGACTTCTTACCACCCGAATGCACCGCCTGTCAGTGGCACTTTGCTTGCCACGGCGAGTGCCCTCGCAATCGCTTTATGCACACCATCGCTGGCCGTCCGGGGCTCAACTATATCTGCCAAGGCTACAAGACCTTTTTTGCTCACGCCCACCCATACATGGACATCATGGCTCGCCTCGTGTCCGACGGACGCGACGCGAGCGAAGTCGCTAACTACATCTGACTACTTTTCAGTTTTTTAAACACATCATCTCTTAATTTTATACAATCGAAAGTAAATTATGTTATATTTGCTTCCGCATACTTTTGTCTACTTTCGACATCTGTATACAAAAACAAAAGAAAATGTTAAACAAAAAAAATCATAAGCAAATGAAGAAAAGCATACTACTCTTAGGTGCTGCTATGGCGTTTTCTTCTGCCTCTTTTGCACAAGTACAAGTGCAAAAATTGGTAAAAGATGCCGAAACATATCAGACCTATGACTTCGTTGCAGAATTCAATGCCGTAACCAATAATCAGACTATTGGTACGCAAACTCGCGCCAAATCATTTACAATAAGTAGTTCCTCGTGGGGTAATGATGATCGAGACCCTGGCAAAACTGGTCGTCATCATACTGGCTATACTGGCACCAACTTTCCTGAGGAAGGCACAGTATGGTTCGGAACTAACAGCGACCAAAAATTAAAGAAACTAAATATCACAACGACGGACAGCGAAGGCAACGACGTAACTACCGAATATTATGGTGCTTATCACGGCAACAATAAAAACAACGCAATCGTAATCTTCGGACTGCAAAAAGGAGACAAAATATCCATTAAGTTCGTCAGCGAAGACGGCACAACAACGGACATCCCATACGCTGTCGGCAAGACCAACGCAGCCAGCTTTAAGTTTACCACCGAAGCTTCGGGCGAACTGAAGACCTTTATCAAAGCAACTGACGATGTTGAAGGTCAGACAGCTTCAACCTTTACTTCCGAAGAGGTTATCACCCTCGAAGATGTAGATCCCAGCTACACTGGCGATGTCTACCTCGCAACGCTTATGAAAGGTCTTATTCAAAAAGTTGTTATCACTCGTGGCACCGAGATAATTACCTACGACTACGAAGCTGAAGCCAAGACAGTCCTTGACAATCGTCAGGTAGGCGAAAAATTGGGAGCCAATGCTAACACACTTGGTTGGACAATGTGGCAAGATGCCGAAAATGGCGACAAGAGTGTCAACAACTTCAAGGGCTACAAGCCTGGCACTTCTTACTACACAGAAGACACCGAAGGCAAGAAAACATACATATTGCCCTATGTTTGCAACGTTTTCCATGGCAACCAGTTCAACATCAACACAGGTGGCCTTCTCCTTGGAAGCGACAACCAATACTTCCTTGTCGACAGCATCCAAGACAATCAGGAAATAACCATTAACTTCTCTGCCACAGCAAACGAAGGTTATCCGTATTTTGCTGTCGGTAACACCACCTACGATCTTGCCGACTACATACAAGGTGGCGACACTCTAAAACAAGGCGACATCGTTAAGTCTGGCGAGCCTATCCTCGTTAAGTACAAAAAAGACGTAACCGTCGACAAAAATGTCTTCTTCTCTATGCGCACCCGTTCCGACATGGTCGTCAGCAAAGTATCCATTGTCAACGCAGCAGTCTACAATTCGGTTACCGCCTACGAACTCACCACAACAGAGTCTTCACGAGGCACCATCACCACCACTGCCGAAAAGATTGACGGCAAATACGTCATGCCTGGCGAAACAGTAACCGTCACCGCAACCCCGGGCGACAACTACGACCTCGTTAGCATATCCGCCACCACAACAGATGGCACTGCCATCACCATAACCGATAACCAGTTCACGATGCCCGAAGCCAACGTCATCGTCAGCGCAGAGTTTAAACTCAAAGATGGCATGCAAGAAGTCGACAGCTACCTCGTAGTCGATTCTGAAGGCAACCTCAAATCTGAATTCACCGATGCAGTAGCTAACGAAAAAGGCGACCTCGTCGTTGAAAAAGATTGGGGACACGTACACTTCAAAGCTGTCTCCTCTTCCAACCCCGAACAAGTCCTCGACACCGACCTCGCTCTCGCTGGCATGCAAGCCGACAACCTCAACGCCACCAACTGGCTCAACTGGAGCTCAGCTTCTTGGACTCTCAAGAACCAAGCCGACATCAGCTTCTCCTACGTACAAGGCAATGGCAACCCATACGTATCTTTCAGCCGTGGCGAAGAAAAGACCAACAGCGACGGCAACAAGACCTACTCTGCCGAATATGAATACTACGAAGCCGATGGCTCTAAGGGTCTGCCACAAAATGGTACCTACGTAGAACTCACTCCTGATGCCGACGGTATGTTCCGCATTGGCTTCTGGGCCAACAAGGGCGGTAGCCGTAGTCTCTACATTGTCGACGAGACCGAAGGTGGCAAGGCATTCGACCGCAGCAAGTTCCGTGTCGAAGGCTACGTCAACGGCGCCAACAATGCCGACGGCACCAAGTACTTCTTCAACTCCATCAGCGTCGACGAAAACTATGTCATTGGCTCCACAGCCGAGCACTACATCCTCGTTGACGAAGATGGTGTCGAAACAGACAAGACCGTCGGTGCCGCTAATCAGGTTAAGTTTGGATATTTCGTCTTCGACGCCAAGAAAGACCACACCTACATAATCTTCGGCAAAGACTGGCAGTTCGGTTGGAACGGCTTCACCTTTACCGTCGACGGCACCATCGACGAATACAACAAAGACGCTCAATACAAGGTCTACACCGAAGTTCAAACAACGACAGTTAAGGTTGGCGACGAATCTCGCACCGACACCGTTGCAGTTGTTTCTGTCGACAAGACCAACGTCAAAGCTGGCGAAACTCTCGTCATCACTCCCGAAGTTAAAATCGCCGACTGGGAACTCGATAGCATCAGCGTATTGCAAGCTGGCGTACCTCGCACAGCCACAAAGAACAACGACGGAACATATAGCGTTGTCCTCGGACATGGAGTAGTCGTCGTAGCCCCTGTTGCCAAGTACACCAAGTTCAAAGTCAAGACTCCTACCATTGCTGGCATATCCATCACAGCCGACAAAGACGAGTATAAGGAGGGCGAAACCGTAACCCTCACAGTCGACCTCACCAGTGGCTACATGATTAAGGGCGACCTCCTCGTTGCAACAAGCTCCGACACCACTGCAATCATTCCTGAGAGTGGCGTCTACTCCTTCGCAGCTAAAGACGAGAATATGACCATCATAGCCGTTGTAGGTCTCTTCTCCGAATACACCTTCACTTGCACACCCGAAGGCGCAGCCACAATCAGTAGCGATGCCAAAGGCATTCTCGACGGCGAAGAAGTCGTCATAGCTCCTGCAGCAGGCTACACCATCGAAGTCTCCATCAAGAACGAAGACTCTGGCGAAGCAGTCGAAGCCACCAAGCAAGACGATGGCTCCTACATCTTCACTGGCAACGCCAACATTGCAGTATACGCAATCACTGTCAATGCCAAGGCTTCTGCACTCTCTAAAGTCAAAGCCGACACCGAGACTGACAACACCATCTACGACCTCGCTGGTCGCAAGGTCAACAGTCCTAAGCAAGGCCTCTACATCCGCGGTGGTAAACTCATTCTCGTGAAGTAATCAACCTCAGGATTTAGATAAACCAACACAAAGTCCGCCACCGAAGATTTTCGGTGGCGGATTTCTTTTCTCTCCACCCCAATAAACCATTCTGTGGCAAGAATTTTGATTACCATACAAACGAAATGTTATAACTTTGCCACTCGTGACACATAAAACTCAAGAAATGACCATAGTAAACACCGTCGACGAACTCAAAAGCCGCGTTGCCGAAGCCATCGCTGCAGGACAAACAATAGGACTCGTCCCAACCATGGGTGCTCTCCACGAAGGACACCTATCTCTCGTCCAACGCGCTTGCTCCGAATGCGACTTCGTTGTCGTCAGCATATTTGTCAACCCCACCCAATTCAACAACCCCGAAGACCTTCGCACCTATCCTCGCACACTCTCGGCCGACGTCGCTTTGCTCTCTGGCTCTACCGATGCCGACATCGTCTTTGCACCAACAGCCGAAGAGATATACCCCACACCAGACACTCGCCAATTCGACCTCACTGGTGTAGGCGAAGTCATGGAAGGCAAACAACGCCCCGGGCACTTCAACGGCGTTTGCCAAATAGTCAGCAAGCTCTTTGCCTACGTCTCGCCCACACGCGCCTACTTTGGCGAAAAAGACTTTCAGCAGATAGCTGTCATCAAAAAAATGGTGCACGACCTCGACTTCAAACTTCAGATTGTCGACTGCCCCATTGTACGCCATGCCGACGGACTTGCAGTCAGCAGTCGCAACGCACTCCTCACCCCCGAACATCGTGCAGCTGCGCCACACATACACGCTGTCCTACAAGCCTCTATCGACTGGATGAAAAACCTTTCTCCCGACGAAGTAACTGCTCGCGTAGTAAAAGAAATCGACGACAACAAACTACTCAAAGTGGAGTACTACGAAATCGTCGACGGACTCTCGCTACGCCACCTCAGCTCGTGGGATGAGACCTCCTACGCCGTAGGCTGCGTAACCGTACAAGCTGGCAACGTAAGGCTCATAGACAACATCATCTACAAGAAATAACAACAGCAGATGTATATCGAAGTCCTAAAATCTAAGATACACAACGCAAGCGTCACCGAGGCTCGCCTCGACTACGTAGGTAGCATAACCATCGACCAAGACCTCATGGACGTTGCCAACATATTGGCTGGTCAAAAAGTACAAGTGGTCGACAACAACAATGGCGCAAGACTCGAAACCTACGTCATCGCTGGTGAAAGAGGCTCTGGCGTCGTATGTCTCAATGGTGCTGCCGCACGACTCGTAGCCGTTGGCGACGTGGTCATCATAATGGCTTATGCCTACATGACCCCCGACGAAGCCAAGACCTTCAAGCCAACAATCGTCTTCCCCGACACTGCAACAAATCGTCTCGTCTGATACGTCATAACCTACATAACATTTTAGTTCGACACACGACCCTACTGACTTTCGTGGGGTCGCTTGTCGTTTATATGCTCACGCTTGCGCATGGCGTCAGTCTTTGGGACGCAGGCGAATACATCGCTTGTGCAGCGAACCTCAACGTCGGTCACCCACCAGGCAACCCACTCTATCTCCTATGCCTTCGCATTGTATGTCTGCTCGCTCCGCCCGATTATGTAGCCCATACTTGCAACATGCTTTCTACCCTCACTTCTGCAGCCGCAGCTGCAGTGCTATGCCTATTCGTCAAAGGACTAATAGCTCTCACGCGCCCACACACCGACGCACGCCTCGCCTCGCTTGCAGCCCTCACGACCTCATTCTCGTGGAGCTTCATGCCCTCAGTGTGGGATGTTAGCACCGAAACAGAAGTCTACACCGCAGCCGCCCTCATGGCCTTTTGCATGCTACACTTTGCTGTCCGTTGGACGCTCACTTCCGACACTCGTTACCTCTACCTCATTTCGTTTTTTGCTGGTCTCAGTTGTGGCGTCCACCGACTATCTCTTCTCGCGCTTCCCGTCGTTGGTCATTTGGTCGGCATGTCGGGTCTTTTTGCAGTTACAGTACGTAACCGAAAAATCAGCAGTTCACTAATCGGCACCATTCTCGGCTCACTTGCTGTCGTCATACTTTTGTGGCTATCGTCGGGTGCAGCCTTTGCCCTCGGCACGCTTCTCGATGTCGTCGCCGTCAACACATTTAGCCTATCTGTCGGCTCAGGACTCCTTTTCGGCACGCTTTTTATCCTTACGACACTCTTCGCTTGGAGCCACCGACAACCACAAATCTTACACCTCGCACTTGTCTACACAGGACTCCTGCCCCTACTCCTACCACTTTTCAGAGCACAACAAGGCTGCACATTTAGCTTCGGACACCCTGCCGATGCTCAAGCCCTCACCGAATATCTACAAATGAAGGCCTATGGCAGCCGCCCTTTGTTCTACGGACCAACATACACCTCCGTACCATCCGACACCGAAATCTTGCCACACATTGCCTACGATGCCGACTCCAACCGCTACGTCGCCCGACGCAACCGATGGGACTATGTCTACCCCTCTACCGAGCAATCTTTATTCCCTCGCATGCTCTACTCCGACGATGCCTCACTCGCAGGCTACACCCACTGGACACAACGCCCCATAGCCACAGACCGACAACCATCTGCCACCGAAAGCCTCGTCTATACACTACGCTATCAACTGTGGCACATGATGACTCGCTACATCCTTTGGAACACCTGTGGTCGGCAAAACGACCGCATTGGCGACGGCGACAACCGAACTGGAAATGCCATAACAGGCTTCGACTTTCTCGACCGACATCTACTTGGCGACCAACTCTTTGCCGACCACGGCACCATTAGACTCTTTTGCATACCACTCTTGCTAATGTTCGTAGGTCTGTGGGTCATCTTGCACGACCGACGTCTGACCACAATCATATTCCTGCTCTTCATAATAGTAGGACCTGCTCTTGCGCTCTACCTCAACATGCAACCCTTCGAACCTCGCGAGCGCGACTATGTCTTCATACTTCTCTACGCAGCCGTCGGCATTTGCATCGGTTTTGCAACGCTCAGCGTCAAACGCTACCACCACGCCTGTCTTCTTTTCCTACTCGTGCCCATCGGCTCGGCTGCCTCAGCATGGCACGCCATGGATAAGCACAACGACACTCTGACCGACAACATTGCCGAGTCCATACTCAACCTCTGCCCTCACAATGCTGTCCTGCTCACCAATGCCGACAACAACTTCTACCCCATACTCTATGCGCAAGAGGTTCGCCACATCCGACGCGATGTACAACTCGTCAACCTACACCTACTCAGCACTCCTTGGCACGCCAACGACATCTGCCGCAGTCGATATGCCGAACCTCCACTACGAATGCACTTCGCCGACCTTATTACTCACGAACTTCTTTCACTCTCTGCCATAGGTGCCGACAGCACACCGCAACCCATCTCACGCGCACGGTTAACCGACCTCGGTGGCGACATGGGCTACCAACTAACAACCCTATCGGACAAAATTCTAATCCCGACAACAGACAGTACATACATTGTCTCTGTCGACCCCTCGCAAACCGACATTAACAGCTTGCTTCTTCTCGACCTAATGGAGCAAAACCCACATCGCAAATTTTGCTCCGTGCCAAGCGTCTTACCATCCGACATCGACCTCTCGGCACACATCGTCGACTGCGGACCCATAACCTACATCGAGCCAGACACGGCAAAGTTGCCACGCCTACTATGTTATCAACTATGCGGACTCATCAGCCTACCCGACGGATTCGCCCACAGCCACAGTGCTTCCGAAGTTGACGAACTGAACCGCCTACAATTTCGTCGCCTATCTATCCTTGCAGCTCGCGAAGCTCTCAAAATCGGCGACCGAACAGGCGCACGCAACGTCCTACGCGAAGGACTCTCTTGGCTCCCCACACAATACGAAACGACCGACACGTGCCTCGTCACTATGGCAGAACTACTCCATTCGGCCGACGACGACTACATTGCCCGACAAATATTGGCCGACATTGCAACAGCCATTGCTCGTGGCTCAATCTCACCATCCAACGACTATCTCGACCGACTTGCACACGCTCTCCAACTAACCGACAATCAAGACATAGCAAACAGCCTAATTCATTTCCTTACGACCCAAGAATAAAAAAGAAAAGTGCGCTGCCCCATTTTTTGAGCAACGCACCCAGTGCTTATAAAATTACTTGGCTTATTCTTGCACCAAAACTTTTTCTTTGGCATAGGCGCTTGCGTCTTTAATCTGCTTAGCCCACGACGCACGTTTTCGAGGGTTTGCACCCTTACCCTTCGAATCCTTCTCGGCAAAGAATGCAGTCTTTTCGTTCGAAGCCTTGCCCCAGTTGTTCCAACCCTCAGGAGCAATATGCTCGTCCATTTCACAGTCTATATACACAGCCTGCGCATACGGACGCCACGGGCGAGCAAGTTTCACGCCCCGAACTCCATCGGCAGCCGTCAGTTTGCAATGGTCGAACACGTAGCCATACTTACAGCCTTCGGGTGTAGCAGGCGCACACACGTAGCCTTCGCCAACACTTCGTATCTCGCAACGGTCAAAAAAGGCGGTTGCCTTGCCAAATATGAAGTCGACAGTCCCCTCTATGTAGCACTCCTCATAGAGCTGATGTGTCCCCTCACCATACGTATATAGGGTATCCTGATTACCCAAGAATCTGCACTTGCTAAACTTAGCATTGTCGCCACTTACGAAACAAGCAACCGCCTGCCCCACACGCCCTGCCGCATTGACAAACGTGATGTTTTCGGCCACGAAATTGTCGGCATATACATAGAACGTCGACGAGCCACTCGTAGAACATTCATCGCCAAATTTGTTCTTCTTGCTGGCATAGTCGGCCCACGTAATTGTAGCATCATCCTGACCCACAAGACTCACATTGAGCTTACTCTCGGGTATGATAACTTTTTCTTCATACGTGCCACCCTTTATGAGTATTGTTGTACGCCTATTCTTGCTATAGTCTGGCACAGCGTCTATGGCTTCTTGCACCGTAAAGTAGTCGCCCGAACCATCTTTCGACACGACAATGTCGTAGAACACAATGTGCTTGGCAAGTGTCGGGATTTTCTCTTTCAGCTCACGTGCTGCAAGACCAGCAATCGTGCGTGCGCCATAAACGTTAAGGTGAGTATTATCTTTCTTTCCTTTCGGATATGCAGCCACCTTACCTTCTTCGGTCCACAGATATAGTTTCCGACTATCTACCGGACCAAGACCTTGCACAAGGTCGTGCGTCAGCTTGTTCATGTCGATAAACACACAGCCAACTTCCTTTGCCACGTTGCGTGGTGCAACCACATAGTCTCCGTGAGTGTCTATCAGCTCGTTGCCTTCGGTCTCCATTTGCTTCGACTCGCCCGAGGCATCGTCTTGTGCCACTGCGTCTTCAACCTTTGCAAAGTTTCGTCGCACAATGGAGTTGCATATAATGGGGGTCGCACCCTTCTTCTTGGCCGTCTCGGCAAACATACGCAAGTTGGCATCGAATGTCGAACCTGGGTCGGTGTGCCTATCCTCTTTGGGCTTCTCGTCGTTATGCCCAAACTGAATTATTAGATAGTCTCCCTCTTGCATGTTTTTCTCCACCTCGGCCCACAAGCCCTCGTCTATGAAACTTTTCGACGACCGACCATTTTTGGCATGATTGCTCACGACAATTTCTTCGTCAAGATACGATGGCAAAGCCTGTCCCCAACCACGCTCTTCATTCCCACTCGCCAATGACTTGTTTGCCATTGTCGAGTCGCCTATCATAAATATTGTCGTCTTATGCTTAGGCGCATTTGCCGACACCATCAGCACCCCCAATAGAGCCATGCCAAGTGCCCGTAAAAACTTCTTCACTATCTATTTCATTTTTGTTTAATAGCATAAAGTTAACCTATTTTTTGCTTAACCTACCCCGAGTTTATCCGAACAACCATTTTGGCATACCAAAGTAGTACGATTACACAGGGTCGCAGCCACACACACAACGGCAGAGAGTGCAAAATGTCATTAAATTACGTGCAATAAGTAAAAAACAAAACTTAACTTTGTGTCGTATGCGAAACAAGAGAGTCGTCATAACAGGCATGGGCATTTGGTCGTCAATAGGCACTAACCTCGCTGAGGTAAGTGAGTCTTTGCGCATGGGACGCTCTGGCATACAATATTGCCCCGAACGCAAAGCCTACGGCTATCGCTCAGCCCTCTCGGGTGTAGTCCCAGCCCTAGTCATCGACCGCACAATGGTCGACCGACACACACGTGCTGGACTATCTGAAGAAGCACAATATGCCTACATGGCATCCCGACAAGCTTTTGAGCAAGCAGCCATCGACCGAGAATATCTCGTAAGCAACGAGTGCGGAATAATCTTTGGCAACGACTCCTCGGCGCGTAGCGTCATAGAGACTCACAAGATAATGGAAGAAAAACACGACACTGGTCTCATTGGCTACGGCAGCGTCTTTCAAAGCATGAACAGCACAGTCTCTATGAACCTTAGCACCATTTGGGGCTTGCGTGGCGTAGGCTTCACCGTCAGCGCAGCCTGCAGCAGCGGAAGCCACTCCATAGGTCTGGCCTACCTACTCATCAGCCAAGGGCTACAAGAAATAGTTCTTGCAGGTGGTGCACAAGAGACCAACTATTATAGCATGGCATCTTTCGACGCCCTCGCGGCATTCTCCACTCGCCACGACCAACCACAGTGCGCCAGCCGCCCATTCGACCGCGACCGCGACGGACTCGTACCGGGTGGCGGAGCAGCCGCACTCGTACTCGAAGAATACGACCACGCAGTCAGCCGCGGCGCCACCATACTCGCTGAAGTCGTAGGCTACGGCTTCTCGGGCAATGGCAGTGGCATATCCACGCCAAGCTACGACGGCAGCGTCGTGGCCATGAGTCGCGCCATCAACTGTGCCAACATAACACCCAACGACGTCGACTACATCAACGCACACGCCACTTCGACACCACAAGGCGACGCACAAGAAGCCATAGCCCTCCACAAGCTATTCGACGGCACGCACGCACTCATCAGCAGCACCAAAGGCATGACGGGGCACGAGTGTTGGATGGCAGGCGCAAGCGAAATTGTATACACCATCTTGATGATGCAAGGTGGCTTCGTCGCGCCTAACCTCAACTTCCAGAACCCCGACGAACACTCCAAAGGGCTCAACATTGCTACCGAAGCAACACATGCGCACATTCGCTACGCACTGAGCAACTCATTTGGTTTTGGTGGCACCAACTCAGCACTTGTCATCAAGAACGGCCAAACCTAACACTCAAATCAAACAACAAATAAAAAAATGAAGAAATTTGTTTTTTTTACTATTGACAATACTATTTTGTCTTTCAACAAACAACGCATTTGCCAAAGATGACGTGTAGCTCAAGCAAGGCTCACTCAAAGAACTAAAAAAATCAAAGAAGACGCTCCTCGTCGTATGGGACTACTCGAAATCCACCATCGAGGGAAAACCTGTCAGCGAATACCTCAAAGAAAAAGGTGAAGACTGGCAACGCGACTACCCTGGCGAAGTCACAAAGCCGAGACAATCTTCCTCAGCGAGCTACAGAACGAAGCCGACGACCACATAAGTGCCATTGCCGCTGGCGATGCCGACTACACACTCACCATTCACGTTGGCGACTTACACCTATCTGGCACAATGGAAGTAACCCGCAAAGGCGAAACAGAGCCCATGGCAGTCATCGATGTCGACGGCGTACCGGGCAAAGGCTATGGTAACGAAAAACGTCGTTACTACGCCTACGAAGAACTCGCAGAATGGGTTACCAAACTCATTAAAAAAGCAAAATAAATGAACCTCACTAACGAACTACAAGCAATATATTCAACCGAGAAGTTGTCCGCCCTCGACGCACAACGTAAGGCTGAGTTTATTGCTTGGAGTCCGGTTATATTCCAAGTGTCGCGTCTCATGGTCAAGTGGGGCATACTCGAGTATATCGAAAGCGACAAAAGCGGACGCACACGACAAGAGATTGTCGAGCATACTGGACTATCAGACTACGCTGTCAAGTGCCTCACCGAAGCTTCGCTATGCATTGGCACGCTCAAAGTCGACACTGCAACAGACAAGTTTACACTGACCAAAACGGGTTGGTTCTTTCTCAACTCCCCAGCCACAAAAATCAACACAGACTTCAACCACGACGTCAACTACATTGGGCTCTTCGACCTCGAAAAATCACTACAAAGTGGGCGACCCGAGGGACTGAAACACTTTGGCACGTGGAGCACCATCTACGAAGGGCTATCTTCGCTACCCGATGATGCTCAAAAAAGTTGGTTCAACTTCGACCACTTCTATTCTGACGCATCTTTTGACGATGCACTGCGCATTCTCTTCGACGACTATAAAGTCAGCCAACTATACGACGTGGGTGGTAACACTGGCAAGTTCGCCTTGCGTTGCGTTGCATATAGCCAACAAGCACACGTAACCATTCTCGACCTGCCACAGCAACTTGAGCTAATGCGCCAAAACGTGGCTGGCAAGACGGGTGCCAACCGCATTAGCGGACACCCCATCAACCTGCTTTGCGAAGACACCTCATTCCCCTCCAACACACAGATAGACGGCATCTGGATGAGCCAATTTCTCGACTGCTTCAGCATGCCACAAATTGTCAGCATACTCAGCCGTGCAACAAGAGTCATGACGCCCGACACCCGACTCTTCATCATGGAGACCCTTTGGGACCGCCAACGATTTGACACAGCTGCGCTCTGCCTAACCATGACCAGTCTTTACTTTACAGCCATGGCCAACGGCAACTCGAAGATGTACAACACAGAAGACATGACCAAGTGCATCGCCGAGGCTGGCCTCGAAATAGAAAAAATACACGACGGACTCGGACACGGACACTCAATCCTTGTCTGCCGAAAAAAAGCATAGAACCAATTCATAGTAACCCACAACAGAAAGCTAAGGAACATAAAGACATGACACGAGGCGAAATAGAGACAATAGTACGCAACTTCCTTGTCGACCAACTCGAAATAGACGAAGAGAAGATAACCGACGAGGCACGCTTGCGCGACGACATGGGCATAGACAGTCTCGACCTTGTAGACATAATAGTCATAGTAGAAAAAAACTTCGGTTTCAAGATTGCACCCGAAGAGATGCAGTCGGTCGGCACGTTGCGCCAGTTTTGCGACTACATAGAGGCTCACGTAAACAAATAAGTGTCGGCACAAAGCAAGCACACAGAGACAATGAGCAACACAGACAGGGCATGGAGTGGGACCTCGTGGGGTGGCGACTGGCTACTGCGACTGCTCATCTTTGGCTTGCGAATATTCGACGTGCGCATATTCTACGTCATAATGGCAGTTTTCGTGATACCTGTGACTCTGCTCGTTCAGCCGTCTCGACGCACAAGCTACGATTTTTTGCGCCGACGATGTGGCAAGTCTCCGCTTCGAGCCGCATGGGGAGTCTACGTCAACCATTGCCTTTTTGGACAAGTAGTCCTCGACAGGTTTGCCATGTACGCAGGTCAGAAATATAAGATTAGCACAGAACACTTTGAGCTATTCGAGAGCCTCAGCCGTGCCGAAGGCTCTTTTGCCGTCCTAAGCGCACACGTCGGAGCCTACGAGCTGGCAGGCTACGGTCTGAAAGCCAACAAGCGTATGAACTCACTGGTCTACCCACGCGAAAAAGAAACAGTCATGCGCGGTCGGCACAAGCTCTTCGACGCCAACAACATCAACATGATTGCAGTACAGGACGACATGAGCCACCTCTACGAAATAGAAGATGCCGTCCGACGAGGAGAAGCCATCAGCATGCCAGCCGACAGGGTGTTTGGCTCTCGAAAGACGATTGGCAGCACACTGATGGGCGAGGACGTACAGTTGCCACAAGGACCATTCCGCATAGTTACGATGCACAGTTTGCCGTGCCTCACAGTCAATGTGGTAAAAGAAAGTAGCAAAGCCTATCGGATATACATTGATAGGCTCGACTACGACACCACTGCCACGCGCAAAGAACAGATGAGTCAACTTGCCGACAGCTATACGAGTCAGTTAGAGCACTTGCTCAAAAATGGCTATGCCGAGCAATGGTATAATTTCTACGACTTTTGGAAAGCCAACGTAGCATAAAATAAGGATATGGACTACAGGCACCCTTCCGACGACTTCGTCCAAGAGATAGACATACACACACTCTTGCCACAAAAAGAGCCATTCGTAATGGTTGGTCAGCTGATACATTTCGATGAGAGGCAAGTGGCGACACGCACACTCATTGCGCCCGACAACATCTTGGTCGAAGACGGCAAGTTTAGCGTGGCAGGGCTGACCGAAAACATTGCTCAGACGTGCGCTGCACGCATAGGCTATGCCAACGTCTACATCTACAAACGGAGCGTACAGACGGGCGTCATTGGTGCAGTGCGCAACATGCAAGTTGACCGTCTACCAATCGTAGGCAGCCAGATAACGACCATAGTCAACATTCGCGAAGAGGTGATGAGCATGACGCTTGCCGACGCAGTAGTGTATCAGGACGAACAACCCATTGCTCAGACAGAAATAAAAATAGCCCTACACAACAGTGAGGCACAACAATAAAAAGAAGAAATGGAACAGCTAATAGAAGAACTCAAGCAACAACTTATAGAAACACTTAACCTCGAAGACATCGCGCCTGCCGACATCGACCCCGAAGCTCCACTCTTTGGCGAGGGGCTCGGACTTGACTCTATCGATGCCCTCGAACTCATCGTCCTGCTCGAACGTCGCTACGGCATAAAGCTTACCACGCCAGCCGAAGGCAAAGAAGTCTTCAAGAGTGTACGCTTCATGGCAGAATATATTAGCGCACATCGCACTCGCTAACTCGCACGATGCTTATTGACAAACTATATACCGTCAAGAGCTACGACGCACAAAGTGCAGAGCTAAGGCTTTGCGCCGGAAACGTCGTATACCAAGCTCACTTTCCGGGCATGCCCATTACGCCCGGAGCGTGCCTTGTACAGATGGCAGCCGAAGTGGCGAGCCTTTGCACAGCTCAGAGCCTACAACTTGTCGGCATTCGCAACGCCAAGTTTATTCGCATAGTATCGCCCACGAGCACACCCGACATCTTGTTCAAAATGGAGAAGACATCGGAAAACACAGACGGCACTCTGCTCGTGCATTGCACATTTGCCACACACGAACAGACGCTGACCAAACTCTCTGTCTGCCTACAAAAACAATGAGGACCATAAGGTGACCCCCGAAGAGTGCAAAGCCCGACTAAGACGCAGAGGCATTTGCGTCATTATCCCGACCTACAACAATTGCCGGACCGTGGCAGACGTGGTGCGCGGAGCCCAGACGTATTGCCAAGACGTGATTGTTGTTGACGATGGAAGCACCGACGGTACCAACGAAATCTTGTCGCACATTGAGGGCATACAGATTGTAACATACAAAGATAATAGGGGCAAAGGCTATGCCCTCAAACGAGGCTTTCGACACGCCACACTATGCGGGCACTCCTACGCCATAACGATGGATGCCGACGGCCAACACTATGCCACCGACATCCCGACATTCTTAAGAGCCAACATTGACCATCCGGGCGCACTCATTGTGGGCAACCGACATCTCGAAGGAGTCGACCGCAATCGTAGCAGTTCGTTTGCCAACAAGTTTTCCAACTTCTGGTTTGCAGTGCAGACACTCCAACGGTTACCCGACACGCAAACTGGCTACCGACTCTATCCGCTCAAAAAAATATCGCGCTTAGGGCTTGCACTGCTCACGCATCGCTACGAAGCCGAACTCGAACTACTTGTCTTTGCTGCGTGGCATGGGACCAAACTTGTCTCGACAGACGTTGATGTATATTACCCACCACGAAATGAACGCGTAAGTCACTTTCGCCCAGCCTACGACTTTGCGCGCATAAGTTTGCTCAACACAATTCTTTGCGTTTTGGCAGTAGTCTATGCCCTACCACTGGCCATAGCACGACTGACACTGACAATTGTACGGAGCATATATTCACTACTATTCTTTACGTTTTTCAGCACCATCGTGCTGACACCAATAGTGTGGCTACGCTTCCGCATAGGAGGTGCCACCGAAGCCAAGCGCACATGGCTACACAATCTTATCTATCGGGCATCGCGCTTCATCATGATACGCCACGGCATTCCGGGCGTGAAACTAAGCGTTGAAAATGCTGACGAAAGTCTGTTCTACAAGCCACATATTGTCATCTGCAACCATCAGTCGCACCTCGACCTGATGTGCCTACTAATACTCTCGCCACGCATAGTCTTTTTGACCAACGACTGGGTGTGGAACAATCCACTCTACGGAGTCCTTATTCGCAATGCAGAATATTATCCAGCCTCACGAGGGCTATCGACCATAACGCCCGACTTAAATTCACTTGCCGACCGAGGATATAGCACTTGCATATTCCCCGAAGGCACACGCTCGGCCGACTGCCACGTCTTGCGTTTCCACCGTGGTGCATTTCACGTGGCCGAAGAGCTTGGGCTGGACATTTTGCCTATCTTTATCTACGGACCGGGCAAAGTGTTGCCAAAGCATTGTCGCTACTTACGCCGCTGGCCCATACACATCGAAGTGGGGCAGGTCATTAGCCGAGACGAGCTAAACGCCATTGGCACCCCTATGGAGCAAGCTACGGCTCTTCGGAGACGCTACAAAGAGTGGTACGAGCGCGCGCAAGACCGCATAGAGCAAGACGTATGACTCGTAGGGTTGTAATAATTGGTGGTGGACTTGGAGGGCTGACGACTGCAGCCATACTTGCAAAAAATGGATTTGCCACCACACTACTCGAACAGAGCAATCAGATTGGAGGTTGCCTACAATGCTTCGTGCGTCGTGCACCAGACGGACGCATGGGCAAGTTCGAGACGGGCATGCACTTCATTGGGCAAGTGGGCGAAGGGCGTTCACTGCGTCGGATACTTGACTACTTGGAGATCACTGCCGACCTACACTTTGCGCCACTCGCAACAGACGCCTACAACGTTGTCAGCCTCACTTCTGGCGACTATGCCTATGCACAAGGCGAAGCCTTTGTGAGCCAAATGGCAGAGTATTTTCCATCGCAACGCGACAACATCGTTCGCTACTATAATCTTTGCTCCGAGATAGCTCGTGCTTCAGACATTCTTGCAGAGCGTAGTACGGCAGAGCATTCTGCTCTTGAGACTCAATATAGGCTTGCAGCAGCCGACGGAGTCATTCGTAGCCTGACAGCCGACCACACCTTGCAAAGCGTACTTTCTGGGATATTGCCACTCTACGATGGTCGACCGGGCAAAACGCCCTTTAACTTGCATGCGCTAATATTCGACTTCTACAACACCGATGCCTCTCGCATTGCAAGCGGAAGTGACCAGATTGCACGAAGCCTCGTCAGGACAATTGAAAAATATGGAGGCGAAGTAAAGACACGCAGGCGAGCCACACAAATAGTCTGCAACGACAGCCAAGCCACAAGCGTACGCACCAACACCGACGAAGAATTTGCGGCAGACATTGTGGTGGCAGCCATTCACCCCTCGCGTCTTGTTGGTCTGCTATCCGACACACGCCTGATTCGTCCGGCATATCGCTCGCGCATTGCCGACCTAAGCCAAACGATGAGTTGCTTCGTCATCTATCTGCATTTTGCCGCTGGCAAGGTGGCATATCGCAACAGCAACTACTACGTCTACTCTACCGACCCATGGAAAAGCGCAGAACATAGCGACGCGACGTGGCCACACGTCTATATGTATATGCACTTCAACAACCGTTCTGTCGACACCCATGCCGAGACAGGAGTCATAATAGCCTATATGCGCTACGACGAAGTTGCCCGATGGTCGAACAGCACTGTTGGACATCGCGGAGCCGATTATGAAGAGTTTAAACACCGCAAGGCAGAAAAGCTACTAAGTGTCTGGGCAAAGAAATTCCCCACCGACAGTCAGAACGTAGTGACATACTACACATCGACGCCCCTCACATGGCGCGACTATACGGGCACCGAAGGTGGTAGTCTCTACGGCATAATGCGCGACATAGACCTTGGAGCAGCGGGACGGATAAGCCACAAGACACGCATACCGAACGTTTTTCTTGCTGGTCAGAACATCAACTCGCACGGAATGCAAGGCACATTGGTCGGCACACTACTCACCACAGGCGAGATTGTGGGCATAGACAACCTACGCAGTCAGATTCTGAAAAATTGAGCGCACACATGGCACGCACAGCAATTGTTATAGGTGGTGGCATTGGCGGCATGTTTTGCGGAGCCTTGCTTGCACGCGAAGGGCTACGGGTCATCGTCTTAGAGAAGAACGACATTATTGGTGGCGGACTGCAGAGTTTCACTCGCCGTGGTCAGACTTTCGACACGGGCATGCACGTGGCATGCGGACTACACTCAGAAGGCAGCGTATGGCGAGTGTGCCAACATCTTGGGATTGCAGACAAACTCAACATAAGGCACCTCAATAGCAATGCCACCGACCGCATACACTTCGTGAACGAAGGCAAAAGCTACGAAATTGCATGTGGAGTAGGAGGTTTTGTCGATAGCCTCTCAAGATATTTTCCGTCGGAGCGGATGGGGCTTCAAGCCTATGCCAAGGCATGCCTTGACATAACTGCCGAAATGGACCTTTTCAATCTACGGGATAGTGTGGGCTTGCAAAGTTTTGCACACCCTGACGCCACCATACCAGCCGACAAACTAATAGAAAAATACATTGCAGACAACCGACTACGAAGTTTGCTTGCATATATTTGTCCGCGCTACGGAGCACGTCGGGGTAAGACACCAGCCTACGTACATGCAACACTTATGACGCTCTACTTGCAAGGAGGTAGTCGTTTTGTGGGTGGCACAGTCCGATTGGCCGAAGCCCTGTCGGACGTTATTGGCAAATCGGGCGGAGAAGTCTTGACGAGCCATGAAGTGTGCCACATAGACACTCAAAACAAACACGTCGAAAGCGTCTCGACTACCGACGGACGTACTTTCACTGCCGACTACTACGTAGGTGCTGCCGACACGGCACACATTGTCAGCATGGTGAGCCACGGAGGACTGACAAAAGCCTTCTGTCAACGAGTGCAGAACATGGAGCAAACATACTCTGCGTTTACTATCTTCATAAGCCTACGCGATGGCTTCTTGCGCTACGAAGACACCCAAGAGCAGTTCGTCAGTAGCGCAGACAAAGTGTGGTGCTTTGGCAACGAAGACGAACAAGAGTGGCCTACGGGGCTCATGATGAGCATGTTGCCCGACGACAATCAAGGGTTGTGGGCAAGACGCGTCGTCCTGACAGCGCCAATGAGCTACGACATGGTAAGCCGCTTCGCTGCCAATGGACGTGGCAAGCGCCAACAGGGCTATGCAGAATGGAAAAAGACGTGTGCCGAGCGAGCCATAGAAATGGTCGAGCGAGTCCACAAGGGCTTTGCTTCAGCCATAGAAAACCTGCAAACGGCAAGTCCGCTCACCATTAGCGACTACTATGGCAATGCTGTTGGTTCGCTCTATGGGCGAGCAGTCGACACGACCGACCTTATGAGCACGATGTTGAACGTACACACCAAGATAGACAACCTTTTCTTGACGGGTCAGAACATCAATTTGCATGGGCTATGTGGCTGCGTACTGACGGCCATCGAAACGGCCGAAGCAATTGTGGGAGCAAACACCATTCGCAGAAAAATACGACAACTATGACGCCAGAGATTTTTGAAGGCATCCGCCCATACGACGACAACGAGATGCGCATGGCAATGCAAAAAATATGCGATCCGGAGTGGCACTTGGCACGTCAGTTTGAGTCTGTAATGCGTTTTGTGTATCCGAGCAAAAGTGCTGACGAAGTGCGCCACATACTGCTTAGCAAAGCCACCATACACGACCTGCAAGAAGACGTCATGTCGGAAATGAATCGGCAGATAATACGTCGCACGACTGATGGGCTGACGACCGACGGATGGCACAACATAGTCCGTGGGCGTGCTGCACTCTACATTTCGAACCATCGGGACATAGTCCTCGACAGCAGTTTTTTGCAATATGAGCTTGTGCGTCATGGATTCGACACCACACAGATAACATTCGGCATAAACCTTATGCAAGACGAGCTATTGCGCGAGATTGGACTGATGAACAAAATGTTCAAGACAGACCGAGCTGGCATGGGTAGCTCGCCCAAAGAAATGTATGCCCAGACGGAGCTTATGAGCCAATATATCCGCTGGTGCGTTTGTCAGAACAACGAGAGCGTGTGGATGGCACAACGTGGTGGGCGCACCAAGGACGGAGTTGATCGAACCGACCGTGGCATAATAAAAATGCTTCGGATGTCGGCGCCTCGAAGCCGTATGGATAGACAAAGAGCCATTTCGGAGCTGACGATTGTGCCGGTGTCGGTGTCGTATGAATGGGAAACATGCGACATTGAGAAAGCCATTGAGACCTACGACAAGCGACACGGTCGCCCCACAGCACCTCGCACCGACGTCAGTCAAATAGTTAGCGGCATAACACAGCCCAAAGGCTTTGTGCACATTGAACTATGTCGCCCCATAGACGACAACGACTTGGCATCACTTGCTGACCTGACCGACAAAGAATTTGACGAAGCTGTGGCAAGCATAATAGACCAACGTATACGGAGCGGATATAAGTTGTGGACATCGAACAAGACGGCTTTGCAGATGAAGTGTGGCGACCGCATAGACTCGACTGACATTGCCAAACACATCGGAGAAAAAATAGAGCAGCTGAAAACGATGGCAGGCGGGAGAGATTGCGATGAGCTTGCCGACATATTGGTGGGCATATATGCCAACCCAGCTTTGCCACACTAATTAGGCTCGGACACGACAAACATATTATGCAAAAAATTGTACTTTTGCCACAAATCATTTTAAAAACCTGCATTTGCCAAACTATGCGAAACACAACTAACAAACTGATAGCAGGAGCATGCGCTGCAACCATACTTAGTGCATGCACTGTGCGTGGTAGCCAGAGCGACCAAAACGTGATGAGCAAAGCCAACGTGGAGCAAAACGTACGCGAATTTGTCTACCCACTGCCAACGGCTTTTGAGGTAACAGAAATGCTCAACCGAATAGACGCAGCCTACATACTCGACCTCTGCAACCCACAAGAAAACGTCGAAAAATATCTTACGGAAGCCAAGCGTGCGCTGAATATGGGCATATATAGTGCCGACCTATGCTATGCCTCGACCTACAATCAGCAAGCGCAAGTACGAGAGTATACGCAGACCATACGCGCTCTCGTGAGTGCACTCGACATGACGCAAGCTGTCGACCCAGAGCTCCCGAGCAAAATGGAAAACACAGAAAACAATAAGGACGGCATGACCGAATTGATAACCAATTCGTTCTACGACTCCTACGACTACCTGAATCGCAACGGACGCGGACCAGTGTCGATACTTATAGTTGCAGGTAGTTGGATAGAGGGACTGAACATTGCCACACACATCTCGGATGACACATTCGACAATAAAGAGATGGTGAAGATTGTCATGAGCCAAAAAGAGCCACTCGAAAAGCTAATGAAACTCATGGCAGACTACCCCGACAATGAAGCCGTGAAAGACATACGCGAGTGCCTGACCCCATTGGCCGACACCTACGCAAGCGTGGAGCAAAACAGTATCTCTGAGAGTCAGATTGCTGGCATAAAAGCCCACATTGGCGAAGTGCGTAGCTACATCGTAGAGCCATAAGGGTGCAAGACAAACTCTACAAAAAAACAGAATAAGACCTCTGCTCGAAGACGGGCAGAGGTCTTATTTTTCTGTTATGTGCGGAAAAGGTTAACGCAATCTGTTGAGTGTATAGTGGCTACGACACCAGACCCAAAAGGCAACGACACCCAATGCATTGACGAGTGCACCACAAACAAAGGCTGCGCTGTAGCCATAGAGTTCGGATACTGCACCGCCAACGACAATGCCGAGCCCTATGCCTGTGTCCCAAGCAGTCAGCTGGGTGGCATTGGCTGTTCCGCGTCGGTTGTGCGGAGCAAGATTGATAAAAATGGTCTGCATGGCAGGGAACATGTGTCCGTTGCCAAGCCCTATTATTACACCCGAAAGGTAGTATGCGACTTCGGATTGAGAAACGGCAAAAAGCACATAGCCAATGAGCGAAAAAGACATGCCCCACTGAGCGTTTTGCAGGGCGCGTCCACGCCCCAAACTACGTCCACCAGTGAGGCGCGACACCATCAGACCAAGGGCAGCCAAAAGGAAAAACGTGCCAGACGAAACGCTGTCGGACAGGACTTGATGTGTGTAGATGGCAATGTAGGTACTTATGACACCAAACGAAAAAGAAAGGGCAGCCATGACCATAGCTTCGCGCCAAGCTGGGAGGAGGAAAAATCGGTCGAGCGATACGTGGCGGTCGCTTGCAGGCTGGCGTTCTGACGGGTGAATGCTGCTGGCAAAAAACAGACCGACGCCCGCAATGGCGAGAGCACAAGAAAAGAGCAGCGTAAAGGAATGGTAGAGCGAATAGACGTAGAGAGCCACAGTGGGAGCTGTGGCCATGGCGAGGTTGTTGCTCAGCCCGTAGTAGCCAATGCCCTCGGCACGTCGGACAGGACGAAGAGCATCGATAGCCGCAGTGCTGTTGGCCACAGTGGTGGCCCCAAAGGGCAGACCATGCAGAGTGCGCACCACGGCAAAAAGAGCCAATGAGCCAGCGATAAGATAGCCCGAAAAGAGTAGGAAAAAAGCTCCGTAGAACATAATAAGGACACGCTTACGGTCGAAGCTGTCGACAATGTAGCCAGCAAAGGGACGGATGGCGAGAGCCATAAGAGTGTAGCCCGAAAGTACAGCACCTATCTCGTGTTTGCCAATGCCGTAGGTCTCGTGCAAATAGATTGGCAGAAGGGGCATAAGCAGATAGAAAGCAAAGAAATTCATAAAGTTCGAGACGTTGAGCTTTATGAAGTCGGCAGTCCACAAAGGTTCTTTGGTTTGCAGGGCAGAAGAGTTGTCCATCGGATTGTTATTGACGAGTTGACGAAAAGTGTGCATGTTGCACAAGCAAAGTTACACCGCATGCGACAGAATAGGCAATGAGAAAAATAAAATGGTGCTATTTTTTCTTAAATTTGCAAAAATCGCAGACGAATGGATTTTAGCAAGAATATACCACGTTACCATGTCACACGCGACAACCTGACGCGACTTGTCTTGCTAACTGCACTTTTCTCGCTCGTCTTTATAAATATTTTTGAGCCATACAATTCGCGACATTGGCTCAGCGACATGAGCGACACGAAATATTTTTTGCTTTCATTGTTGCTAACCCTCATAGGCATGCTGGTCGTGTCGGCTTCGCGATTATTGCTATACAATCATTGCAAAAAGCAAGGACGGACAATAGAACTTTGGAAATATTTGGCGTGGATTGCGGCAGAAATAACTTGCATATCGGTTGCTTTTACCATCCTTGAAATATTGTGGTTTGCAGATAAGCGTTCGGTCGGTCAGCTCTTGCGTGCTTCAATTGGCAACACAACCCTTATACTTTTACTACCATATAGCGTGATTTGGCTCTACTTTTCGTGGCGCGATAAAGACCGCCGACTGCGTGCCATTGAGCAATACAGGACAAACAAGAACGTTGGTTCGCTTGCCGACCTGTCGGTCGACATGGGCGAGAAAGTGAAGTTTTTCGACGGACGAGGCGACGTGTGTTTTAGCGTGCGAAGTGCCGACATTGCCTACATAAAGGGAGCCGACAACTACGTAACAATATACTACTTAGACGGTCAGAAACTTGGCACGTATACCATTCGACGCACGTTCAAGAAACTTCAAGAGGAAATTAAATCGGAAGACATCGTGCGATGCCACAAGAGCTACATGGTAAATAAACTTCACATTAAGGTGCTCGAGAAGAGTGGCGATGGCTACGTTGTACGTCTTGACCTGCCGGGAGTGGAGCGTCCGACCATACCCGTGTCGAAAAAATACATATCGAACGCCTACGAACTTCTGGGCTAAGGAGCAATGAACAAAGTTATATTAACAATTTTGGTGTTGTGCATGGCTTGCACTTCGTGCCAAAGGCAAACTGTGGCAAGAGGCGAAGCCAAGTGCATAAGTATGACGTTGCCAATTATGTCGTATTTTGTAGGTCGGATGGTGCCATCAGACGTATGCTTGAACGTACTTATCCCACAAGGAGCCGACCACGACAGCTATGCCCCCACACCGGGTCAGATGATGGACATGCACCAGTCGGTGGCATACATCAGTTTCGGGACATTGGACTTCGAGACTACGTGGCGCAATCGGCTACAGAGCGTGGCACCAAACATGGCGTGGTACGACATGAACTCGCTAAGTCAAACGACCGACCCACACTACTGGACTTCGCCACGCGAAGCCTTGTTGCTAACCGATAGCCTTAGCGCCTTACTAAAAAACATTTTCTCTGAAAAGGCGGCATACATAGACAGTGCTACCGAAAGCTTAAGGGCCGACATTCGCCTACGTCAAACGAAGCTGAACGCAATAGCCGAAAAGCGACCAGACATAGCTTTTTGCATATATCACCCAGCACTGTCGGCATTGGCAAGCGAGATGTGCATGACACAGATAGCCATAGAGCACGAGGGCAACTTGCCATCGTCGGGACATCAGAAACAGATTACCGACGAGGCACGCAGTCGGGGCGCGCGCGTGGTGTTTGTGCAGGCAGGCTACGACGAGAGTCGCGTAGAGACACTTGCTCGCGAGATTGGAGCAGAAGTTGTCGGCATAGACCCCGAAGGGACAGAATGGACAAGCTGTATGGACACAATAATTAGCACCTTCGAACGCTTGTATTTGTAGAGCCAATGCAAAGCAACAACCTCATAGAGCTGACCGACGTCAGCGCAGGCTACGAAGGGCGCAACATAGTGTCGGGCATAACGATGAGCATAGCCGAGAACAGATTCGTGGCGCTTGTAGGTCCTAATGGTGGTGGCAAAACGACAATAGTGCGTACGCTGCTTGGTCAGCTTCGCCCGACACACGGACACATTGAACGCCGAGAGGGGCTACGCATTGGCTACATGCCACAAGTGCTGACCATTGACCTTGACTTCCCCATAAACGTACGCGAGGTGATAGGCATGGGCTATATGGCAGGTGGACTCTTCGAACGCTTTGGAAGTCAGAAAAAACGAAACGAAAAGATTGATGAACTAATTGAGTTTGCCCGACTGGGAGCCGTGGCCGACCAGCGCATAGGTCAGCTATCGGGCGGACAAAGACAGAGAGTGATATTGTGTCGTGCACTAATGATGAACCCAGAGCTTCTGGTGCTCGACGAGCCAGTAACATACATGGACCGCAATTCGGAGACGACACTTTACAGACTATTGCCACAACTGACAAGTCGGATGGCAATTGTGATTGTGTCGCACGACACGGAAAACATCGTAGATATGGCAAACAGCATAATACACGTCGACGGTACCATACGCCAAATAGACAACCTCAGATGAAAGACCTACTCGAATACGGATTTGTTCAAAATGCGTTGCTGAGCATGTTGTTTCTTTCGGTGCTGAGTGGCATCGTGGGCACATACATTGTGGTGCGTCGGATGGTGTTTGCAGCAGGAGGCATCACGCATGCCAGCTTCGGAGGCATAGGCATAGCCTACTACTTGGGTCTTACCCCGACAGTGGGCGGAATAGTCTTTGCGGCAATGACAGCCATTGGCATAGAAATATTGAGCCACCAAGGACACGTGCGCGAAGATAGTGCCATTGCAATGCTCTGGTCGCTGGGCATGGCAATGGGGATAATATTTATGTCGCTTTCGCCCGGCTATGCGCCTGGATTGCTTGGGTTCATGATGGGCGACGTACTAACGGTCAGCACGTCCGACCTATGGGCAGAAGGCATTGTGGCAGCCACGATATTACTACTTACAACAGTTTTCTACCGTCCTATATTGCACGTGGCGTTCGACGCACCTTTTGCACGATTGGCAGGCTTGCCTTCGGGACTGATTGGCATGGCGTGCGCAGTAGTCGTGGCCATAGCAATATCGCTTGCCATAAAGTCGGTGGGCATAATACTCGTCTTGTCGGTCTTTACCATACCGCAAAGCATTGCTGGCATGTACACCAACAGTTTGTCGCGTCAGATGATAGTCTCGACGGCAGTGGCCCATGTGGGTTGTCTTGGAGGTGTGGTCATGTCTTTTTGGCTCGACATGCCTGCAGGAGCAGCCACAACGGCATTGCTGTCTCTTGTTTTGCTAATCGTAAAGCTTGCAGCAAGAGCAAACAAGAAATAACATTTTATCATACACATAAAATGACACGAAACATATTATCGATTCTTTTAGCACTCATTGCCACACAAGTCGGTGCACAAGAGATTATACATTTGTGGTCAGAGGGCAACATCCCAGACGCTATAGCCGACGCCACGTACCACGAAGATACGATACGAGGCAAAAATGGCGCGCCACGCGTATCGCGCGTTACCGACCCGACGCTCTACGTGGTGCGCCCAGCCAAGGGGACGACCGACCGACATGCTGCTGTTGTTATCTGTCCGGGTGGCGGATACCTCTACCTTAGCTACAACGAAGAGGGCATCGACGTGGCAAACAGACTTGCCAAAGAAGGCTTCACGGCTTTCGTGCTTAAATACCGATTGCCAAGCGAGCAGATTATGAAAAACAAGAGCATCGGTCCGTTGCAAGACGCTCAGCGCGCCATACGCCTTGTGCGTGCCAACGCCAAGAAATATGACATTCGACCTGACCGCATAGGCATAATGGGCTTTTCGGCTGGGGCACACTTGGCAGCGTCGGCCTCGACACTATATGACCAAAAAGTCTACGACACGACCACCGACACAACGTCGGCACGACCAGATTTTAGCGTGCTTGGCTATGGCGTCCTTTCGCTGCAAACCAACAAGACGCACAAGGGCACTCGCGAACGACTCATCGGAGGCACAGGCAAGAAAGAGCGCGACCTCGAAATACGCTTCTCGCCCATAGACAATATTGACGCTGCCACACCACCAGCATTCTTGTTTCATGCTGCCGACGACAACGCTGTGCCACCAGTGCTGAGCAACATATACCAGCAGCGCTTGCAAGCACAAGGCGTATGCTCCGAACTACACATCTTTGCACAAGGGAAACATGGCTTCGGACTTGGCAACGGACTGCGTGCCGCAGAGTGGGTCGACCTCTTCGTTGGCTGGTACGCCGAAAATTTCTAAGCCGAGGAAACATAGAACGAAAACACAAAGCCGAGCAAGGTAGACAAGTACTTTGCTCGGCTTTTGGCAGATTGGACAAGAAGCGCATCTGCCAACTTCAATTAACAAAAAACCAAAGAACGATACATGGCATACGCATCGGCTGCGCACAAACCGTATGACCCCGTTGGGTAACTCGTTATGACGTGCTGACAGAAGCGGGAAAACCTCTTTCGGTCAACACTTGCAAAGGTATTGCTGGCAATAGGTGTAGGCAATACCTAAAAATGGTTATTTTGAACGATTATAGACAAAAATAGACTACATTAAACGAGCATTTAATGTAGTCCACTATTCAAGCGTTGTAAAGGTATGTAAAATATGTTAATATAGGGATTATAAAAATGCTCCTTTATTTTAGTCAATCAACCCTAATACAATAACAAACAAAAAAACCAAATCACAAAATGAAGAAAAATCTTCTTTCACTCTTTGCGCTCGTCGGACTGATGGGCGTGGCGTTCGTTGGTTGCGACGATGACGACGACGACAACGGACAATCGACACCTGTTGGTACGGCATCGTATGTTGGCGAAGGCACCGAAGCTCTTCAAGTTGCTGGCGCAGCAGACTACACCTTTAGCTACGACGAGAACGGCGTGCTGACAGCAATAACGGGCAGTGGCTCCACCACATACACCATTACCTCGAACCCCTATACGATAACCAAAACTGACAAATGGGGAGATAAGGAAGTATGTTCAGACTTCCGCTTCAATGAGCAAGGCTACATCACAAGCCTAAAATTTGCTGAGCAATACACAGATGAAGAAACTAATCTAACAGCAGAAGTTGAAGTCGACAACATAAGCTTCGGCTACAATGCCGACGGTCAAATGAGTAGTGTATATGTGACTTCTGAATACTTTGGCGATGTAGAAAGCTATAATAGCGCCACAGTAAACATAACTCTAACATATAAGGACGGAGACCTCATCTCGATAAGCAAACAGAGCAAAGAAAGTGGCACTGAGATAGATTGGGATGGTGAATTGAAAAAAACGTCCTACACCGAAGAGTATACAGAGACAACAGAAGTCGTCACGAGCGACAAAGAAAACAAATATAGGCAACTCGTTGCCAATGTGGTAGGTCTTCCACTCTTCAAGATATTCGGTCCACTGGGTTGGTATGGCAAAGGCACTGCACACTATATTAGCCGCAGCGAATCAAAGATGGTAACGACAAAAACAGTAGACGGCGTTTCGAAAGAAGAGACTGAAGAAGACATCGACAGCTACACTGTCAAGGTTAACGACGATGGTTTCGTAACTGAGTTCAACGGCTACAGCATCGAATACGCTAAGTAGGTCGGCAGAGACAAACAATATTCATAGGAGAGGTTGCCCACTACGTGTGAGCAACCTCTTTTTGTTTATAGTCAACACCAAAATGTTAATTTTCTTGAACAAAGAAAAACATTTTTCTACATTTACATAAGTCTGCCTAAAAATTTGCAGGCAGACACGCGTGCAATCAAAGCATTTAGGTATAAATAATTTAATAGTTTTTAGTTTAATGTTTTTAAAGTACGAACACTATAGGAGAGGGGGAGTAAAACTACTCTTCGCTCTCTTATGCGCTTTGCCTCTTAATCTGTCGGCACAAGAGACTACGAAGATTACGGGGCGCGTAGTAGACGAAGCTGGGCAGCCAATCATTGGCGCGGCTGTGGTGGTGGCGGGTAGCACCACTGGCACAGTTACGGACACCGACGGCAACTACTCACTGAACGTGCCTGCCGACGCACAAATCCAAGTCTCTTTCATTGGCTACGACACGGCCACGAAGCCCGTTGGCGGCAACTCACAACTCGACTTTACGCTCAACGACGAGCTAACAGAGCTGGACGAACTCGTCGTCGTGGGCTACGGCACACAGAAGCGCAGAGACCTTACGGGTTCGGTGGCGTCGGTGTCGGGCGACAAGTTGGCAGCTAACCCAGTGGCCGACGTGGCACAAGCACTTCAAGGACAACTGCCTGGCGTCAGCGTCATGAGTCAGGACGGTCGACCGGGCGCAACGATGAGCGTGCGCGTGCGTGGTGGTGGCTCCATTACGCAGAGCAACGACCCACTCTTTGTTGTCGACGGAGTAGTGGTGAGCGACATTAGCGACATTCCGGCCGACAACATTGAGAGCATTGACGTGCTGAAAGACGCCGCCTCGACGGCTATCTATGGTGCACGTGGTGCCAACGGCGTAATCCTCGTGACGACCAAGGGGTCAAAAGGCGAGTGCAAGACGCACGTCAACTACAATGTCTACTTCCAAGTAAAGAAAATCCCCGAGACACTCGATGTGCTCGATGCCTACGACTACGTCTTGAACCAATGGAGCTACCAGACGGCCTACGGCGAAAGCTATGGCGACGCTGTGGCAAAATATTTCGGCTTGGGCTCTAAGTATGGCAACCACTTGGAAGAGTATAAGAACATGAGTAGCCACAATTGGGTGGACGACATCATGGAGACTGCTCACACGTGGA
Source organism: uncultured Bacteroidales bacterium (assembly GCA_937892095.1). Taxonomy (GTDB): domain Bacteria; phylum Bacteroidota; class Bacteroidia; order Bacteroidales; family Marinilabiliaceae; genus W3P20-009. The sequence goes on along the minus strand of CALAVC010000151.1, from coordinate 4,586 downwards.
ACCACGACCTGAGCCTCACAGGCGGTTGCGACCAAACAAAATATTATGCTTCGGTCCACTATATGGACGATGGTGGCATACGCATAGGCACCAATTTCAAGCGCTATGGTGCCAACGTAAAGGTTAGCCACAAGATAATAGACGACCTAACTTTTGACGTCGACCTGCGCTACGGCGAAAGACGCATAAGCGGTGCAAAGTTTGACATTGCAACAAGCGCATATAGCTTCCGCCCCATCGACACACCACTTGGCACAGACGACCCGACAATACTCGGTATGGGCGAAAACAACGTAAACCTCGACTACAGCCCAATTGAGCTTATAAACAACTACCAGAACGAAGTACGTCGACAGTTTGTGCGTGGCAACGCTGGGCTGACGTGGAACGCCTTCAAGGGATTCACAGCCAAGACTGACATTTCGCTTCGCAAGAACTGGAGCGAGACACGCTATTGGGACGCGGGGCTTGAGAATGGCTACAGCAACGCCAAACTGACCAAAGGCGACGGATTTGGCATGAAGTGGACCACGACACTCAACTATCAGTTGCCCATTGCGAGCGACAACCATCATGCGACAGTGCTATTGGGCAACGAAATGCTCGAAAGCAAGAGCAATAGCAGCTACATAGACGGCTACGGCTATCCTGAAGGATTCGACATGAAGAGTGCCTTTGGTCAAATATCTATGAGCGACTCTTCGCTGGGCAAAGACAACGTGGGCAACACCATTGGCACACCAGCACGCACAGTCAGCTGGTTTGGCCGACTGAACTATGACTTCATGAGTCGCTATTTGCTCACGGCAACGTTCCGTGCTGACGGCAGTAGCAAGTTTGCGCCAAACAACCACTGGGGTTTCTTCCCTGCAGCAGCAGCTGCATGGCGCATATCGGACGAAAGCTTCCTCGAAGGAGTTAGTGCTGTCGACAACCTCAAACTCCGCTTGAGCTATGGTAAGTCGGGTTCGGACAACATCGACCCCAGCCTCTGGAAAGAGACTTGGAAGACAAAGACAATCACCGTCGACGGCGAGTCGAAGACGACATACGTGCCTGGCGACCTGCAAGGTAACCCAGACCTGAAATGGGAGACAACCATTAGCCGCAACATTGGTTTGGACTTTGGCTTTATCAACAACCGCCTACACGGTTCGTTCGATGCCTATTCCAACACCACCGAAGACATCCTTATGAAAGTGCCCGTTGACGCATCGGCAGGCTACAGCTATCAGTTCCAAAACGTGGGCGAGACGAGCAACAAAGGTTTTGAAATATCGTTGGGCTACGACATTGTCCGCACCGACGACTTCAACCTAAGCTTTGGCATAACATACAACTACAACAAAAACAACGTTGAAAAACTCAACGACAGCGCACTGGCCGACACTCACACAGGCTGGGGTAGCAGCATGCTGAAGCCCTTCTACGACTACATCATTCGGGAAGGTGAGCCCGTCGGCACAATTCAGGGCTACAAGAGTGCAGGCTTCTACACCGTTGACGACTTCAATGTCGAAGGTGGCGTATGGAAGCTCAAAGACGGCGTAACCGACATTGCCGACATTGTCAACTACGCTGGCGTATCGGCATATCAGACTCCCGAAGGTCAGACGGCAGCACCGGGTATGGCAAAATTTGAAGACGTCAACGGCGACGGCATTGTCAACACCGACGACATGACCGTCATTGGCAACACGATGCCAAAGCATACGGGTGGTTTTAACTTCACTGGCCGGTGGAAAGGACTCGACTTTACGCTCAACTTTGCCTATCAGATAGGCGGCGACGTATATAACGCCAACGCCATGCATAGCATGATGGGCAACAAAGACAACGGCGTCGGTCAGAACCGCTTGGCTCACATTGCCGACACGTGGAAGATGTATACGACAACTTCGGAGGGCGACCTCGTTGCCGTTACCGACCCCGATCAACTGCGAAGCATGAATGCTGGTGTCAAATATGCACTTCCATACTCGGAATATGGCATAGTGTCGTCGGAGTTTATCGAGAAAGCGTCGTACCTACGTCTGAACACACTCACCGTGGGCTACACACTTCCGCGCGAGCTGACACAAAAAGCTAAGATTAGCCGTTTGCGCTTCTACTTTACGGGTGGCAACCTATTCTGCATAAACGATTATAGTGGTCTGGATCCCGATGTCAACACTGCGCCAAGTGGCTCGGACGGATTCCCCACCCCAGCCTACGACTACAACTCTTATCCGAAGGCACGAACCTTTACCTTTGGTTGCAATCTTGCATTCTAACCCCTACGCTTTTTAAGAAAACACTACAATGCAAAGCAAGATAAAATATGCGGCTGTTGCCGTCATGACGGTGGGCATTGCCGGGTGCGATGACTACCTCGAAACGAGCAGCCCGTCGGTTGTCGATGCCGACTTCGTATTTTCGAATATGGAACTGGCACGTGCAGCACTCGACGGAGCTTACGAAACGTGGCGCGACTGCGCACAAAACAAAGTCTTTGGCGATGGTCTTTTCTATGCTGCCGACGTGGTTGGCAGCGATATTGAGCGCCACCCCGAAGCCTTTGCCAATCAGCCCGGACGCCACTACCCCGAAGGGCTTTATCAAAATGGCACCTATGCTGGGTCGTATGGTCTGACATCGTATCAGAAAGAAGACGATGCGTACGCAAGCCTATACAGCGTCATTGGCAAAGCAAATGCCATTGCTGCTGCCATTGAAGACACGGAAGGCTTTGAAGACATGGTTAGTGCAGGTCAGCCCGACAAAGTTGGTCAGGCCTATGGCGAAGCCGTGGCACTGCGTGCTACTGCCTATCGAGAACTAATAAAGAACTTTGGCGACGTGCCATATCAGGACAAGATTGGCGTGGCAGCCACAGGTCTGACGGGTCGCGACTCGATCTACGAAGCCATCCTTGCACAACTGATTCGCGTAGAGCCACTAATGTACACGCTCGGTCAGATACCCGGTGTGCAGGGCACAGCCAAGAACTTCTTTTCGCAGACCTACGTGCAAGGTCTTATCGGTCGAATAGCTCTCGAAGCTGGTGGCTATCAGACACGACGGGGCGACATGAATCGCGTCGACATAGATGGCAATGCCATTTCGTATGACAACGTGGGCAAAGAAAATAATGGTGCTACGTATGGACGACGCTCCGACTGGCAAAAGTATTACGACATTGCTAAAACATACTTTAAGAAGGTGATTGACAACCCGGGCACGGCAGTCTTCCACGACACCGACCCACGCTCAAAGGGTAGCAATGGGCAGGAGTTCAACAACCCCCACCAATACTTCTTCCAGCAGATGATGGACGACGACGCTGCGTATGCCGACGAGAGCATATATGAATACCCCATGCAACAAGGTGGTGGCAATGATGCTCGTCCGTATTCGTTTGGTCGTCCGTCAAGTGGTGGCTCGAAGAATGCCTATCCGTGCAAGAGTTATGGTCAGGGGCGCATAGTGCCAGCTTTCTACTATGGCATGTTCGACCCTGCCGACAAACGTCGCGACGTGGCAGCCACCGTCACAGGCTCAACGGGCAAAGGCACCGAGACGCTCATACCCTTCACACCTAACAGCAAGGCTGCTGGTGGTGGCATATCATATAACAAGTGGGACGAGTGTCGCCAAAAAAATGTGTGGACAGCAGGGCAACGCAAGAGTGGTATAAACGGACCATACATGCGACTTGCCGAAATATATCTTGGTTATGCCGAGGCTTGTGCTGCCACTGGCGATGAGTCGGAAGCACGCACCTACCTTAGCAAAATTCGCGAGCGTAGTTTCCCCGAAGGCATGGCCAAGACCGACGAGTTCATTAGCAGTCGTCAGAGCATGCTCGAAGCCGTCGTTGACGAACGTGGATTTGAATTTGCAGGCGAAGGCGACCGTCGCTTTACGCTTATCCGCACAGGATTGTTTGCTCAGAAGATTAAAGCCGTCAAAGAGCTCACAGCCAAGATGATTGATGGTCTGAAAGCCAATGGATATTATGAGTTTGAGAACGGCAACGTCATAAGCGACAGCATCTACACCAAGCTTGTCGATGCCAAGTCTTCACACAAATATCGCCTGACCACTCAGTGCACCGACGAGAATGACCCTGTTCTCTTCCCGGGCTGGCGCGGACAGAACGATGACTGGGCCTCGATGGGGCTTAGCGATGCGCCAAGCGAGACTAACCTTGCCATCAAAGGCTTGTTTAGCCGTGTAGAAGACGAAGACGCTCTCAAAGCCGATGGCTACACCAAGGTGGGTTGGGGAGCAGACCTTGTCAAGAACGAAGACGAGTATTTGAAATACTACTTCCTCGACTACGACTACGAAAGCGCGCCCATCTATCTCTGGCCGTTCACTCCCAACGTCATGTCGACTGGTGGCTTTACAAATGGCTATGGTTTTGCACAAAGATAATAAGCTAACCATATAATACTACACTCAACGATATGGCATCTTCACCAGATGATGAAGACGCCATATCATTTTATTTTAAAAATGGTAATTCACACAATTGGCATTGCTTTTTATGCGTATCCGCAACCAGGTGAATTCTACCTGTAAGTTCTGTGCTTAAACGTAGA
>CALAVC010000150.1 GCA_937892095.1 uncultured Bacteroidales bacterium | reverse complement strand
AGAACGACGACACGATGCGCCCCATCTGGGGTGACGACTACAGCATCTGCTGCTGCGTCTCGGCCACGCAGACAGGCAAAGAAATGCAGTTCTTTGGAGCACGTGCCAACTTGGCCAAGTGCCTACTTTACGCCATCAACGGAGGTGTCGACGCAAAGACACGCGAACAATGTGGTCCGAAACTTCGTCCTATCAGTGGCGACAAACTGACCTACGAAGAGTTCTTGCCCCGTTTCGAGGTCATGATGGATTGGTTGGCAAGCGTCTACGTCAAGACTCTCAACCTCATCCACTACATGCACGACAAGTACTTCTACGAGGCTGCCGAAATGGCACTCATAGACACCGATGTGCGTCGCACATTTGCCACTGGCATTGCTGGCTTCAGCCATGTTGTAGACTCCATTAGCGCCATTAAGTACTCCAACGTTACAATCATTCGCGACGAGACAGGATTCCCCGTAAAATTCGAGACCGACGGCGAATTCCCTCGCTACGGCAACGACGACGATCGCGCTGACGACATTGCAGTCTGGTTGCTCAAGACGTTCCTTGGCAAGATTAAGCGTTACCATACATATCGCAATAGCGAACCGACAACGTCTATCCTTACCATCACCAGCAATGTTGTCTACGGCAAGTATACCGCAGCAATGCCCGACGGTCGCGAGCCTGGCACCCCACTCTCTCCAGGTGCTAACCCATCCTATGGTGCAGAAAAGAATGGCTTGCTCGCCTCGCTCAACTCTGTAGCCAAGCTGCCCTACGAATATGCACTCGACGGCATTTCGAACACGCAAACCATTAGCCCCGATGCGCTCGGACACAACGACAAGGAACGCGCACGCACGCTTGTTGGCGTCATGGACGGCTACTTCAATCGTGGTGCACATCACCTCAATGTCAACGTCTTTGGCATTGAAAAACTTCGTGATGCAATGGAGCACCCCGAAAAAGAAGAATATGCCAACTTCACAATTCGTGTGTCGGGCTACGCCGTTAAGTTTATCGACCTAACGCGCGAACAACAACTTGATGTCATCGCACGTCAAGCTCACGAAACGCTCTAAACAACCAACATACGTAATAAAAGAGACGCACACACTGCGTCTCTTTTTCTTTACAATCTCCATTTATGTGTATAAAAGGAAACATACATTCAGTAGAATCGTTTGGCTCGGTTGACGGACCTGGCATAAGATACATTATATTTCTGAAGGGCTGCGCTATGCGCTGTCTCTATTGCCACAACCCTGACACGTGGTCGGCTTCGCCTGCCAACCTTATGTCTGCCCAAGAATTGCTCGACAAGGCCGAACGCTATCGCTCATATTGGGGAAATGAAGGTGGCATAACAGTCAGCGGTGGTGAGCCACTATTGCAAATAGACTTTTTATTGTCGCTATTTGAGGTGGCAAAAAAACGTGGCATAAGTACGTGTTTGGACACATCGGCACAACCATTTTCGCGCAACGAACCATTCTTCTCAAAGTTTACAAAGTTGATGGAGTTGACCGACACTGTTTTGCTCGACCTGAAACACTCAGACAGCATGGCACATAGGAAACTTACTGGTGTGAGTAATGAGAATATAATAGACTGTGCCCACCTACTTTCAGACCTTGGAGTAAGCGTATGGATAAGGCATGTCCTTGTACCCGGAATAACAGACGACGAAGCCCAGTTGTTGAAACTGAGAGAAATAATAGACACACTTCACAACGTACAGAAAGTGGAAGTCTTGCCATACCACAGCATGGCAAAGTTCAAATATCAAAACTTGGGGATTCCGTTCCCATTGCCCGACACCCAATCACCCACAAAAGAAAGCGTAGAGAAAGCCAAGAAAATATTGGGGGCTGTTTAAGAATACCGACTCTCTATTTCAATGTCAGCACTTCGTCTTCTTTGAGCATTATAACCTTTCGCACATCGCGACTCCATTTTAATCGGTATTCCGCCGATGGACTTATCAGATACATAGCATCTGTTGGCAAGTTGTTTTGTGGCTCTGCGCCACAATCTACAACTATGTATTTTGCTCCTACTTTAGTTGCGCTATTGCCACGCAAGTAGTCAATACTGACGTTGCCAACTGTGATGTTTTTTAGGCTGTCGATGCCACAAATTGTTCTGTTTCCACAATGTTCTTGGCGGTCTAAAAAGTCGGCAGCGCGCAGACTTCGACCACTATTGGGGCGGCTCATAATGTGTTGAGCAGAGTTGCCATCGTACAAACCTATGTTAAGATACCGCCCAGACGTGTAGACAACGATTTTACTTTGCTTTTCGACTACGTTCTGCTCTATACCAATTGCCATCATAACGCTAAAAGTCAGTAGCGTGGCACAAAGCACGATCTTGTTTCGCGTGGCAAAAGCCCCGATACACAATATAACGAATAGTGTCAGCAGTATTTCTTGCGTTGTGGACAGAAAGATGTTGTCTATTGTGGCATTGGGCAATTGCGACATGTAGATCATATAGTTTGTCAGCCCACTTATCGCTCCATTACAAAAGACACCTACGCATGGCAACATGGGCATAAGAGCTGTGGCTATGCATATTATAATCATAGGCGTCAGCAACAGACTGACAACAATGTTGTTAATCAAGAAATACGTCGGAAACTGATGAAAGAGGTACACTGTAATGGGTAGAGTTGACAGTTGTGCCACTGTGCTAACCAAGAGCGCATTAATCAACCAACGCATGTAACGATTGGAGGTCTTATTGCTTAATTCGTTCATTCGCCCACCAACCGCCATAATGCCACCGACGGCACAAAAACTTAGCCATGTGCCAATGCAACGGACGGAAAGTGGATCGAAAATGAGGAGGATAAGCATTGCTATGCTCAAAGCATGAAGTTGCGATACTCTGTTGTATGCCATCCGAGCAATACTCATTGTGCTAATCATTGTCGTAGCTCGCACGACTGAGGGAGCCAAGCCAACAACAACGGCATAGCTCCACAAAGCAAAAAGTATCAGTAGTTGAGTCGCTCGTCGGTGTCGCACACGAAGTGGACCGAGCAGCCACACCAAAAACACATAAATAAGTCCAACATGCAATCCGCTGACGGCAAGTATATGCGCTGTGCCACAATATGAAAAACTGCGCTGCACACTGCGTGGCATAAGGCTTCGGTCGCCAAGTATTATGCCACGCACCACACCAATGTTTTCTTCACTCAGACCAGCAACGCGTAGTCGAGACGAGAACCTTTCGACTATTGCACCCGAAACGGCATATACACTTAGGCTATTTGCATTTTCGTATCGTACTATACTGTCAGCAAACAATGCAAAGCGTAAATCATTAGTGCGCAGGTAGTTAGTATAGTCAAAGTCGCTATATCGGTCGTCTATTTTGCTCTGCGTCTGACCATAGACCAACAATCGTTGACCAACGTAAAGTTCGTTCAGAGCATAAGGATTACTTACCAAACAACGACAATTGTCTATACATCGACCCGCAACAGACACACTGTCGGTCTTGACGATTACTTGGGCTCGCTTGTCGTTGTGAATCACTTTCACCACCTCGCCACCAACCATTACAGGCAATGTTTCTTCGAGCACAGGACTCGTGCGAAACCGAATGTTTACTTGCCCAACAGCAAAAGCAAACGTCGTCAGCGTCAGTGCATATCCGATTGTAAATATTGTACTTCGTTTGTCGACAATAGCTTGCACCATCAGCAATAAGCTACAGACAAACATCGTCTTGAGCCATAAACAGATGTCGCCAACGTCCACCAACGATCCTACGGTGGCAACTGCAACGGGCAAAGCAAGAGGTGCAGAGGTAAGGAAACGAAATGGAAACTCGTTTTTTACCATCGCACCATATAGTGCTCTTTTTGGCAACCTGTGCGGACCACAGCTATGCCCATGCCACACAACTCTATTGTGGTCATTATACGCGAGTCCGATACGATTTCTTGCCAAGCACGCGTCATCCCTTTCGACCAATATATGTCGTCGAAAACTATTGTGCAACGCTCTGCACAATGCTCAACAATCTTGTCTTTATATCTGATTGTTGCTTCGTAGGTATGGTTTGCATCGACAAAGGCAAAGTCAACCATCCCATTGGGCAAGCTTTCTATTGCTTTATCAAGCTCGTCGTCTATCATTGCGTGAACAACACTGACGTTGTCAATGCCCAATTCTTTAAGTCGTTTTTCTGCCACATAGCCAATCTTGCCAGCCTCTATGCTGACCACAGTAGCTTCAGGACAATAGGCAGCCAAATATGCTGTACTTATGCCAGTCGATGTCCCAAGCTCAATCACTCCATTGGCTTTGGCGTCTGCAACAAGTCGCCCAAGCATGTGCCCTACTTTTCGACTTATGGCTGTGCGATGCGCAATAGCTTCAACTGTTGTTTGCCCAATGTCGTCTTTTCGTGCACCGATATTCTTGGAGCTATCAACAACCGTTTTGTCAGACAACGTACTATGCCTATATGTGTCTGCAAGTTTAGCACATGTAGCGTTGCCAATCTTAGCGCTTATAACGTGTCGTACAATATGATATACGTATGGGCTATGCACTCCGTGTCCACGCCAAAAACGTGCACGCACAAAGTGACCAAACATCTTGCGTGCAGTATGTAGCGCACGGCTAAGCTTACTATCGTTCATCGTCTGTCTCTACGTAGTGTTTTTTCATAGGCAAGAAGAACGCAAATGTCGACCCACTATTTGCTCCGCCATGTGTCGATTTCACCCATATACGTCCTCCCATAAGGTCAATGAGACTTTTGGTTATGCTCAGCCCAAGTCCCATACCTCCGTAGCGAGCCTTGTCGGGCGCAAGTCTGCTAAATGGCGTAAAGATTACGTCGGTCTTGTCGGGCGGAATCCCCATACCAGTATCTTTTACAGCCACATACAATATTTCTTCGTCCGACTCGTAGTTGTCTGGTTTTTCGCAGTCTATGCTTGGCAAGTCGGCAGCAGCCATGCACTTTGCACTTATACTAACCATGCCATCAGACGTAAATTTAAATGCATTATACACCAAGTTGATAATTATCTGCCGCAACCTATCTTTGTCGGTTTGCATCCACACCTCTTTCAGATTATCGTCCGCACACAAGACGAAGTCTACAAACTTATTGTGCTTTTCTGTCTTCAAGATGTTATATAGGTCTTGTAGTTCTGTGTATACATTTACGTCGGCATACGACAAAGAAAGCATACCCTGCTCAATTCGAGACGTATCCAATAGGCTTCCGATAAGTCTTAGCATACTATTGCTACTTTCGAGTATTAGGTGTGCAAACTCCTTGCGTTCCTTGTCGTTGCAATCGTCGGTCTGCAATAGTTTAGCAAACCCCACAATGGCATTCATAGGCGTGCGGACCTCGTGGCTCAGGCTTGCAAGAAAAACAGATTTTAATTCGCTACTTTCTTCTGCTTTTATTTTGGCCTTGCGGAGGTCGGCAGTTCGCTCTGCCACTTGCACTTCCAAATTTTCTTTAAGCTGCGTCAACTCTATGTTCTTGCCTTTTATCGCGTCTTGTGTGCGCAAGAGCTCTTTATTGGCCACGCGTAGCATATTGCTTTGTTTTGTAATTTCG
>CALAVC010000149.1 GCA_937892095.1 uncultured Bacteroidales bacterium | reverse complement strand
ACTTCCAAGGCGACCCAGCCTCTGCACTGCTCGAAGTGCTCGACCCAGAGCAAAATTCGGCTTTCCACGACAACTACCTCGATGTCGACTACGACCTCTCAAAGGTAATGTTCATCGCCACAGCCAACAACATAAGCACCATCTCGGCTCCTTTGCTCGATCGTATGGAGCTTATTCCCGTCGACGGCTACCTGCTCGAAGAAAAAGTAGAGATCGCCACCCGACACCTCTTGCCAAAGCAAATGAAAGCACACGGACTCAAACGAGGTGCTTTCACACTCGATCGCGACACTATGGTCTACATCATCGACAAGTATACTCGCGAAAGTGGTGTGCGCCGTCTCGATAAGATAATAGCCACGTTATGCCGAAAAATAGCCTTGCGCGTCGCGAAAGAAGAGCCGTATAATAAAAACCTAACCAAAGAAGACATCCGCACACTGCTCGGTATCGAGCAATACTCGCACGACATTTGGCAAGACGACCTCCGACCGGGCGTCGTGACTGGATTGGCGTGGACAGCCGTAGGTGGCGAAATACTCTTCGTTGAGTGCGCGACCAGCAAAGGCAAGGGTAAAATGTCTCTGACGGGCAATCTGGGCGACGTCATGAAAGAGTCTGCCATGCTCGCCCTCGAATACTTGCGCTCCAACGCTTCGGAATTTAAACTCGAAAACGTTGACTTCGACGAAACCAACTTCCACATTCATGTGCCCGAAGGTGCTGTCCCAAAAGATGGTCCATCGGCTGGCATAACCATGGTTACATCGATAGTCTCTGCCCTCACGTCTCGCCCCGTCCGTAAGCGTCTTGCCATGACAGGCGAAATAACCCTACGTGGCAAGGTTATACCAGTTGGTGGCATAACCGAGAAGATTCTTGCAGCCAAGCGCGCTGGCATTGTCGAGATAATACTCTGCAACCAAAATAAAAAAGACATCGAAGACATAAAACCCGAATATATCGAAGGGCTAACGTTCCATTTTGTCGACACCATAGCCGAAGTAATCGACTTAGCACTCGAAAAAAACGCACTAAATTAGCACACACCCCAATGAGCCAAACAACGCCACATACACCACTACTTAATGCCATTGTCGAAGGCATGCAAGACAATAAAGCCAAAAACATCAGCATTCTTGACATGCATGGCATCGAAGGTGCCATTGCCGACTACTTCGTCATCTGCGACTGCTCCAGCACCACACAGACCGACGCCACTGCCGACTCCGTATGGGACAAGGTCTTCGAACTGACTGGCGAAAAACCACGACACGACGAAGGACGCACCAACGCCCAATGGATTCTACTCGACTACGTCGACACCGTGGTTCACATATTCTTGCAGCCAGTCCGCGAATACTACAACCTCGAAACGCTGTGGGGCGATGCGCAACGCTCCGACATTCCCGACCTCGACTAACGCACACACTCAGTTCACATGGCAGACCTACTCAACAAACGACCCGAAAGCGGCAAAGGTTTTAATTTCTATTGGATATATGGGCTCGTTGTGGCTGCACTGATAGCCATTAGCGCGTTCAACACTGGTGGCGCACCACATCAGCTATCCTACGGCAAGTTCGTCAGCGAACTACTCGGACGTCAGGGCATAGAGAAAATAGTCGTTGTCCGCAACGAACTTCGTGCCGAAGTGTACGTCAACCCCGACTCGGTCGACAACTACAAGTCGCTTTTTACGACCGATGTGGCTGTGCCAAAAGAAGGACCACACTTCACCATCGACTTGCCATCCATAGACAGTTTTGAAGACAGTCGCAAAGTGGCCGAAGAAAAGACTGGCAAACCCATTGCAATCTTCTATGAACAACGGACCAACTTCTTCTCCGACACACTCTTAGTCATGTGGCCAGTGCTTCTCATCATTGCCATCTACTACTTTATGTTCCGACGCATGGGCGGTGGCGGCAACATTTTTGGAGTTGGTTCTTCGCGTGCCAAAGAGGTCGGCAAAGACACAACGGTCAACGTCAGTTTTAAAGACGTGGCAGGTCTCGACGGAGCAAAACAAGAACTCGAAGAGATTGTCGAATTCCTTCGCCACCCCGACAAGTATACCGAACTCGGTGGCAAGATTCCTCGTGGAGCCCTACTCGTAGGCCCTCCTGACACAGGCAAGACGCTCCTTGCCAAAGCCGTTGCTGGCGAAGCCAATGTACCATTCTTCTCCATGTCTGGCTCCGACTTCGTCGAGATGTTTGTAGGCGTCGGAGCAAGTCGTGTTCGCGACCTCTTCGCCAAAGCCAAGAGCAAAGCCCCTTGCATAATCTTCATCGACGAAATTGATGCCATCGGACGCGCACGTGGCAAAAACGGAGGATTCTCCAGCAACGAAGAACGTGAGAACACCCTCAACCAACTCTTGACAGAAATGGACGGCTTCGGTAGCAATAGCGGAGTCATAATACTTGCAGCCACCAACCGTGCCGAGATTCTCGACCGAGCCCTTATGCGAGCTGGGCGCTTCGACAGACAAATACAAGTCGAACTGCCCGACATACACGAACGTGCAGCCATCTTCAACGTACACCTACGACCACTAAAACTTGCGCCCGACTTCGACCGCAAGTTCCTCGCCAAGCAGACCCCCGGATTCTCGGGTGCCGACATTGCCAACGTCTGCAACGAAGCCGCTCTGACAGCCGCTCGCAAACAAAAATCGGCAGTCGACCGACAAGACTTTCAAGACGCAATAGACCGCATCATAGGAGGTCTCGAGAAGAAGAACAAAATAGTAACCGAGGAAGAGCGACGCACCATAGCTTTTCACGAGGCTGGGCACGCCACCATAAGCTGGCTTCTACAATACGCACACCCACTTGTCAAGGTAACAATAGTCCCACGTGGCAAAGCACTCGGAGCCGCATGGTATCAGCCCGAAGAACGACAGCTAACCACCAAAGAACACTTGCTCGACGAGATGTGCTCTGCACTGGGCGGACGCGCTGCCGAAGATCTCACTTTTGGACGCATTGGCACTGGCGCTCTCAACGACCTCGAAAAGGTCAACCGACAAGCCTATGCCATGGTCTCCTACTACGGCATGAGCGACCGACTGCCAAACATCTGCTACTACGACTCTACGGGTCAGACCGACTACGCTTTCCGTAGCCCCTACTCCGAAGAACGTGCCAAGATTATCGACGAAGAAGTCTCCAATATCATTAGCGAACAATACGAACGCGCCAAACGAATCCTCAGCGAAAACGCCGACAAGCACCGACAGCTGGCCGAACTACTGCTCGAACGCGAAGTAATCTTTACCGAAGACGTGCAAGCCATATTTGGTCCACGACCTTGGGGACACGAAGAGCTACTGACCGACGAAGAGGCCAACGACCCCTTGCCCGAAGAAGCAGAGCCAACAGGTGAACCAAACGTAACAAACGAATAAATTTTCACATAGAGACGCAAATATTTGCGTCTCTAATCATATATATTCAAAATCTAAATGGCAATACTGAACGAATACACATTTACAGCAGAAGACATAAAACACATCGTCTCTCTCTACACCAACGATTATCAAGGGCTCGGAATGGCTTCTGCAAATCATTTCGACCATCAGGGTATACAAATGCGATAGCATTGAACTACGCTGCCAAGTTTGGCAAAACCAACATTCTTACCGAAACACGCCTGTCTGACAACTTACTAATTACACCCGATATATCCATTTGGAAATCGATAAATTATAACAAGGGAAAAACCAATCCAACCTCTCCACTTTTGACTATGGAAATTACACATTCTGCACAAAACGACAGATATTCAGACAAAACAATAATGGCAGCCTTTCAAAACTTCCCGACAATACAAGAATCTTTCATATACAATTACGCCAAAGACACTTGGACACGATACCGTCGAACACTTCGTGGCATAGAAAAAGACAAAAACAAAGATTATTCTCGCGTCCTCAACTGCTACTTGCACACCCTCCTATAAGATAAATTCTTTAAGTGTGATGCCAACACTCCCCAAAAAACTCCTACTGCAAATATATTCCACTCGCTCTGCAAATATTTTCCACCCAAACTACTAATTTTCTTTAAAATTATTCTATCTTCGCTATAGAGATATGCTCAAATAAGAACACATCTCTACAACAAAATTTCTAACTAAATTTCATTTTGCAGATGAGAAAAACTTTACTTTCTTTCCTACTTCTTGCGCTACCAGCATTGCTATTTGCGCAAGCTATAGGCGACAAGTACACTGTCGATTTTAATGGTGGCAAAGACAACTATTCGGATAATGCTACCGAAGAAGGTCCTTTCACTTTCGAAGGCAACCATAATTTTAACAACAAATTCAAAGATGCCACCTACAATGGTACTGACTTCAACAATGGCTTGAAGATGGAGAAAAGCACCGTAATCAAGTTCATAAACGCTGGCAAAGCAACCGTTACCATCGTTCAATCAGGTTGGAGTGCAAATACCATCAAGTTCGATGGCGAAGAGCTACCTCTCCCCGAAAAACTTGAGAATTCTGGTACACTTGGTGTTTATGTCTACACTATCGAAAACGTTGCTATCGGTACACACACCATCACACGTGGTAGTGGAGAAACAGGTATCCACCTCGTTAGCTTTGTCCTCACGGGCAAACCAAAGACAATCCTCAAACTGCCCGAAATCAGCGCAGACAAAGCTACTGGTGAGATAACCATTAGCAGCGTTGAGTACGCAGAAAAGATTCTGTACACGCTTGCAAGCGACAAAGACGAAGAAGGAAACCTCGTAGAACATGAGTACACGGCTTCTTTCACAATCACCGAAGACGAGACAATCACAGCCTTGGCTTTCGCAAGTGAGACAAATGAAGACTACGTCAGCTCACCAAAGAGCTCTCTCTTCGTAGCTCTCACAAATGCAACTATCGATGCACCAAAAGCCTATCAGCAAAACGGCTCTGTGGCTTTCAAGAGCTCGCAAGCAGAGACCACAATAGAATACTCGCTCGACGAGGGCACAACGTGGAACGTCTACAAGTCGCCAATAACCTACTTCGAGAATGGTCAGAAGCTACAAGCACGTGCCTACCGCATCGAGAGCAAGAAATCGGGCATAACCGAGATTACGGTAAACAGCGCAGTTGCCAAAGTTGAAGGCGAAAGCTCCGACACGATTTACTTCAACACCAAACTCGCGAACTTTGACTACCTTGCCGTTGCCGACGAAAGCACACTTGGCTACATCAGCCTCCTCGATGGCTACCGCCTCGAATGCCAAACCGCCAAGAAAGCCTACCTCGCAGCCGACTCGCTTATCATTGGCGCTGGCGACACCATCAGCTACAGCATCAAGCTCTCTAATGGTGCCAACAACATCCTGACCATGCCTACCTCGAAGAAGGCTGTCCGCGTAACCATCTACAGCTACACCAATGGCACAGGCACTACCTACTGGCAGAACGTCAACGGCGTAGCCTACGGCGACTCCATCCCCATGAACAACTTCATCGACAGCGAAGGCAAGACTCACGTCAACACACCAGACGTCCGCGTGTTCGACCTCCGCGGTGAGAATGGCGAAGGCGTAGCAAGCTTCAACTTCATGAACAAAGGCACTCAGCCTTGCGTAGTACTTGTTGTTCACTACCTCTCTGCTAAGGGTCTTGACATAACAACCACAGTTGAGAACGCAGAAGCAACCGACTTCAGCGTAGCGACAGATGCCTATGCTGGCGACCTCGTCAAGATTACGAAGAACAATGGCGACATTGCGTGGAGCAAAGTTACCGTTACCGTAACCGACGCCGACGGCACCGAGGTTTCGTACAACAAGAACTCTCACTCGTTCACCATGCCCGAAAAGGCCGTAACAGTCAAGATAAGCGTAGAGAAAGAAGAAACTTCAGCCCTCAAGACTGTTGACGCCGACAACAACAGCAACGCACCTGTCTACAACCTCCAAGGTCAGAAGGTCGGCGCAGCCTACAAAGGCATCGTCATCAAAGGTGGCAAGAAATTCATTCAGAAGTAAACAACATAGTCTACTTCAATAGCACAAATATCCCGCCCGAAAGGACGGGATATTTTTTTGGGGCATAAGAGTTACCGACACAAGGCACACCATACCGCATTTTCCACACACTCAATTAATGGCCAAAAAATTCTTTTTGCTATCTTTACCACTTAGCAAAAATTGCTAATCAACCACAGACAATAATGGCAGACAACATAAAAGTCGGCGACAAGGTCCGTTTTCTTAGCGAAGAAGGTGGCGGACGCGTGTCACGCATCGAAGGTCGCATAGCCTACGTCGAAGACGCCGATGGCTTCGAAATCCCAACACAAATAAGCGAAGTGGTGCGCGTCAACGACACAGACGACCGCACAATGGCAATGGGGCATAAAGAACCCGAGCGCAAAAAAGCAGAACGTCCACTCCCCACATCGGGCAGCTGGCGCGAGCGCATCAAGGCTGACGAGGAAACAACCGACCCCGACGAAGAAGAAGACAACGTAACCATACCACTCCTCACAAGCAAATCGACACCCGACGCACCGAAAGAACCTGTCTACGAATACGAAACCGACGCTGCCGACGACAACAATCCACAGTTTTTGCTTGCACTGACGCGCACCGACGGCGGACGCCGACCGACAGTAGACCTACACGTGGTCAACGACTCGAACTTCTTTTGCGCCTATGC
>CALAVC010000148.1 GCA_937892095.1 uncultured Bacteroidales bacterium | reverse complement strand
TCAGTATCTTCGGCAGCGGGTTTGTCTACTTCGATGTCTAAAAATACGACCCCACTCTCGATCTTTCGACCTACGAATTTCCCACACTCGAACTTCTCAACGATTACGGTGGCGACAACGACAACGTCAGCAATGACGAACTCAATTCTAACATTGAGAAGATTATCCACACACTCGAAAACTTCCAGATAAAAATAGACAAGATAAAAGCCACAATAGGTCCAACCGTTACACTCTACGAAATTGTCCCAGCACCAGGCATAAAAATCAGTAAAATTCAGGGCTTACAAGACGACATAGCCATGAGCCTTGCAGCTCTTGGCATTCGCATAATAGCTCCCATTCCGGGCAAAGGAGCCATTGGCATTGAAGTGCCAAACGCCAAGCCGAAGACAGTCAGCATGCGCTCTGTCATTCGCTCTTCAGCTTTTCAAGATTCCGACGCTGAACTGCCAATAGCCATCGGCAAAACAATCTCTGGCGACACCTTCGTTTTCGACCTTGCCAAGACTCCGCACCTTCTTGTTGCCGGTGCCACAGGACAGGGCAAATCGGTCGGCATGAATGCCATAATCACTTCGTTGCTCTACCGCAAACACCCATCCCAGGTCAAGTTCGTCATGATTGACCCCAAAATGGTCGAATTCAGCATATACAAGGTCCTCGAAAAGCACTATTTAGCCAAAATGCCTGACGAGGATGATGCCGTCATCACCGACATCGACAAGGTCAAGAACACACTCCTTTCGCTAACCATTGAGATGGACGACCGCTACCGACTTCTCGAAGCTGCCAAAGTGCGACAAGTAAAAGAGTATAACGAAAAGTTTGTAAACCGAGTTCTTAACCCAGAAAAAGGGCATCGATACATGCCCTACATAATCGTCATAATCGACGAATTTGCCGACCTCATAATGACAGCGGGCAAAGAAGTCGAAATGCCCATTGCACGAATAGCCCAAAAAGCACGCGCCGTAGGCATACACATGATTTTGGCCACGCAACGTCCATCTGTCAACATCATAACGGGCGTCATAAAAGCAAACTTCCCAAGCCGCATCGCTTTTAAAGTGGCCAGTGGCACCGACTCCAAAACAATCCTCGACCAACCGGGCGCACAAGGTCTTATCGGTCGAGGCGACATGCTCATCTTGCTTGCTGGCAAGATGACACCCACACGCGTACAATGCGCATTTGTCGACACACCCGAAGTAGAAAAAATAACTCAATTCATTAGCCAACAACGTGGCTACGCATCTGCCTACGAACTGCCAGAATGCATAATAGGCGAGGGCGGGCAACCCGTAGACCCGACCGACGAGCCAGGCAAATTTGACTCAAAGATAAAAGAAGTGGCCACAATGGTTGTCAAGAGTCAAATAGGCTCAACGAGCAACATTCAACGTGTCTTCGGAGTGGGCTACAACCGAGCAGGAAAACTAATGGACCAACTCGAGCGTATGGGCATAGTTTCTCCTGTCAACGGAAGTAAACCTCGCGAAGTGTACGTACAAACAGAACTCGACCTACAACCCATATTCGAACGCTTTGGACTATAACCACACGCCACACATGAACCTCCGACACATATACACACTGCTCATCCTTCCGACACTAATTGCTTGTACACAAGAGCAAACAAACACACTCGACACAAACCACAACATTTGGGAAGATCAGACAATACTACAAATCAATCGAGAAGCACCACACGCCAACTTTATAGCATACCAAACTACTCCAAACGACCGGACACTTAGTCTTGACGGTCAGTGGAAGTTTCGTTGGACACCCATACCAGACGAACAAGACGACAATTTCTTCGCCACAAGTTATTCCGACTCACATTGGGATAATATAGCCGTCCCGGGAGATTGGGAGATGCTCGGCTACGGCACTCCAATATATAGTAGCTCGAGCGACACGTTCTTCGTCGACCCACCACGTGTCATGGGCGAGCCGAAAAAAAACTACACGGCCTACGTCGAGCGCAACCCGACTGGTTGCTACAGACGCACTTTCGACTTACCCAAAGAATGGACCGACAAAGAAGTCTACATACATCTTGGCGCAGTATCGTCGGCAGTCTACGTCTACATCAATGGTCAGTTCGTCGGTTATTCACAAGGCAGCATGGAGCCCGCAGAATTTCGCTTGACACCCTATCTACACTCGGGTAGCAATCTTGTAGCCCTCAGAGTTCTTAAATATTCCGATGGCAGTTATCTCGAAGATCAAGACATGTGGCGACTCGCAGGCATTCATCGCAATATATACCTATTCGCCACCGAAAAAATAAGGATAAAAGACATCGGTGTTCGCACCGAACTTGCCGACGACTACAAATCTGCACGTCTCACCATTCACCCCGAAGTCGTAGCAACAGGTTCAGAAAATGGACAAGGCTACACACTCTCAGCTACCTTATTTGACGCCAATGGTCAGATAGTCCCCCACGACACCATGAAAGCTGACGTCATGACTATGCTCAACAAAGCACACAAAGCTGGCATAATGAATCAGCGCACACCCCAACGTGGCTACCCCATTTGGGGATGGCTATATGCCGACATAAAAAATCCTAAACTATGGTCGGCAGAGACACCCAACCTCTATCGTCTCGAACTAAAACTTGCCGATAGCCTCGGCAACATTGTCGAAAAAGCAACACTCAACATCGGATTTCGCTCAGTAGAGATAGCGAATGGACAACTACTTGTCAATGGCGTCCCAACACGCTTGCGCGGTGTCAACCGCCACGAGATGGACCCACGTAGTGGACACGTAGTATCAGAAGAAGGCATGCTTCAAGACATTCTACTGATGAAACGTGCCAACGTAAATGCCGTACGCACATGCCACTATCCCAATCATCCACGTTGGTACGAACTCTGCGACAGCCTCGGACTATATGTGCTCGATGAGGTCGACATAGAAGAGCATGGTTTACGTGGCGGACTTGCCGACGACCCTACGTGGGCAGCAGCATGGCTCGACCGCCCTCAGAGGCTCGTCA
>CALAVC010000147.1 GCA_937892095.1 uncultured Bacteroidales bacterium | reverse complement strand
CCATCGGCAGACAACACTACAAACAGCTCCTCACTTACGGAATGTAGGTGAGGAGTTGTACTTTTTCTGCTTCCATTTGGCAGAAAAGGACAAAAAATTCGTAATGTCTGCCCCAAATCAATCGAAGTAAAACAATAAATGAACACACATAACGTTATATAATCTTAACAAGACGCAAGTTAAGCACACCTCGAAAGTCTTTTCTCGTTAATTTTTAGTTTCTTTGTTGCTCATTGGTCTGTTTTTTGTCAGCAAATAAAGCACGATGAAAATATACCCCATAAAATTCAAGCCAATCCTAAAAGATAAAATTTGGGGAGGTACGTTGTTGGGCACCAAACTACGCAAGCCCATCGGGCATAGCACGTGCTGTGGCGAAAGCTGGGAGCTATCGTCGGTAGAGGGAGACGTGTCGATAATAGCTAATGGAGAACTGAAAGGTTTGAGTTTGCGCCACGCATTAAAGACGTATGGTGTAGAACTTGTAGGGCGTGAAGTATACGAACGTTGTGGAACGGAATTTCCGTTGCTAATAAAGTTCATCGACGCAGCCGACGACCTATCTATACAAGTACACCCCGACGATGAAATGGCAGCCCGACGAGGTCTGAGCAATGGGAAGACAGAGATGTGGTATGTCATGCATGCTGAGCCAAATTCTGTGCTGACCACTGGATTCTGTCGCCCCATAACGGCCGACGATTATGAGAAAATGCTCCGCAATGGGACGTTCCAATCTGCATTGGGCAGACATCACGCAAGCGAAGGCGAAGTCTATTTTATGCCAGCAGGTCGCATACACGCCATAGGGAAGGGTATTATGGTGGCCGAAGTGCAACAAACGTCGGACACGACATATAGAGTCTACGACTACGACCGCCGCGACAAGACAGGAAAACTACGCGACCTACACGTAGCAGAAGCCAAAGAAGCCCTACACTTTACCGACACCGACTCTGGACACTGCCACTACGACACCATAGTCAACGGACGAGCAGAGGTGGTTGATTGTCAATATTTCTCGGCTGGAATAGTTAGCGTGTGTGGCACGACCATGCGCGACTATAGTCGCCATAGGTCGGCAGTTATCTTGATGTGCGTAAGTGGTGAGGCTATGGTAGATGGCGAGAGCTTGCAAATGGGCGAGACATGCATGCTACCCGCAATTACAGAGCATGTACAGATAAGCAGCACCAACGGAGAGGCGCGACTGCTGGAGATTTACGTAAAGTAAGTACAAAACAAAAGCTATAGCCACACACTATCGTTGTGACTATAGTTCAAAAGCGACCAGTCTTAGCAAGAATGCGAAGAGGCTGTGTTTAATTAAATCGTCTTACAGCAACAGTGTAGATGTCTTCAATCAGACGGATTCCGCCAGTATAGCCCACATAAAAATTGTCGAAGACTACCTTATCGAGGAAAGGCCATGAAACGTTGAGGTAATTCCCATGCAGACTCTCCGTCAGTTCTTTTTCGTAATAACCACCCAAGACAAGAGGATAGCCATGGTAGTCGTGTTGCCTTATGTCTTCGTGGATTTTGAAACCATCGGTCTGAAAGTCAACATCGGCTTTAATGCCGTAGTTGAGGTTTTGAAATTCTGCACGGATAGCCTCTTGCAGGTGTTTGGGCGTGTCATCGGTAACGAATTGTTTTGCAGGAATTAGCCCCAAGTCGTTGACCAAAAACTTGGTAAACGAAAGAGCATAGTGAGCATCTGCAACAACAGAGAACTGCTTGTTGATGACTCTGTTTTCAAGAAAGAGGTCAGCGTATCGCGATATGAGATAGTAGAAATAGTCTTCATGCTCTTTGATTACCGCCTCGACTTTCTCACTACTTATTTTAGCAAATTCACCCACAGTACGTAAGAATTTGCTCGTTTCTGTTGCTCCGACAGGCAAGATTGGATAGTGCAAGAATGGAGTCCCGAAACGTTTTTCGAGCGTCTTCATATTCTGAAGCCCAAGCCATGGTGAGACTAGTAGATTAAACTCTGCACGTGACACCATCTTGATGTTTTCAACACCCCTTTGGTAGCCAAAGATGGTGTTTGGTCTGAGACCTATCTCACGTAGCAGTCGTTCCAATTCGCGAATGTTGCCAAGCCAAAACAAGTCTTGATATGGCATATCTGCCCAAATGTTAACAAGCCCTTTTTCGACATTGCCACTTTGCATAAACTGATTTGCAATGGAGTCGATTAGCTGCTCGTGTCCGCGATAGTTGTTGCCTTTGAAGCCAGCCATGGAAGAAAAAACAACTGGTGCTCCGTCATCTTGAAACCGAGAGACCACTTCCATTGCATCGTCGCCTGTAATTTCGGGGATACAACCAGTCATGACAACAAACAGATCGGCATCGATTACTTTTAGGGCATTAGCTATTGTGGTCTCAAGCTTTTTGACACCGCCAAAGACGACATCTTTTTCATTTATAGATGTACAAGGGAAAATTTGCGGAGATAGGTAGCCAGAACTGCCAGTGGAATCTGATAGCTTCTGGGCACATCCGGGTCCTGAATGTAGAATGGGGCATGCACGTTCTATAGCCTGAACACTTTGCATGGCAGCGAGGGCACACTTATATCTTTGCTTGTCTAATATCTTAGCCATTACTTAGTTTCTTCAAAAAACTTATCTACATTTTGTTGATACCACCACTGCGTGTAGGGCAGACGTGTGCGCTTAGCAAGATTGGTTTCAAAGCTCCTATTGCGCACAGTATCGAGAATGGAATTGGCAAACTCCAATGTATGTTTGTAGCCGAAAATCATATACTCATCGGCCACATAGATGGCGGGAGTACCATTTTTTATTGCCCAAACAGTGGAACCCGGATGGCGCGACAGATACATATCGGGCTGATACTCATGAAGGATGTTCATCACCTCATAGTTTTGCTGGTCGGCCACCGACGTCTCGAAGTCAACACCATTGTCGAGCAGATATTTCATAGAAGGTGGTACGTCGCCATTCTCATATTTCTTGTCGTAGTGCCATGCAAGAGCCCAAACGACCTTTATACCTAGCTCGTCGAGGACACGCGAGACTTCGAAGGTGTAGCCAGGTCCCATTCCGATCACAGCTGTTAGTCCTCGTAGTTCTTTGGCTACTGCCTCAATCTTGGGCATATATATTTCGCGCTGACGTGCAATGTAGCTCTCGATTTGCGATTCTCGATGTGTTGCCTTAGCCAGAGCTCTAAGCCATGTTTCGAAACCCGTAATGCCACACTGATTGATACTACGCACATAGGGCACTCCGTATTTTTCTTCCAAAACATTGCCAAGATAATTGCCCAACGTGCCACAGATACACGTCGTGGCAAGATTTTCAGACATTGTCGATAGCTCCTCAACTGTCGAGTTACAGTATAAAAAGACTGGTTCGAGATCAAACTCTTTGAACATTTCGATAATCTCTGGTCGTGCAGATTCAAAGAAGTTCTTGAAATTTACTTTGTTGTTCTTTGGAGCATCTTTCCGAGCCTCACGAACTATGCCTTGCAACACTGCATGGTCTGAAATATCAAAGCCTGTTGCCCAAATCTTCGACTTAAAGCCCTCGCAATGGACTGCCACAACTGGCACGTCGACCTCGCTCCTCACATCTTCGACAACACTATCTATATCTTCGCCAATGATGCCTGTGGCACAACTGCTCGACACAAAAATTGCCTTCGGACGATAGCGTCTGATGGTCTCAAGAATAATATTCCGCAAGCTGTCAGTGGAACCAAATATCGTGTCATGTTCGTTCATATCTGTACCCACATAGACAGTATCTGACGTAACGCCACGTTTTCGTGCCATGACTTTCGACATGTAATAGCTGTTAGAGCCTGTCACAGAGCAACCAGATGGTCCGTGGTGAATTATTGCCACGTCGCGAATGCTGGCGAGCTGACTGAGTGCACACAACGACAAGCATGTGCTCGACTGCGAAAAACATCTCGAACAACCTTTTAAAGTGCCACACTGCGACTGACTTGCAAGGTCGCTCAGTGTCCCGATGTAGCCAGTTATGGAGCCTATTCTTGTCTCACGGACGGCTACGTTGCTATTTGTTAGGTCTGTTGCCATAACTTTATAGTGAAGTCTAATTTTTACTTACCTCCAACCGAAGTACTATAAATGCGTTCGAGCAACTGCAATGCACCCCGATAGCCGATGTGCGAACGATTTATCACAAGCGTCTCTGAAGATGGTGTAGACACTTCGAAGAACAGCGCATTCTTCTTGTTGGCAAGATTGAGTTCCCAACTCGAACCGAGAATAAGTGGCTTTCCAGCTTTAAAGTCTACGCTTTCTATCATTTTTTCAACCTCGTAGCCATCGACTTCAAAATCGACATCGACACTTACACCTTCAGATATATTGTTTTTGAAATAGTCGACAATGGCTGGCTGAAATTTTTGTGGGGTGTTATCTGTTATGACGACACGCTTCGGGATTAGACCAACCTGATCTGCAAGAAATTTGGTATATGCCAACGCATAAGCAGCATCTGCAGCAATGGCAAACTCACTTGGCATGCCATACCAGTATTCTGCGAAAAATTCAGAAAAATGTTCCAAGTAATAGTAGTAGACCTTAGCCTCTTCGCGTATGAAAGTTTCTGATGGACCCTTATCTATCCCTGCAAATTCTACGACCTGCCTAATAAACTTGCTTGTTGCCTCTTCGCCCACTGGTATTTCGGGGATGTGTAGAAATGGCTGACCATATTTCTTTTGCAGATGCTCGGCATTGCGGACTCCGACCCATGGCGAAACCACCAAATTAAATTGCGCCTTCGGAATCTTTTTCCAAGCTTCGACACCTTCGTTTTCTGGACCAAAAAGGATATTGACCTCCAAGCCTGCACCACGCAAAATTCGAGCAAGTTCTTGATAGTCGCCACGCCAATTATGATTATAATAGGGCGTTTCAAACCAAAGGTTTACCAAACCTTTTTGTTTTTCACCTTTGTATTCTCCCACATACTGGTCGATAATGGCATTCACTACCTCCTCATGTCCAAAAAGATTATTCCCCTTAAAACCGGGCGTATTGGCATAAACTATTGGGTATCCTGCCTCCTGATAGGTGCGGACAAGGTCTGGCACGTTGTCGCCTATGAGCTCGCCCGTACACCCCGTCAGCACAACAAATAAGTCGCCCCTATATATTTTGAGAGTAGACTTTATGAGGCTATCAAGAGTCTTTACACCACCAAAAACCACGTCATTCTCCGTCGCATTAGCACTGGGCATATTCCCACCACCTGCTGCAATGCTACCCTGAAAAGCATTCTCGAAAGTCAACATTGCAGTAGTCTTAAGTTGGCAACCCGGAGAACAATTAGCTATTGGCACAGCTCCTTTGATGGCGACAACCGTATTTGTTGCACCAACAGCACATGCGTATCTGACATCTGAGATTACGCCACTATTTTTCTTCTTTTGTTCCATTATTTGCAGGCTTACTGTCCAAGTTTTTCTTCAATATCTTTAAAGACATCCTTGTTGTTCGATAGTACAAATGGGTCGTTTTGACTAAACCACCAATCGTTGTAAGGAAGACTCACATGTCGTTGTAGCATCTTGTTGAACTTTGTGCGAGCCAACACACCCACAAGTATTTCACCCATGCGCAAAATGCCGTCATATCCAACTGGGATGTGTTCGTCGCCAAGAGCAAGTGTTGGCACACCCAGATGTCCCGCCACCGAGGCCAAACCCGGATGACGTATTATCAAAAAGTCTGCTTTTATGCGCCTAAGTAACTGAGGCAATTGGAATGCACGTGTCTTGCTGACGGTATAGTGTGGAATGTCGCCGTAGGTCTCAACCAACTGTTTTAGGGTATCCTGATTTTCTCCTGCTCCGTCATATATGGGGTCGTGGTGGAAAACAAGAGCTCCTTCGTTCTTGATGCCAAGCTCAGCCAACACACTGATTAGTCCGTGAGCGTAGGCCGAACCCGTAAGTACCATTCCATACTTGCCCTTGAAATATTCTCTATATTCTGCCAACTTGGGAGCAATGCGCTCATGCTCGCTCTGAATGTAGGCTTCCACCTCCTTTTCTTTCCCGACGACTTTGGCAATAGCCCTAAGCCATGCGTCTGTACCTCGAATGCCATAGGGTTGTGGGGCATCAATCTGTGGCACACCAAACTCTTGTTCGAGAGCCGCACCCATGTAGCCACCCAAAGTCTCGCAAAAAGTTGTCGTGGCAACAGCTTCCGAGGCTTGTCTTATCTCTTCATACGATGCACAGTCGAGCAAATAATTGACTCTCAACCCAAGAGGCTTCAGCATATCCGTAAACCAATCACTACCCCACAACGCTACGATGTTTATTAGGTCTTTTTGTTTCTTGGTCGGATGACGCTCGACAATTTGCCTCAACACACCATGAAAGGCCACGTCGAACCCCGTACTCCAATGCTTACTGCGAAAGCCCTCGCAATGCAGTGGGACAACAGGCACTCCGACCTCTGCTTCCATCTCTTCGGCAACGCTGTCTATGTCTTCTCCCGTAATGGCTGTAGGACAAGCCATTGCAATAAATATTGCCTTAGGGTTATGACGCTCTTTTGCCAAAAGTATTGCCTTGCGTAGCTTGGCACTTCCGCCAAAGACCATGTCTTTCTCTCCCAGATTGGTGCTCATACAAAGTGTGTTTTGCTGAGGCTTGCCGCGTCGAGCCAAACCCATGTGCATAGTAAGATTGAACTTTGCGTCTTCGCTACTACAACCTATCGGAGCATGCGTTATAAGCACGCAATCTGTCAAATTACCAATCTGGCACTGCACGATGGCGTTGGAACACATAGTTTCCTGATTTAGAGGACTCTGTATTTCACAGAGCTTACACCCCTGTCCTCTTTTCTGACAACCACCATGCTTCTTCAAACTACGTTCGTCGTATGCCGATTGGCTTACGAGTTCGCTAGCCGAACCATCCCAACCGATTATTGTACCCAGACGCAATTCTCGGTTTTCGACGGTGGTCATGTTTAGGTTTACATTTTGTGGCATAAAGCGTCCCCCCCTATTCTTCAAAGAGATGTGTACTCAAATACCTCAATCCTGTATCGGGCAAGAGCACAACTATATTTTTCCTCCTAAATTCGTCTCTCGACGCCAACTGCGTTGCTGCATACAGAGCCGCCCCAGACGATGCCCCTACTAAAATGCCATCTTTCTTTGCAAGAAGACGTGCTGCCTCGTAGGCCTGATTGGTATGCACCTCAAAATAGCCGTCGTAAACAGTTCGGTCAAGATTGGCTGGAATATATTCTTCCTTTGTGTTTTCAAACGGATGCACACCTGTAATTTCTTCTTGTTCTGGGCGCTCCGGCGACTGAAATGAGTCTTCTGTTGGCTGAACGCCATATATCTTCACGTCAGGATTATGCTTCTTCAAATAGTTACCAACACCCGACAGAGTACCGCCTGTACCCACACAAGCAACAAATGCATCTACTCGCCCATCCGTGTCTTGCCAAATTTCAGGTCCAGTTGTACGATAATGGATGTTGGGGTTCTGTGGATTGCGCGTCTGATCTGCAAACCAAACATTCTTCTCGCCCGAAACATGACGCTCTATGGCCTCTACACACTTTATAAAGTCCGGACCATATTTTTCAAAGACCTCTACGACCTCAGGGACTTCCGACAATTTTACTGTCTCGCCACCCAAAGCATGAATGACTTGGAAACGCTCTTTGGACACTTGGTCTTGTATATACACTCTGAACTTGTATCCCTTGGCTGCTGCAATGGCCGCAAGACCGACCCCCGTGTTGCCACTTGTGAGCTCAATTATCGTGTCGCCTTTCTGGAGCTTTCCTGTGCGCTCAGCTTCTTCGACCATCGCAAGTGCTATGCGGTCTTTCACACTTTGGTTCGGATTAAAGAGTTCAAACTTGCCAATGATGTTGGCCGATAGTTGCTTCGCTCTATTATATCCATTGAGTTGCAACAATGGTGTTCTGCCCACCAATTCTGCTATTGATTGATGTATATTTGCCATAAAAATTATTCTGTTTGTAATCTATATTTCCTATTGTCTGTTTTATGGTAATAAGCTATGATTTTTGACAGAGCCTCTTCAACATTCATCTGTATGTCGAAAGCCGAAATGGCCTTCGACTCCAATTGTTTCAAAATGTTCCTACCAATCTTAGCTGCGACAACAGCTCTGCAATCAGAAATTATTTCAACAGAGTGTTGCCTACCTCCCAAAGTGTGGCAACCATCTCCACAACCTCTCCCATGACCATCATGACAACGATCCTGACATTTGTCTTGGTTGTTAGTTTCTACACCCTCCACTGCCCTAACCTCTGTAAAGGAATAGTTGAGTCCATCGACAGTATAGATTCTAAAAAATGATGTACTACCAAAATGTAGATCTACAACATTCCCGTCCGATGATGCCACGGCTATCTTATATGCCATTGCCAATACGATTATATTTTGTAGTCGTCTGCAACCTCCATAAAGCCATATTCCATCAAAATTTCTTCCAACCGCTCTTGTGTCATAGGCGTCGGAATGACAAAACTATCATTGTCTATCACTGCCTTAGCCAGATTGCGATACTCCTGAGCCTGACCCGATTCGGGCTTATACTCAATCACCGTCTGCTTATGAATCTCGGCATGCTGAACAATGTTGTTACGCGGAACAAAGTAGATCAATTTTGTACCCAACTCTGCCGAGAACGCACGCAGAAGATCCAGCTCGTGGTCAACATTACGACTATTACAGATTATGCCTCCAAGACGCACTCCACCAGTCTTAGCATACCTCTTGATGCCCTTGGCAATGTTGTTGGCTGCATATAGGGCCATCATCTCGCCAGATGCAACAATGTATATTTCTTTGGCTTTGCCTTCTCTAATTGGCATTGCAAACCCACCACAGACCACGTCGCCAAGAACATCATAGAACACGTAGTCAAGATCGTCAGTATACGCGCCAAGGTTCTCCAACATATTGATGGACGTTATAATACCTCGACCTGCACAACCAACACCGGGCTCTGGTCCGCCAGACTCCACACAACGCGTGCCACCAAAACCAGTCTTCATTATTCTGTCAAGCGAAATGTCCTCACCTTCATCACGAATGGTGTCAAGGACTGTCTTCTGAGCAAGCCCTCCAAGTAGCAAACGTGTGGAGTCTGCCTTGGGGTCGCACCCCACCACCATCACCTTTTTGCCGTGCTCTACAAGCCCTGCAGTAAGATTCTGCGTAGTAGTAGACTTGCCTATTCCGCCCTTGCCATATATGGCTATATGTCTAATTTCTGCCATATAGGTGACTTCTAAAAGTAATGGAAACTGATTTTTCCAGTATTTAAAGTCTAAAAGTAATGTCAAGAAAAAATCGGTATCAAAAAAAGTACCGATTTTTTTCAAATTTTTCCAATTCTGAAAGTAATGTCCATTTTTTTAATCTTCATTTAAGAATGATATATTTGCTTTTTTTATATCATTTTTATCAAGATATTTTTTGATATTATTAATGTTTTTATCTCCAAGTAATTCTGGTATTAGAGAAACTTCTAGAGGATTAATTTTAGTTAAACCTAATTCGTTAATTTTGCCTATTGGAATATATTTATCTATTAAATCAAATGGACACTTACTATTTAAACTTTCTCTATATAAACTATTAATATGGGAACATAGTAAATTAAGTTCTTCCTGTGTATATATTTTCAATGATACTCCTTTTGGTATTACTCTCCGAATTAATTCATGATTATTTTCTATACTTCCTTTTTCAAAACTTGAATAAGGGTGACAATAAAAAATATTTATATTAGAAGATATTTTTTGTATTTCTTCACTATTAATAAATTCATGACCATTATCAGTTAAGATGACTGGGAAACATTGCTTAAATAATTCTGTACCTAAAGCTTGTTCTATTTTATCCAGTGCCTCTACTATGTGTTCAGAATCTTGCTTATCCATTATTATTGCTATTTGAGTGTGTAATTGTCTCCAATGAAGCGTTAAAAGT
This sequence comes from uncultured Bacteroidales bacterium, assembly GCA_937892095.1. Taxonomy (GTDB): domain Bacteria; phylum Bacteroidota; class Bacteroidia; order Bacteroidales; family Marinilabiliaceae; genus W3P20-009. The sequence goes on along the minus strand of CALAVC010000147.1, from coordinate 244 downwards.
GTAGCGTTATCAGTCTTCAACCCTTCAACGCAATCTTGCTCAACAGTCATTACATCATGTTTACTCGTATACTTTAAATAATCTGACCATAAATGACCAATCTTTTCCTTTGATAATACAGCGTAAGCATCCTTGGATTTCCGCTTCTTTGTTGGGATCTTTCTTGATACCTTTTCGTGTAAATCTATGTTACGGATGCTTATAGCTCCTGCGTTAATTAAACGATATAACGTAGATACGCTTA
>CALAVC010000146.1 GCA_937892095.1 uncultured Bacteroidales bacterium | reverse complement strand
CACCGAGATCTACACTCTTTCCCTACACGACGCTCTTCCGATCTAAAGTTGAGCACGAAACAGTCTTCTTTGTCGAGGAATCGGGCGAGGTCTTCTTCGAGTTCCTCATGAAGGGATGTCTGACCAGAGATTATGCGAGTCCCCATTGGGTATCCGAGTCCCCATTGGGCTGCAGACTGCGTGTCGACGAGGCGAACCTCGGGTGCGTTGGCTAAGCCGAGGTAGTTTTCCAGACTCCAGTTGACGACATCTTTGCCGCGAAACTTCATGTGCGGTCCTATCTCACCTTCGAGCTTTGGAAAGACGAAATATCCGTGAGCCACATCTTGATATTTGCCGAGGGTACCACCTCGGGTGTCGTCTATTTTTTTTAAGAGGTCCATGGGATATTATTTATTGGCTGAATGTTCTTTGCGAAGGACGTTATAGACGCCTTTGACATTGCGAATTTTGTCGAGAAGGACTTGAAGGTCGTGAGCGTCGTAGATGTAGAGGAATATATTGCCGACAAAAATGCCGTCGTGAGTTTCAAAAGAGACTGAACGCATTTTGACGTGCAGTTGTTGCGAGATTATGCCAGTAATTTCGGACACGAGACCTTGACGGTCGATGCCGTTCATCTCGATTTCGACGAGGAAAGACATGACCTTATGACTTTGCCACTGTGCTGCAACAATTCTGTCGCCATGGCTACTCATGAGCCGTAGGGCTTGTATGCAAGAGCGACTATGGAGGGTTATGGAGCCTGTCTCGTCGACATAGGCAACGACATCATCTCCGGGGATGGGATGGCAACATGGAGCTATGACATATTGCTGTTGTTTTTCGTCGTCGGAGAGGACTATATTCTTGTTTTTGGGCAATGCTACAACATCGTCTTCGTCGTAGTCGCTATGAGAATGCGACGAACCGAAGCTCAGATTCCATATACGGATTAGGCGATTGCCAGACTTCTGACGCAGATTTTTTTCAAGGTCGTTGATGGCGATGCTTTTATTTCCGATAGCGTAGTAGAGATCCTCTCGATTGTCGAAATGATAATGCGTAAGCATCTTGCGGAGGATACGAGCGTTGATTGTTAGCTTATACTTGGCAAGTTCGTCGCTAACCATCTTCTCGCCCGTCTCTATTATTTGTCGACGCTCATTTTTGAATGCTTCTTTTATGTTAGCACGTGCTTTGGCGGTGGTGCAGAAGTTTATCCACTCGTAGTGCGGACGCTGGTTTTCGCTTGTAATTATTTCTACCTGATCGCCACTTTTGAGGACGTAGCTTAGCGGTTCGAGTTTGTAGTTTATCTTGGCACCGATACAGTGAAAGCCGACGTTGGAGTGTATTTCGAAAGCGAAGTCGAGTGCAGTAGAGCCAATAGGCATCGAACGCATTTCGCCTTGTGGTGTAAAAATCATAAGTTCTTGCGAGAATAGGTTGAGTTTGAATGTGTCGAAGAACTCCATGGAGTTTTGCGTGGCGGTATCGAGAATATGGCGTAGACTTTCGAGCCAAGCATCTATTTCTGTGTCGCCTTTTTTGTTTGAGTCGGTGTTACCCTTGTATTTCCAGTGGGCAGCGAGTCCACGCTCGGCGACTTCGTCCATACGTTCGGAACGAATCTGAACTTCGACCCACCGCCCACGAGGGCTCATAACTGTGGTGTGAAGGGCTTCGTATCCGTTGCTTTTGGGTGTACTGACCCAGTCGCGAAGTCGGTCTGGATTGGGACGGAAAAGACCTGTTATCATGCTATATATGTCCCAACACTGTGTTTTTTCTTGCAGTCCTTCTTTCGGTTGGAAGACAATACGCATGGCAATGATGTCGTATATTTCTTCGAACTGAACGCCCTTGTTTTGCATCTTTTTCCAGATGGAATAGATGGACTTGGTGCGCGCCTTTATGTCGTAGTGGTAGCCAGCGTTGTCGAGAGCAGCGCGAATGGGGCTTTCGACGCTTTGAATGACACTTTCGTAGTCGCGCTTATATGTTTGGAGTCGATTATATATCTCTTCGTAGACTTTAGGTTGCTCGTTTTTAAGGCTTAGGTCTTCGAGTTCGGACTTGATGGCATAGAGTCCGAGTCGGTAGGCGATTGGCGAATATATATAGAGAGTTTCGGCAGAAATGCGATAGCGCTTGTGTTCTGGCATAGAGTTGAGCGTGCGCATATTGTGTAAGCGATCGGCAATCTTGATGAGTATGACACGAGCGTCTTCTATCATACTCATGAGTAGCTTACGGAAGTTTTCGGCCTGAAGAGACTCTTGTTGGTCGATGATGTTTTCGAGCTTGGTAAGACCGTCGACAATTTGAGCGACCTTGGGGCTGAAAAGTTTTTCGAGGTCTTGAAGTGTAAACTCGGTGTCTTCAACAACATCGTGGAGGAGGGCTGCGGAGACGCTGGTGGCGCCAAGACCTATTTCTTCGGCTGTTATGCGAGCAACGGAGACCGGGTGAAAGATGTATAACTCACCACTACGTCGGCGCATGCCACGATGGGCATCGTTGGCAAGTTCGAAAGCTTTTTTTATCATCTGAACAGAGCCTTCGTCTTTACGACAACGTGGGTTGCGAGCTATGATGTCTTGCACCATCTGACGAGCAAGTTCTTCGTCTTGCAATGTTTCGGCAGAGGCGTTGGATATGTTGTTATTTGTCGTCATTTTGAGCGTCTATTGTTGCATGGTTAGCGAATAAGGCTTACTGAGCCATGCCTGATAAAAGAAACGTCTTTTTCGTAGCCTTCGGCAGTGGCGTAGTAGTAGTATGTGCCAGCTGCGGCATCGCGTCCGTTAATTGTACCATCCCATCCATCGGTTGGGCTTGAGGTGGAGAAGACCTTACGTCCCCAACGATTGAAGATTGTCAGCTCGAAGGATTTGAGCGAACGGAAAGCAGGCTTGAAGACATCGTTGACGCCATCACCATTGGGAGTGAAAGCGTTTGGGAAGCCGAGAGCAGCTTCGCTAACTGTGATTTGCGTTGTGCTGTCGATGCTTTGACAGCCCGATAGTTCGTTAGTCACTACAAGGCTAACGGTGTATGTGCCTGGTTGTTGGAATTGGTATATGGGGTCGCGGTCGTAGAGCCTTGTGAGGTTGCCAATCTGCCATTCACTGACTGTGAATGCGCCTTCGGACTTATTAGTAAAAACTATTTCGGCAGGAGACGAGATGGCTTCACCAGAGACGACGGCTTCGTTGTCGGCATTTTCTTTTCGGCTTTCGTAGGAAAGAGCGGCTTTGACAGCTACGGGGACAATGGTATCGGAGACCACGAAGGTGTTGCCAGCAAGGTTGGTTATCTGCAATTGGAGGATGCCTTGCTCGTAGATCTCATCAAACTGGGTGTAGGGACGTTTGGTTTGATGTTCGAGAGTGTCGGCAAAGATCCAATCGTAGGAGAATGATTGTTGAGCAGTGACGGAATTAAGGACAATGGGTTCGTAAATCATTGAACTGCTGACGTATACGGCTTCACAGGTGGCTGAGTCGACAACGATTTGAGCGGACTCAATGATTGGGGATAACCAACGCATGGTATAGGTATTGGAACCAGCTTTAAGGGTGTACAATCCCGGATTTTCGACAATTAGCGTGTCGGTTGTGCCAGTGGTTGTACGAATGGTGTCGGAATCGAGAATCCACACAAAACTTGTGGACTCGGAAAGCGTGAGCGACATGGTTGGCTGGGAAGACTGTGAAAAGAGGTAGACGTCTTCACCGCCGAGAGAGATTTGTTTGTTATATCCCGATGGGACTACTTGTCCGAAGACAGGGGTTGTGAGCAAAAGAAATTGCAGAGCTATGAGAAGAGATAATACGAAAGGTTGTCGCATTGTCGAATCTTGAAGAGTAAATAGATTGGCTAATTTACTTAATTTTTGGTTTAGTGATGGTCAAAACGTCATTGTAAGTATTAAATACACTACGATAGGAAGCGACTAATGACTTAAAAATTATAGGCTTATATGGTTACCATGCATGGCTGAGGAGCTATCCTCGCAGAGGAAACGTATTATTTGAGCCACTTCAAGAAGAGTATATTCGGAAACGGCAGAGTAGGAAACGGCATTGAGTCGAAGGGTGTTTTTTGCAACACTTCGAGCAGCAGTGTTGATTTGCAAGAAGAGATTGTCTACATCGTTGGCAGTGAGGTTATCAGATTGCACACAACATACCATTTTTTTGCCTAAAGAAGACACGTTGAGCATATAGCTATATGCGACGTTGAAAAGTTCGAATGGGAGGGTTGCCATACAGACAATGATGAAGTCGATGGGTCCACGATTGACAGCCTCGATATTAAGAGAATCGATGACATCGGGTTGCAAAAGAGTATTATTGACTCCGATTTTGGAGCAGTCTTCTTTTGAACGATTGTTGTCGACGAGCGTAACGTTGTGACCAGCAATACGCATTTGCTTGGCGACAGAAAATGCAACGGCTGAGTTGTCGTCGGCAAGAACGACAACATGTTTTGTGGGACGATGAGCATAGCGTCGCGTGGCAGGCGGATACGACGTTCGTAGATGTTCTTCAAACTTGCGTTCTAAATAGTTGTCGGCCATAAATATTTTATAAAGACAAAGCTCCAAGATATTGGCAGTCTTGGAGCTTGGATATTATGGGTATGGGACGAGCTGACGCCGTCGATATTACTCTATGTCAATAATCTTATCGATTTTCATAAGAGAGAGAAGCTTCATAACGTCTGGTTGAACGTTTTTGAGGATGAAGTTTCTGCTCTGCTCACGCGAAGACTTGACACCACTGATAAGTACGCTGACACCAGTGGAGTCCATATATTTTATGTTCTGCAAATCGAGATAGATGTTGCAAGAGCCAGAGGAAAATTGTTGTGCGAGGGCCTTTTTGAGGACACCAGCATTGGTAACGGTTAGGCGGTCGATTTCGACCGGAGTTATTACTATACCTGCAAGATTCTTTTTAATGTCAATCATTGTAGTATGCCATTATGAGTGTGCTACGTTAGTTTGCTATGGTTCGACGTCGGGCGAAATGCGATCTATTTCGGCATCGACTTGTTGCGCCACAGATTTGCACTGCAATTTACAAATTTTTATCTGATCTTGTATATTGGAGAGGCATTGTTTTTCGTTGTCAGTGGTTTCGTTTTCGGTTAAAGGACTTATAATAAACGACTTAGCGAAAGCGGTGTTTTGTGCGATTTGACGGAGCGAGATTATTTTTTTGCAATTGTTTTCTATTTGCAAAAGGGCTTCGATTAGTGGTGTATTGGCAATGGTGCGCGCTGTTGACTTGTATTTGTGAGCGAGGGCTGAAAGGGCTTCGTAGTCTGACGAGGAAACGAGTCGGGAGAGTTCGTCGGGAGCAGAGACGACCTGAACACGCAATAAGCGTAGCAATTCGAGTCGAAGGACAGGATTGCCATTGGACGCATCGTCTATGTAGCTCCAGTCGATAATCATTGTGCGTTGTATATTTTTTTTAGGCTATTGACGGCGTTGTGCCCACGAGCGAGGGCTGTGTTGAGAGGAATGCCTTTCTCGACGGCAATGTCTTGATATGATTTGCCTTCAAGACGCATTTGAATTGCTTCTTTTTGTTTGATAGGAAGATTGTTGACCAAACGAAGGACATCTTCAATTTGCGACTCAAACTCAATCTTGTCGGAGAGAGAGAAGCGTGAATTGTCTTCGGTTAGATTGGGATTAGCCTCGAAGAAGACTATGTGTTTGTTACGTGTTTTCTGACGTCGGACAAGATCTATGGCTTGATTGCAAGCTATATTTTTTAGCCAAGGGAAGAACTTACCTTGTTCGGCATATTTATGCTTTTTAAGCATGTTCAAGACCCTTTCGAAAGCATTTTGAACAGACTCTTCGGCTATATAGCTATTGCCAGTGCGCCATGTTACGAGATGTCGAAGACTGTTATAGTGACGGTTGACGAGGATTTCGAAAGACTTTTCGTCTCCCAACCTATATGCCAAAACGAGTTGCTCGTCGGACAAAGAGCAAAGATTTGCACTCATTTTTATAATGATTATATGTTCGTATATCAAAAAAATGAGTACCGATGCTTCATAGGCTATTTTATGTTAATATATTCTAATTGATTCAAATTCTATGCCATAAAATTAAACAAAGATGTTAAATACTACAACTATCTAACGAGTATTTTAAATGATTCGACACCTTGTGAGTATCGAACACGTGCGATATAGAGACCACGCGCCCAAGCGATGGTTGGGACCGCCACCTCATCGAGTCCATCGTAGTCGTATTGCCCGAAAAGGCGTCCACTACGGTCGAAGAATGAGACTTGCGCTATGCGATCTGCAGAGACATGAACGCAATTGTCATAGACCTTCATGGTAATGTTACGTGAACAAACTTTTATTGTTGCAGAGTCGGGCAAACTACACACGTTGAGTGTCAGCATTATTTTTTGATTAGCAAGAGCTACTGTACTTCCGCCTGTTGTAAGGTGACATTCTTCATCGGTCGTAGTTGTTGGAATTGTCGGCAAACGGAGGTAGTCGTTAGTAGATAAGTTGCTGACAGAGAGCGAGATATAGTTAAGACCTTTGGAAAGTTTTGTAGATGTTTGAGCTTCGAGTTCGACAACATTGTCGGCATTGAAGACGCGGAGCATATCGGCATAAAAGACAGAGTCGGAAGTAGGATATGTGTTGGAGACACAGACTGAGAATTGTGGTCCATCGTCACCCGTCTTCTCGCAAAAAACACTATGAGAATAAATCACAAGCGAATTGAGGTAACAATCGGAGGTGGCGAGAATGGGCTGTGTGATGACCAGAGAAGAGGTATTGAGGGTGGCAGTTGTGGTGCTATAAACAGAATCTGTTGTGGGCACAAAATTATTGATGTGCTGAATAGTACACTGAGGAGACGTATATTCTAAGCCATCAATAAACATGACGTTGGAGCCGATGGGGTCGAGAACTTCGGAAAGTGGTGCAGTCCCACTGACGACACTATCGATGGGCAGAGTCCAAGCCTTACCGAGTTGCCAAAAATAGTCGTCGACAGGATTGGCACACGTGGCAAGCCCACCTGTCAGTGCACCGATTACACGTCCGCTGGCATCGAGGAGAGCAGAGCCCGACGAGCCAGATTGTGTGGTGCCATTGTCCCACCGCGAGACGAGCCAATGGAACGAAGAGCGAAACGCTTTGTTGCTATTAGCTGTGCGCCCAGCGGTGTAGCTTTCGCCCATTGTAACAGATGATGCAGTGGACACTTTGAGCGCATCGCCATAGGCATGGTGAAAGCATACGAACGGACCTTGCGGGGCACTGGAGCGAGACCAACCTGCCCAGTATGGCATGCAAAGATTGGACGGAGCTTCGGAAAGACGCAAAACAGCCATATCGGACGTTTCGTCGAAAGCAACAATAGTGGCACCACTTATGGTCTGAATGCCTTTGTTTACGTAGGTCTGCCGGCAAAGAGGTTCGGAGAACCCAAACAAAGCTTTACAGGTTTTCAGAGGTAAACGGTCGAGCACATGTGCAGACGTGAGAATAAGTGGGTCATAGTCGGCACGAGTGTTGTTGATGAGCATTGCGGAGCCGAGCCAAGTGCCATTGATTATGAGTCGGCACGCGGCACGAGCAAGGTCGGGGACGAGTGTGCTACACGAGGCTGGGACATTGCACGAAGCCGAAGAGCCATAGGCACCAGGAGTGGCCTTATTGAAGAAATCTTGACTGACCGATTCGACATGTCGAAAACCTTTACAAACCGAGCGTATGCAAAAATGTGGCGCAGGATTGGTTGGTCCGACATAGCGAACAACGATATCTTCTCCTGCTACAATTTCGGAGTTTGCCCAACCATTGTCTTGTACGTCGACGACGTAGGACGTGTGCGAAGCAGGCGAGTAGACACTAAGTTCGGCAGAAGGATGAATGTTGACGTCGGAGAACAGAATATTCATACTGAGAGCTCCGTCAGCATGAAAAGCCACCGACCAGAAAGTCGTGCCATCGGAATAATCTTCGCGGAAAGCAGTGGAGTCGAGAAAGGATATTAAAACCTCATCGGGATACGCAAAGTACGAAGTCGACAATTCATCTTCGTAAAATTCTGGCGTAACGGGAGATAGAGTCACAAGTGGCACAGAGACATCGGGCACAACAACCTGCGCACGACAATAACCACCCAAAAGAAATACGAATATGGGAATTATCTTCGAGACAAATTCGCTTTTAGTTTCGACTAAATATTTTAAAGTCAAAATTTTATATTTTATTTTCCGAGTACCGATATAAGTGCTTCGAGTTGCTTGTCTTTCGCCTCAAGCTGCTTGTCTTTGATGGCAAGTTGTGTACGCAAATCTTTGATAATCTCGTCTCTATCGGCGACACGCTTTAACAACTCGTTAGAAGAAGAGAGTTCGGGCGAATCCTTTTCAACATTCTCTTCTACGGGAGTTACCGGCACATTGTTTTTATTCATATCGCCGACACCACGCAAGAGCCACTCGGCAGACAATTCGGGATAGGAATTGAGGAGCGTAATGATGGCAGGTATACTGAGGTAGTTTATTTTGCCATTGAAGTAGTCATAGAGCGACTGCCGACTAACATTAGACATTGCGGAAAACTTATTGACGCTACCAAGCGCTTTAATCTGAACAAGCGTTTGTATGCGTGCTTTCATTTCCTCGCTGTTAGAATTTTCATAATTCGCCATGCTATTTATGTATTAAATTTAGAAAAATATGATAGTATTTGAAAACAAAAGTAATATTATAAATAAAAAAAAAGCAATACATAACAAAGAAAAATAAATTAAATAAAGATTTTAAAGACAGAATCATCCCAATAAAGTAAATAATAAATAAAAAAAGGAGACGCAATGGCTTGCGTCTCCTTGTGTAGATATAGATATGAGAGTTGTTATTTGACGTTAATGGTTAGCGTTGAAGATAGGTTATGCTCTTTATCCGTTGCACTTATTACGATGTCTCCTTTTGCCTTGGAAGCTCGTACGATTAGCACAAGTTTGCCATTGAAGAGATGCATTGTGGGTTGCGTAAAACTTTCGAGCGAAGTTGCATCGCCATTACATAGGGCTTGAAAAGAGCCTGCACCAGAAACTTCAAATTCGATGGGGCTACTTGCAGTGGGAACTTCGACGCCATCGGCATCGAGAAGGCTAACAGTTATAAAAGCAAGATCGGAGCCATCGGCCGAAATGGTTCGACGGTCGGGGACGAGAGATAAACGAGTTGGCTCATCGGCCGTACGAACAATCTGTTGCCCCACGACGTTGCCACCATCATCAAAGACTACGACTTTGAGTTCACCAGGTTCATAGACTACATTGTTCCAACGGAGACGATAACGATCGAACTTACTTTGTTTGTTTTTACTGATCTTGCCCATGCTCTTTCCGTTGACAAAGAGTTCGGCTGTGGGGTAATCGGTGTAGCAATAGACGGGTGTTACCTGCCCTTCGCGACCTGGGAATGTCCAATGAGGAAGGAGATGAATGGTGTGGCGCTGCTTGTTCCAAACGCTACGATATAGGTAGTAGCGATCTTTGGGGAGACCAGCAAGGTCGCAAATGCCAAAATAGCTACTACGACTGGGCCAAACCTCATCATAGGGAGTGGGTTCTCCGAGATAGTCGTAGCCAGTCCAGACAAATTGTCCGATGGTATAAGTGAGGTCATCTTGTGCCTCAAAATCGTCTTCGGGGAGGTTGCTCCACGAGCAATATTCAGTGTCGTAAGACGAACACTGAGCGTCGTCATAGACCTTTTGACTATGTATGTCGACTGGGAATTTATAGACACCACGACTACTGACGGTAGAAGCCGTCTCGCTACCGAGCAAGAATCCTTGTGGTAATTTGTCAATTGTGGGTGCATATTTGCCTACACGATAGTTGTAGCCTGGAACATCCATAGTGGTGGCAACGCCAGACTTTATGGCACCATCTATGCGGTCGAGCCCTTGCGTTACAGGACGGGAAGCATCGAGTCGGTGGCAGAGGTCTTGAAGCTTGACGCTCCACTGAAGCCCCACCCCACTCCATTGGTCGGGAATTTCGTTGCCAATGCTCCACATGATGATACTAGGATGATTGCGGTGACCGCGGACGAGGTTAGCAATGTCTTTTTCTGCCCATTCTTTGAAGAATTTGGCATAGCCATTTTTACACTTAGGATAGACCCACATATCGAAAGATTCTGCCATAACCATCATGCCGAGCGAATCGCAGATGTCCATTTGCATTTGTGATGGCATATTGTGGGCAGTACGGATGGCATCGGCTCCCATGTCTTTCATGGTCTTTATTTGTCGGATGAGAGCTGCACGATTGACAGCAGCACCAAGAGGACCGAGGTCGTGGTGCAAACAGACTCCTTGAATTTTACGAGAAACGCCATTGAGTTGGAAACCACCTTGCGCACTGACAGCAACAGTACGAATGCCAGTCCGAAGAAGCTGACGATCGACAACATTTGAGCCATTGCGAAGGGTGATGTCGACACTGTAGAGATTGGGCGTTTCGGGAGTCCAAAGTTTTGGATTGGCGACATCGAAAGTAAGCCAAAGGTCGCCACCCTTGCTTATTTCGGGAGTGGCGGTATAGACCACATTGCCATCGGGGTCGAGCAACTTGACGTCTGCCGTGAGCGACTGAACGGGAGACTTGCCAACAACATGCGAGCTAAGACATACGGAAGCAGCAGAGTTGGTTAGCTTATTTGTGCGGAAATAGGTAGACCACGTGTCGATGTAGGTTTGACCACTAACAATAAGCTTGACAGGTCGGTAGAGACCAGCTCCGGGATACCATCGACTACTTTCTTCACGATTTTGCAACTTGACAAGAAGTTCGTTGTCTGAACCGTCTTTTTTCACAAAGTTAGTTATGTCGACTTCAAAAGCATTGTAGCCGTATGCCCAGCGGCCAGCTTCGTGCCCGTTGACATAGACGATTGGCTCACTCATGGCACCATCGAAGTATAGCGCAGCGTGTTTGACACCAGATGGGACACGAAATGTACGCTTATATTCACCACTGCCAATCCAAGGAAGTCCACCAGAACGACCAGATTTTTCAGTTGCCACTTTTTCGCCATTTTGTTCGATGGCAACAGTTTGCAAGTCCCACTTTTTGTCGAAAGGACCACTAATAGCCCAATCGTGAGGGACGGAGACCACTTGCCAATTTTGACCATCTTGCGAAAAAAGCCAGTTATCGGAGAGTGTTTGTTCGGTGCGGACCTGCGCAAAAACTGAGATACAAAATAGAAAAATCGGTATGGAGATTAGCGAGCGGTAAAACATCGGTAAAAAACATTTAATTATGTTACGAAAGTTAACGTAATTTTTTGAGACTCGGAACAGAGGGTATAAATATAACGACAAACACACTTTGTTATGGAACTTGCAAAAATTCACCATCTACAACTTTATGTGATTGAGAAAGCGTGTTGGTTAAAGAAAAAACAGTCAAGAACGATGTTCTTGACTGTTCTATGTTATCTCTTAAAAAGAGAGCTACGATCTTTACTTCTTGAAGTAATCTTTGACGGCTTCGTTGGCAACCATTTCTTCGGTGAAGACATAGGCGCCAGTCTTTGGAGACTTGACCATCTTGACTACCTTGGCGAAACCTTTGCCTTCGCCTTTTTGGAGAGTAGCGACTGTTTTCTTAGCCATAGTAGGAAGGTGTTAGATTATTTGATTTCGCGATGAAGCGTAACTTTTTTGAGGAATGGGTTGTACTTGCGACGTTCGAGACGGTCGGGAGAGTTCTTACGATTCTTGGTGGTGATATAGCGAGACATTCCGGCTACTCCACTTTCTTTTTGCTCGGTGCATTCGAGGATGACCTGAACGCGATTACCCTTTGCTTTCTTTGCCATGATAAGAGATGTTTAGTAGTCGAGAAGACCATTAGCTTCGGCACGACGAACGGCTTCGCGGATGCCGATTTTATCTATGAGACGCAGACCAGCGCTGCTTACTTTGAGCGTAACCCAACGATTTTCTTCGGGTATGTAGAATTTCTTTTGGGCAAGATTGGGCAAGAACCTACGCTTAGTTCTTCTCTTGGAGTGAGAAACATTGTTTCCCGACATATAAGAGATGCCCGTTACTTGACAAATTTTAGACATTTCAGTTTTCTTTTTCGATACTTTTCAAACACGGGTGCAAAGTAATATATTTTTTTCTATTTATACAAAAGTAGGTATAAAGAATTTTAGTCTCGCAGGTCTACAACAGTTATGCCAGCACCGCCAAATTGCTCGGCTTCGTCTCGTGCATCGACAACGAAGGGCAGACTGTTGAGATAGGCGCGAATTTGGGAGCGAAGGATACCATTGCCCTTGCCGTGAAGTATGCGAACCTGTGAAGCATCGCAAAGGAGAGCTTCGTCGATAAAGTTGCCAACGGAACGAAGGGCTTCTTCGGCACGTAGCCCACGTAGGTCGATTTCTGGGCGAAAGGTTAGTTTTTTTTCGCGAATGGAATCGCCAAGAGAAGAGGAGTAGACGACTGATTTTTGTTGACGTTCGAGCCGTCGGGCGACATTTTTGCTTGTACGACTTAGACGAGAGAGCTTGACATTGGTAAGCATTGCACCTATGCTGACTTGCGCTGAAGAACCTTTGAGAGAGATAACTGTCCCGACACAATTTTCGTCGGAATCTATCATGACGATGTCGCCCACAGCGATGGGGAGTTCGGGCGAAAGAGTTTCGGAGACGTGGACACTATCGGGTACTTGAGGTCGTTTTTCGTTTCGTTTTTGTTGTCGGCGACGAATTTGTTGCATACGACGTTCGATGAGTTCGTCATCGTGGGAGTCGGCTTCACTAACCGAATCTTGGAATTTTTGCAGGTCGGCACGCAGGATTTTGGTCTTGGACTTCTCGGCCTGTTCTTCTCGAATTTGACGGATGACATTTTCGATTTTGCCGTTTGCATCGGCAAGGAGCTGTTTGGCTTCTTCTTTGGCACGTGAGATTATTTCTTTACGCTCTGTTTTTATGCGCGCGAGCATTTCTTCGTAGCGATCGAGGGTCTCTTGCAAGCGCTTGTCGTTGTCTTTGACGACCTGACGTTTTTGTTCCCAATAGTGTTTATCGCGAACTATTTGACGGAGATTGCGGTCGTAGTCGGCATTCTCCTTGCCCATTTTTTCTTTGGCTTCTTGAAGTATTTTTTCGGGAAGTCCTATTTTACGAGCTATCTCGAAAGCGAAAGAACTGCCTGGCTGACCGACGTGCAGAGTAAAGAGAGGCTCTATTTTGCTGGTGTCGAAAGCCATGGCGCCATTGGCGAGTCCTTTGGTTTGAGCAGCAAAATGTTTGAGGTTGGTATAATGAGTGGTTACGACACCAAAAGCACCAAGACGATTGAGTTCGGCGAGGACACTTTCGGCAATGGCACCGCCGAGCATTGGTTCGGTACCTGTGCCAAACTCATCGATAAGCAATAGAGTGTCTTTGCCAGCACCTCGGACAAAGTTTTTCATTGCAGTTAGGTGCGAGGAGTATGTACTGAGGTCGTTTTCGATGCTTTGGTCGTCGCCGATGTCGATAAACAGATTGCGGAAAACGCCCATTTTGCTGCCTTCGGCGGCTGGCACGAGAAGACCACATTGGAGCATATATTGGAGCAGACCAACCGTCTGGAGGCAAACCGACTTACCACCAGCATTGGGCCCTGAGATGACGAGCAGACGACATTCTGGAGCTTCGAGTTCGATATTGAGCGGAACAATTGTCTTGCCCGATGAGCAGAATTGGGATAGGAGGATGGGGTGTCGCGCCGCCGAGAGATATAACCCTTGTCGATTTTCGACAACAGGCATAATAGCATCGATGTCGACAGCGTAGGAGGCTTTGGCACGAATAAAATCGAATAGTCCTAAGACTTCGCAGTCGATAATGATTTCGGGAGCGTAGGGACGGATGTTGGCACTAACCTCCTTGAGGATACGAATAATCTCGCGGCGTTCGTTGCCATGAAGTTCGGCAAGGAAAGAATTTATGGCGACAATTTCGGCAGGTTGGACGAAGACTGTTTTGCCAGTAGAAGACTCATCGACGACTATGCCAGGTATCTTGCGTTTATTGGCAGCAGGAACAGGTATGACTGAAAGCCCGCCACGAATGCTAACGGCAGTGTCGGCCTCGACGAGTCCACTTGATTGAGCAGAGCGAAGGACAGCATTTAGCTTGCGGATGGCGAGAGCTTCTTGCTCGCGTATTTGCTGACGAATGTTGTAGAGATCGGGCGAGGCAGTGTCTCGAATTTCTCCTTTTGAGTCGAGAATCTTGGTTATTTCGGTAAGGAGCAGAGGAAATGTGGTAAGACGCGAAGCATGAAGTCTGAGGGCTGGATATTCGTCTTCGGCAGCACGAGCGAAGAAGTCGAAGACCTCTTGAGTAATGCTTAGGACAAGAACCAATTCGAGCAGTTCGTCTTCGGAGAGATAGAGTCCATCGACCTTTATCTTATCGAGCGCTGTTCGGATGTCGGACATATCGGCCGTTGGGAAGTCGGAAGCAGCAAGTAAGACGTTCTTCATTTCGGCAACGCTACTGACCTGGCTAACAATTTGCTCATAGTCGGTACAATACTGCATGTCGTCGACAAGCGCGAGACCTATGGAGGTGTGGCAATGACTCTTGACGGCCGAGCGGATTTGAGAGAAACGGAGTTTGGACTCTATATTTGATGGCAGAAGCATATTTGGTGGAAATTTAGAAGGGATAGCCAATGGCAAAGTTCCAAGCGATGTCGGAGCCTCGAAAACGATTGCGAACAACCCAAGTGTCGGTAGCTGCAGGGTCGCGAAGTTTGTAGGCAGCATCGACGCGGAATATAAAGTAGTCGAAATTGAGGCGCAAACCGAGACCCGCACCGAGGGCTATTTGCTTGTAGAAATTGCTTGAAATGGTGGCTTGTGGAGTACTATGACTACGCTTGAGAGCCCAGATGTTGCCAGCATCGGCAAATAGGGCACCTTCGAATACGGAAAAAATCTTGAAGCGATATTCGGCATTGGCTTCGAAGCGCATGTCGGATGTTTGGTTGTGATAGCGCAGAGAAGGATCGGGAGCCTCGCTACCAGGTCCAAGACCACGCACAGGCCATGCACGAAGACTATTGGCACCACCTGCAAAAAAACTCTTTTCGAAAGGGAGCATGATAGAATTGCCATAGGGGATGCCGATGCCTCCGAAGAGACGGAAGACCATATTATTGTCCCAAAAGTCGGCGACTTGATAACGCAATTCGCTTTCGAAGCGAGCGTATTGTGCAAAGCGAATGCCAAAAACTCTTTTAAAATCTTCGTCGGATGTTTTGGGCGTGAGTGCGTTGAGGATGTTGCCTGCGGTCTCGGCAGAGAAACGGACATACCACCCAGACGAGTTTCGTTGCACTTTTTGTTGATTGAAAAGGAACGCGTAGCCGAGGCTCATTATGAAGTGGTTGGTGTAGGAGTATTGGAGATATGTACCGCTAATGTAGTTGTTAAATTCGGAGCTGATAGATGGTATGTTGACGACATTAAACTCAATTGGCGTAAAAGAGTGTTGGGCATAACGCGAGCCATGCCAATTGTAGTTCATTCGGAGGGCTACGACGGAGCGAGTAAATTCGGGTCGGCGTTGGTAGTCGTAGGATGCAGAGAAGACAGTATTGGGGTTGTGATGCATGTAGAAGTGCTGAGTGGAATAGGGGAAAAGGAGCGCAGGAATGGAGAGCGAAGTCTCGATACTCGTTTCGAGTGTATAGAAATCTTCTTTGTCACTGGTGGCACTTTGTCGTTGAGTGGCGAGTCGCCATTTGACAGAGAAGGCCTCGGCACCATGAAACATGTTGGCATGTGTATAGCGAATGTTGGCGGCTGCACCCAAGTTGCCACTGGAGTTGGTGCCTTCGATGTCGATGCCAATGCCTTGCATTTGTTTTGTTTGCAAGAAGCCGACACAATGAATATGGTTGAGTGTGTCGGTATCGCTAACGACGTAGGAAGAGTCGGTATCGAAGAAACGAAAAGAAGCTTGTCGAAAAGGCTTTAGAGAGTTGAAACGACGTTGCGTAAGCTCAGCATCGGATAGAGAATAGATTTCGCCCGGGCGAATAAAACAAGAGTTGCGCAGAAGACGTTCGGTAAAAGGGTTTTTGTCTTTATAGCGCACACTGAGCCCTTGTCGTAGCTGACTAATGCGCAAGCGGACACTATCGTTAGTGAGTGAACGTACATTATCGTCGGGGTCGATAACAAGCAATTCGACCTCATCAACGATGGCTTTGCGGTGGGGGACTTGTGTGCGTCGATCGGCACCACCGAGGGCATTGAGAACTACAATACTATCGCGTACGAGATGTGTGGCAGAAGAACTATCGACGACATAGTATATGTAGTCTTTACCGAAAGCATAGTAGCCATTTTCTTGCATAAGGCGGACTATTCGCCCTCGCTCATCGTCGTGAACATTACTATCGAAAGCATGACCGACCCGCAAGAGACTATTGACTGTGTCGGCAATAATGAGTCGACCGACTTCGTCGTTGGGAACAGAATAGCCGAGAGAGGCTATGCGATAGACTTCGCCAGCGCGAATGCGATATTCGACTTCACATCGCTTGTCGGCAGTTACGACCATGGTGTCGGAGACTTGTGCGTCGTAGTAGCCACGTGAAGATAGATAGAGCCGCAACTGTTCGGCACTGCGATGCATGACGTTTTCGTCGTAGACTACTGGTGCAGAGCCGACACGACGTAGCCACTCGTTGAAGCGCCGCTCGCTACGACCAGACAAACTGTAGACTCCGAGTCCGACTCGCCAGAGGTGTAAGAAACGTGGGTTGGGTTGTTGGCGAACATAGCCGTAGAGGTCGTCGGACGTGGCACTACCTATGTCGCCCGAGATACAAACACGGTCGAGCAGATAGCCATCATCGGGGACGTATTTGGTTATGCTACAAGACGCTGTGGCAAAAGATACGAACAGACACAATAACAGACGCAAAAGGTGCACCATTGGCAAAGAGCGTTGTTTGGAGTGTGTCGTCATTGTGTGCTGATAGGTCTTTACTGACGATGTGTACGCATAATGTTCAATGCAATGTCGGGCGATTGCTCTATGGCCGTACCAACGACGACGATGTCGGCACCAGAGTTGAATGCAGACTCGATGTCGGAAGGAGTGCGCAGACCTCCACCAACTATTAGTGGCATGGAGACTGCATGACGAACAGAACGTATGGTGTCTGTCGGGACTGGATGGACTGCACCGCTGCCAGCCTCGAGGTAGAGCATCTTGAGACCGAGCAACTGACCGGCAAGAGCCGTCGCGACTGCCAAATCGGGCTTATGAGCAGGGAGTGGAAGTGTATTGCTTACATATTGTACTGCCGAAACTTGCCCTCCGTCGATAAGCATATAACCAACAGGAATTGGCTCAATGTGCGAACTGACTATGGCATGTGCTGCACGAACGTGTTGCCCTATGAGGTATTCGGGATTACGCCCAGAGATTAGGCTAAGCACGAGAATGGCATCGGCATTGGGCGAGACCTGCGCAGAATCACCCGGAAAGATGATTATGGGGACTGACGGCACAAGGTTTTTGAGGTGAGAAACGACTCGTTCAAAATCGGAATGGAGCAGACTGCCACCGACAAAAAAATAGTCGGGGAGAGCGTTGGCACTGACAAGATTGGAGATAACGACAGGTGAGTACTTATCGGGGTCGATAAGCATGGCAATGCTTTTATGCCCTGCGTTATGGTTGTCGACAATATGTTGATAGATCGATTGTTGCATGGGAGGGTCAGCAATAGACAACTATTATGTTGTCTTGAAAGAAATAGTGTAGGCGGACTTTGGCTTGAAAGCCATCTTTGCAGACATGCCCCCAAAAAGAACCTGAAGGGCTTTTGACGTTAAGACCACTAACGAACAGATGTTCGCTAAAGTCGACATCGGAAATGTCGAAAAGTTTGAATAGAGTTTCTTTTGCGCTCCAGATTACGAGTGCAGAGCCGACAATATCTTGTGGATTGAGAAATTTACTCTCGCCCTCGGAAACAAATCGAGGAATAAGACGCAATACTCGTTCGGAACGATATTCCATATCGATGCCAACGGGCTGACTTGCAAGACGCACTCCGACATAACCTATGGTGTGAGTTATGCTGATACAATAGCTATTGTCTTTTAGATAGGGTTTGCCACTCTCGCGATAGCAGATGTGAGCATCGGCAGAAAGCAGATGCGATAGGAGCAGACGAACCGTGAGCCATTCGCGTCGGCGCTTGTCGTTACGGAAAGAGGAGTAGACCTCATATTCACCACGTTTGAAGACATAGGCACTTTCGAGTTCGGCAAGCGACTCGGTCATTTGCCATATTCCCATACGAGTATTACAATCGGCAGAAAATGTTTGACTGCAAAGTGGCATACGGGCTACTTCTTAACTTTTTTCCAACGAAATGTTTCGATAAGGTGAACAACATCTTCGTTGATGTAGGCAACAACAGGAGCGAGACTATCTTTATTGGGACGGCTATTGAAGTAGAGTGAACCGCGGAAGAAATGTCCGAGGCTGTCGGTTAAGGCTATTTGCAATGGCGTGGCGGCATTGCCTTTGATGTCATACTTGGTGGCATAGACAAGGTTTAGAGTGTCATCATAGTAGGTTTCGCCTATGGCATCGGCCATAATGGTGTGTTTGTAGGCGAGTCTGTGGCTATCTTCAAAGGCCTTTTCGTCCATGCCATCGGGCAAAGAAAGATATGTTACGTGTATTTTACAACGTAGGGTGGGATATTCTATATTGACCCAATATTTTTGAGCGCCACGTGTATTGTCGCGCACAATGCGACTGAGAGCAGAATGGCTAAACGAGTAGGGCATAGTGTCGGTGTCATACTCCACGTATTGGTGCTCAGGAAGAGTTATACGAAAATAGCCTCGTGGCTTTGGCACAGCAACCTCGGTGCATTGCACGAAAATGCCTAATGCTATGATAAGAAATATTTTTCGGAGCAAACGTAACATCTACTTGGCGGAGACCTGAACTGGTGAGAACATTTTGACTTTGTTTATCTTGCGGTTGTCTGCCGAAAGTATCTCAAATTTAAGGTGTTTTATTTCTATAATGTCTTTTTTCTTGGGGATAAGCCCATTTTTTTCGAGTAGAAGACCAGCCAAGGTCTCTGCATCGCCACGCACTTTGTCAAATATTTCACTGTCGATGTCGACTGCTTTAAAAAAGTCGTTGAGCGAAATTTTGCCCTCGAAGATGTAAGAGCCATCGGGTTGCTTGTACCAATCGCGTTCTTCTTCGTCTTGTTCATCGCTTATGTCACCAACGATTTCTTCCATTATGTCTTCGAGAGTTATGATGCCCTGCATGCATCCATATTCATCGACAATAATGGCCATGTGCGTTTTGGTGCTCTGAAACTCGGTTAGGAGGTCGTTGACTTTTTTAGTTTCGGGGATAAAAAAGCCTCGGCGTACGCGTTTGTGCCAATCGATTGGTTGTGTGCTGTTTATGTCGTGGAGAATATCTTTGACGTATATTATACCCTTGATGTCGTCGGGCGTGTCGCCAATGACTGGCATACGGGAGTAGCCCGACTCTATTATTACTTTTAGGACGTTGTCGAACGAGTCGGCATAGCTTACGGAGACGACGTCGATACGCGGAGTCATAAGGGCAGTCACAT
>CALAVC010000145.1 GCA_937892095.1 uncultured Bacteroidales bacterium | reverse complement strand
CAGATAAACAAAGGGCTGAGGATACCTCGTAGCCTGCATTTTGACCTATAAACCTAAAAAAATGTAAATTTATTTTATTAAAAACAGACTAAACAATACAAATATCTATAATTTAGTATAACCAATTCAAAACAATTACAAATATGAAAATCGCAGCCAATTGCATACTATGGCTACTGTTGTGTGTTGTAGTATGCACATCTTGTTCTGAAGAGAACGAGATTGACAATCAAACTCTCGTAAAAGAAAAAGTATCTTCTGTCGGACTCATTACGCTATCCAAGGAAGATGTTGTCGATACGATAGATGTCGAGATGAGGCAGTACATCGACAATAACAACAAAGCAGCTGTCCCTATTGTTCGTGATGCGGGTTCTGTGGTCATTGATGGTCAAAAATACTACACTGCAATCATTGGCAATCAACGTTGGATAACAGAAGACTACTCAAACGAAATTGAGTATGACGAAGATTTTGAGACTTGGACTGCACCAAGTAAATATAGAGGAAACCACTACTATATAGGAGATAAAGATCTACCCCTCGAGGCACAATTTTTGCGTGAATATAATTATGATATTGACGCCCCAGATGTCCATTTTTATATTTATAGCTTAGCAATGCTTCTTGATGAGCGACTTGGAGAAAAAGGTTTTGTCAAAAGAGATAAGTTAATTAGTACGTACAAAAAAGTAGACAATTGGCACATTCCTTCTGAGGAAGAAGACTTAGCCTTACTTGACATGGCAAAACCTAATACAATAAAGAATGTGCTGGACCTGACAAAAACTGGATTATTTTACCACCAAACAAACGATTCTAGCAATGTGATGTACTATAAAAATCATGGCGATCAGTATGCAGCACATTGGAACAGAGAATACACAAAACCACAACCGAGAGGAGGTGTTGGTCCTTATGGGACATGGACAATGACAATATATGATTTATCAGGCAATCAATTATTTTTTGTCGGACCGAATCAGAATCTTGAGCCGATATTACCAATAAGACTTGTACAAACCGTGGAATTGAAATGAAAGCAATATGTCTAACAATACTGGTTCTTGTATCATTTTGTGGCTCTACAATTGAGTCGTGGGCAGAGGAGCCATATACAATTCAGTATTCGGAGGTGGTGCTGAAAGGAGACACCATCGTGAAATGCAAACTGCCTAAAGATACGGAGGATAACTATTATTCAACGGTTGTATTTCCATCGGAATTTGCTGTAGAGGGCGAGGTGAAGACTGTGCGCGCAATAGGGAAAAGTATATTTGTAAATAGGAAACAAAGTTCGAGAGTGAGCATTATGCTTAACGATAGTGTGGATAAAATAAGGCATATAATTCTCTCGGACGGGATAACAAACATATGCGACTCGGCTTTTGAGGGTCTGAACCGCGTCAACAGGATAACGCTACCCAACACGCTGAAAACAGTGGGGACACATGCACTGATACCGATGTTTTCAAGCTACGACCTTGAGATTCCGGCATCGGTTGAACATATTGCACCCTATGCATTCAGATGCAACACAGCAAACAACAATACATTAAGAATTGCAGAAGGCATAGAACAGATAGATACATGCGCCTTTGGGGAATACAGAGCGTATAAGGTGGTGTTGCCGTCGACACTAAAAAGAATCTACTATCGCGGACTAAGTAGGACATATTTTGGATACCCCCAAAAAAACACAATTGAACTGCCTAAGGGCTTGGAATATATTGGCAAGGAGGCGTTTGAGTATGCATTCGTAGAAAACTTAAACCTAAGTAGCCAATCGGAACTGATAATTGACGAGTTGGCTTTCGGAGGTTGCTTATATCTTAAAAAGGTAAAAATTGGTGAAGGGGTGGTCTCGATAGGCAAAGAGGCTTTTTCTGGTCACCCTGTAAAAAAAGACGATAGTTGCGGTGTGTATAGATATATGTCGGTCAACATGGACAAAGCCACCTCGCTACGACATATTGGCAAAGACGCATTTAGGGACGCATGCGAGGGCTATAAATTTCTTTTGCCCCAAAGTAAACTGGGGAAGTGGCATAGCTATGAGACAACACCCGACGAGCCTCAGGAAGCTACGACAGACTGGTTGAACGACGTCGGGCTGGGATACGTCGTGCTTAGCAACGCACCAACAAAACTGACACAAAAGAAGAAACAGAAGCCAAGCAACGAAGACGCTTTGTATGACCTCTTGGGACGACGAGCCACAAAATCGACTCGCGGAATGACGATAAGCCACAGACACAGACGACTTGCAAAATAAACCATGCACAAACAGAAATCGTCCACCACGGCAACGTAGTGGACGATTTCTGCTTATAGCGATTGAACTTAGCCGAAGAAAAAGTAGGCTACAACGATGGCAGCAATCATCCCGCCAAGGTCGGCAAGGAGTCCGCAAGCGACAGCATGGCGAGTGTCTTTAATGCCGACAGAGCCAAAGTAGACAGCCAAGATGAAGAAAGTGGTGTCGGTGGCACCTTGGAAAAGACAGGCGAGACGACCAGCAAACGAGTCGGCACCAAAATTGTTCATAGCCTCAATCATGAAGCCACGCGCACCACTACCACTAAGTGGTTTCATGAAAGCCGTTGGCAGAGCATCGACAAAACGAGTGTCGGCACCAGTAAGTGCAACGAGACTCCGCAGACCATCGACAAGAAAGTCGAGAGCCCCACTGGCACGAAACATGCCAACGGCAACGAGTATGGCGACGAGGAAAGGAATGATGCCAATGGCAGTCTGAAAACCATCTTTGGCACCCTCGATAAAAGTGTCGTAGACGTTGACTTTCTTTCGCATAGCCATAATGATGAACGAGCAGATTATGCCAAGCAAGATTAGACTGGAAAGAGCGACAGAGAGCGTCTCGATGCTTTCGCGAGGCATTTGACCAACGGCATACATTAGCACTCCGACAATGGCTGTCAGCCCACCGACATAGGCAAGGATGACCTTATCGAAGAGGCGTATGCGTTGCACAAGGCAGACGGCTATGAGGCCAACAAGAGTGGAAAAATAGGTAGAAATGATTAGTGGTAGAAAGACATCGGCAGGGTTGGCTGCTCCACATTGCTGTCGATAGGCCATTATGCTGACTGGGATGAGCGTAAGACCCGATGTGTTGAGGACGAGGAACATTATTTGTGCGTTGGTGGCACGAGAGGGTTCTGTGTTGAGCGACTGCAATTCTTTCATGGCACGTAGACCCATTGGTGTGGCAGCATTGTCGAGTCCCAACATGTTGGCGGCAATATTCATGGTCATGGAGCCATAGGCAGAGTGGCGAGCTGGCACACCTGGGAATAGACGTCGGAAAAGTGGAGAGATGAGGCGACTAAGGCTACCAACGGCACCGCCAGCCTCACCCACACGCATTAGCCCAAGCCACAAGGTAAGCACACCAGTGAGGTAGATAGAAATCTCGAATCCGCTTTTGGCAGAAGAGAATGTTGACGAGACGATGTCTTGAAGACACTGAGCATCGCCAGTCATAAAAAACCGCACAGCACCTACGAGTGAGGCGACGAGGACAAAAAATATCCAAATATAGTTGAGTGCCACGAGCTAATTAGTTGCCATCGGGTTTGACAATCTCGAACTTCTGCACGGCAGGTATGTTGAACTTTGTGTAGTCGTCGGGGTTCTTGGGGTCGAAATCGGTCCACCACGAGCGCAGATGGCTAACGACGTCGGAACCGAGGAGTTTTAGTCCGCAAACGATACACTTGCTAACCTCAAACGCTCCAAAGGTGTTGAAGTGTGTATTGTCGGCGAGTTCTTTGTCTTGTCCGGGATAGGTGCCAGCGGCATAGTGCACAAGGAATCGCTTGCTATTTTCTTCGCCATAGGCATTGTAGAGGTCGGTGGTCATCTGAGTTAGTTCGATGAGACCCGTTTTCTCGCGCGTGGCTACAGTGCGCGTAGCGGCTGGATAGTCGCCATGCGTGTCGGTAAGCACACCATTTTTGTAGGCACGACGAGCTGTTGGCGTGGCAAGAATCACTTCGCAACCTTTCTCGCGAATGCGGTCTGTGAAGGTTTTTAAGTTATGCGAAAAGTTGTACCAAGCACCAGAGCCAGCACCACGATCTTTCTCATCGTTATGACCAAATTCGACAATGAAGATGTCTCCTTCGTGGCACATGGATAGGGCTTTGTCGAGTCGTTTGCTTGCCATGAAGCTTGTGGTGCGCTCACCACTTTCGGCATAGTTGGCAATGCAGACGTTCTCATCGAACCAGTAGCCAATCATCTGCCCCCAACTGGCCCACGGCTCATACTCTTGGTCGACAACAGTCGAATTGCCACACAAGAATATGGTACGAGCCTTAGAGTCTGGCTCAATGACTATGCGATTAATGGCGGGAGCTGGTCCGCAAAATGTGAGAGTTAGTCGGTCGTCCCAATTGATGTAGTTTTTTTCGCGAGGCTTGGTCTTGACACGCTCACCACCCTCAATTTCGGGGGAGCGCTTGTGGACAGTCCAACTAAGTGTGCGTTGCTCTTTCTTCTTGGTTGTGATGTTGACACCGAGTAGTCGACGGCTTTCGGCATAGACAGTCGTATTGCCGGCATATTGCTTGCTGCCAAAAGTTATGCTAACCTTGTAGTTGCCGTCGGGGACGCGGACCGAAAAACTCATTTGTGAAAGGTTTTTCTTGCTGAGAGCCGACGTGCCGAAATCATATCCTAAGCCGTTCTGTTCGTCGTAGACGGGCTGTGGCTTGGCGAAATCGATGTCGAAAGAAGTTGTGTTTTGAGCATTAGTGAGCAGCGATAGGCCGAGGAGCAAAGCTGCCGATAGCGGAAGTCGCATATATACAAGTTATCTAAGTGTAAAACAATGTAAACAAAGTTAGCAAATAATGCATAAATTTGTTCTAAAAAGCCCATTATCAGACATTTAGTTATGACTTTCGATAGGTTTACGATACTCTTTTTGTTGTGCGTGGTAGGACAAGTGTGCGTGTCGTGTAAAAAAGACAACATCGAACCTACCACGAAACCGATAGACACAACGACGGTTGAGAGTCCGATAACAGTTAGCACGACACCATATAGCGCCATTATTGAGGGCGTGTTTTATGACGACGCGACTGAAGAGGACAAAGTGGGCATAAAGTTTTCGCTTCAGAACACGAAGTACATTACGACATCGGGGACCGACTCTTCGGCGGTGTATGTCGGCAATGGGCGACACCGCGTAGAGCTGCGTGGGTTATACACAGACACGACGTATTATTTTTGCACATATAGGCGCGTGGGCAACGAGACGAAACACGAAAGCATCATGAGCTTTCGGACCAAAAGCGTCAGCATAGAGACATTGCCAGCAACAGACGTGTATGCGTACGGCGCACAGTTTGGGCTACGACTAAGCGAAGAGCTCGACAAGAGCCAATTTCATGGCACGTACGGACTGCTATATTCAACACGTCCGCGTGCGATACGCGAATATAGTCAGACGTGCGACACGACACTTTTTGTACACAACCTGCGAAGCCAAACCACATATTACTACAGAGCCTACGTGCTTATCAAGACAGCCAACTTGCAGGATAGGTATGTGTATGGAGAGTGCTTTGAGCTGACCACACCCGACGTGGGCGTAGAGACGTTGCCAGCCGAGAATGTGGGCATATATGACGCAGACCTTGTAGGACAATCCAACGTATATTTTGATGATTTTGACGACTATGGTTTTTTGCTCTTTACGCGTCCGCGTGAGGTTACGATTGATAGTGTTGGCTCTACGACGACCGACCAAACGATAGTACGACTATCGGCTGACGAGACCGACGAGAAAGGACGTGGGCGATTCGTGACACACGCAACAGGATTAAGTGCTAAGCACTCGTATTTTTATAGGGCATTTGCAGTAAAGACGGAGGTTTATAGTGGGCGACCAACCACGAGTACCTATTATGGCGAAATTGACACACTCAGCACCAATCCGTTGGTGATTGACGAGAGCAGCACAGCAGTAGACCTTGGACTGAGCGTATTGTGGAATAGCGTAAACGTTGGAGCCTCTCTTCCGCAAGAAATTGGCGACTATTACAGTTTTGAGGAGCGAAAAGACATACCCTTTGGGACAGGCGAACGGCTGCCAACAGACGAAGAGGTGGCGGAGCTCGTGGAGAAGTGCACGTGGCACTGGGTTACGTATAAAAAGACGGCAGGCGTAGCCATTTCGAGCAAAAACGGCAATAGTATTTTTGTGCCAGCTAACATGTTGTATATTGGTAAATATACAAGCGGAGTGTATATGCAAGAATGCGATTCACTTGGCACAATAGGAACAGACAGCACAGCAAGAACCATATATTTCGGCTCGGACATGTATAATGAACACGAAGCGTTCAAGTCGCAAAACGAAGCTTTCGTAACGACGAAAATAGGGGTGGGAGCCGTGAAAGACAGATAAGCAAAACACATTTAGAAATATGAAAAGTAAACTTTTGGCAATAGCCACGATATTGACAATCGTTGTGGCATGCGGAGAGAAGCGCGACGTGCGCATAGCTTGTGTGGGCGATTCGATAACCGAAGGTATGACTATCGATTGGCAAAGCGAGAATGCATATCCGGCACAGCTCGACAAGATGTTGGGCGAAGGATATGAGGTCATGAACCTCGGTAGGAGTTCGACAACGATGATGATTAACGGCAACTTTCCGTATTGGACAGCGAAGGAGTTTACAGACGTCTTCCGCTATCATCCCGACGTGATTGTTATAAAACTTGGCACGAATGACGCAAAGCTAAATCAGTGGGACCCTAAGAGTTATCGAGAGTCGTACCTTCGGACGATAGACACATTTATGACTATCAGCCCACGTCCGCGCATAATACTTTGCAAAGCTGTGCCACCAGTCAGAACTCGTTGGCAGATAACGGATAGTGTGGTAAGCGGAGAGGTCAACCCAATTATAGAAGACATTGCACACGAGCGAAATCTTGAACTCATTGACCTCTACACAGCAGTGGGACACGACACGACTCTCTATGCACGCGACGGAATCCACCCGAACAAGGAGGGTGCGAAAAGAATTGCCGAGACCGTGACTAAACATCTGCTGAAAGAGTGAAAGTAGCCATTGTGGGTGGTGGAGCAGCTGGATTTTTTGCTGCGGCACGCATAAGAGAACTTGTCCCCAAAGCCGAAATAGCGATATTCGAGAAGGGCTCTCGCCCACTACGAAAGGTATCTATATCGGGTGGCGGACGGTGTAATTGTACGAATACTTTTGAGCACGTTGGCAATCTTCGCGAAGTGTATCCGCGTGGGTACAGACTGATGCAAAAGCTCTTTCACGTCTTTTCGCCAGCCGACGCGCGAGATTGGTTCGAGAATCATGGCGTGCCACTTGTTGCATTGCCAAACGGGTGTATTTTCCCAGCCTCGAACACTTCGGAAAGCATTGTGGAATGTCTATTGCGCAACGTGGGACAGCGTACGCGAATAGAGACTAACACAGAAATTGCGGACCTGAGTCAACTGAGCGAGTACGACCAGATTATCGTAACTACGGGCGGAGGTCAAACGCCACTATTGGGGAAAATAGATGTCGAAATGGTGGAGTGCGTGCCATCGCTCTATGCTTTTAAGATTGACGACACGGATTTACAAAACATGCAAGGCATCGTGGCAGAAAATGTTAGAGTGCGAATAGCAGGGACAAAATTTGCGACTGAGGGAGACTTACTTATAACGTGCAGAGGGATGAGTGGACCAGCAATACTGAAGCTTAGCAGTTATGCCGCTCGCAACCTTGCGGAGAATAATTATAGTTGCAACGTATGCGTAAATTGGACAGGTCTATCTGAAAAAGAAGTGGCTAACAAACTGAACGAACAGACGGAACGTCAGCCCAAGAAACAGATAACAAACATCGGCCTCGGCCACTTGCCAAGCAGACTTTGGACACACATTGTGCATCGGGCGGGCATAACGGACGAGACCATTTGTGGCTCACTAAACGACCGCCTGCGAAACAGACTACTTAGCACACTGACGGCCGACACATACGAAGTGGCAGGACGCGACAGCGTGAACGCACCAATAGTTACGTGCGGAGGCATCAGTTTACAGTCGGTAGAAAGCGACACTTTGCGTAGTGTGAACGATGAGCAAATATATTTTGCTGGCGAAGTACTCGACGTTGATGGCATAACGGGAGGTTATAATCTGCAAGCCGCATGGACAACAGGGTATGTGGTGGGCAACGCCATTTGTAACAACCCAAGAAAACTATAATAAAACAACAGAAATATGAACATTAAAATAGAGATTGACAATCGGAACTTCTACATAAACGAAGAAGCATACAGAGCACTTGACGACCTGCTAAACAAAGCCACGCAACATCTTAGTGGCGACGACAGAAAGATTATACGCCAAGACATTGAACGACGTGTGGCGGACTATATGACGGCTCAT
Source organism: uncultured Bacteroidales bacterium (assembly GCA_937892095.1). GTDB lineage: Bacteria > Bacteroidota > Bacteroidia > Bacteroidales > Marinilabiliaceae > W3P20-009. The sequence continues at coordinate 1,887 of CALAVC010000145.1, read as the reverse complement.
TATGAGTCGACGCACACCTTTCAGGTGGCAGATGTATGCCAAATAATGGAAGAAATTGGAGTGTCGGCTGCTAAGCCCGAAGATTTCAATTTTGAGGGAGAGCAAACAAGTTGCGATACGGAGGAAAAAGAACGCACAGACACGACATACTTGCATAGCAAACCACAAAAGTCGATGGTAGAACGTAGCCTAAGCCGAAGCAATCGGGACAAACTGATAGGTGGCGTATGCGGTGGCATAGGCGAGTGGGCTGGCGTAAGTTCAGTAATCGTCCGCCTGATAATGATATGGGCAGCCATATATGGTGTGGGCATAGTTGCCTACTTGCTGCTATGGATTGTAATGCCGAAGTCGGTAGACGTTGCAGAGCTATCTTCGGCAGGGACAAAAGACGGGGGTGGGTGTAGCAAAGGATGTCTGATTGTTCTACTGCTTGGGTCGCTTGTATTTATGCCACTGATAATGATATTTATATTCATACTTTCGTTCTGGGCAGGATTTTCATTCATATAGAGAGCTCATGACAAAGAACAAACTCTTTCATGCTCTACTACATGTGGCGGTTTGGTCGATACTGCTTTTTGTTCCCATATCGCTACACCTTGAAAGTCCGGACGTGATAGGCATACGCTGGACAGTGCGCAACGTCACGGTCATGACGATGTGCCTTATAGCTTTCTATGTGAACTACCTTGTTGCGATAGACAAGTTGTATTACACACGTCGCTACTTGCTGTTCATAATTGCAAATGCTATATTGTTTTGGGCGCTCCAACACTTTCGAGACTGGGGTTGCGTCACATTGGAAAACTTGTTGGCAGAGAACATTCGTCCGCCACACAAGATGAGCGATGCTGCACATAGGCTCTTCGTTTTCAACGACATAATATACTTTGCACTTGTGGTGCTTGCAGCACTTGGAGTACGCCATTCGGCACTGATAAGCGAAGTGGAGCTACGCAACAAGAAACTTGAAAACGAGACTCTGACTTCGGAGCTTTCGCTGCTAAAATATCAGATACAACCACACTTTTTTTTCAATTCGCTCAATAATATTTATGCCCTCATAAGTTTGTCTCCATCGTCGGCCCAAAAGGCTGTACACAGCCTCAGCAAGATGATGCGCTACATACTCTATGATAGTAGCCAGCCTATGGTTATGCTGTCGAAAGAGGCTGACTTCTTGATGAACTACTGTACACTGATGAAGTTGCGACTTCCGCAGATGGCACATATAGAGCTTAGGATGGTAGAGTCTTCTGTGGCCGAAACGGTGTCTATCCCATCACTCATACTAATTCCGCTACTTGAAAACGCATTTAAGCATGGCGTGGGTCCGCAAAACGAAGCCAATATACAAGCAGAGCTGTCGCTCGAAAGTGGGCGCGTACGATTTTGCGTCAGCAACGATACGTATGATACCGTCAGCGAAGACAAAAGTCATTCGGGCATAGGGCTACAAAACTTGTCGAAACGACTCGACATATTGTTCCCAGACAATTATACACTAAGCGCACACACAGACCCAACAACTAAAAAGTATACGGCCGAAATAAACTTCCCAGCCGAGACCAAGACACGCTCATAAACAAAATGAACAGACTCAACACACTAATAGCCGACGACGAGCCCCTGGCCATAGAACTCGTAAAAGCCTACGTAGAGAAGACCGAATACTTAAACTTTGTGGGCACGTGTGGCAATACGAGCGAACTTAGCGTATTGGTGCAAAACCTGAGTGTCGACCTCGTGCTATTGGACATACAGATGCCAGGCAATTCGGGACTCACTTTTGCCAAAACACTTGCCGAAAGCGAAGGCTCGAAGCCATATATTATTTTCACGACGGCATACGACCAGTATGCCATAGACGGCTTCAAAGCCAAC
>CALAVC010000144.1 GCA_937892095.1 uncultured Bacteroidales bacterium | reverse complement strand
CAAACGCAATCATATCCGCCAACTCGAAGCCATAATGCATTCGCTAAGTCTATTCCCACAAGAAAACACAGACGACAAATGAAAATAGGATTAACACAAGGAGATGTCAACGGCATCGGATACGAAGTAATGATGAAAGCACTGCAAGGCATGGAGGAATTCGATGACCTATGCTTCATCATCTATGGTTCTCCAAAAGCTGCTGCCTACCACCGAAAGACCCTCAACATACCACAATTTAGCCTCAATAACATCAATACTCCAGATGAGGCTCACCCACATAGAATTAATATTATCACTTGTGGCGATGACAACATAAAAGTAGAACTCGGGAAGAGTACCGAAAGTGCAGGCATGGCGGCCTACGAGGCTCTTCATGCTGCCGTACAGGACCTATCAGACGGACTAATAGACGCCATCGTAACCGCCCCAATCAACAAGAAGAACATTCAGAACGACAACTTTCATTTTCCCGGTCATACAGAGTACTTAGAGCAAGCCGCCCAAGCCACTGCACTAATGTTTCTCGTGGCTGGCAATTTGCGTGTTGGCGTTGTTGCAGGTCATGTACCCATTGCACAAGTTGCCTCATACATCACTGCCGACAAGATTGTCGACAAGCTACGCATTATGAACCAAAGCTTGCGAACCGACTTCAACATCGATGGTCCTCGCATTGCAGTGCTCGGTCTTAACCCACACGCAGGAGACAACGGATTCCTCGGTAGCGAAGAACAAGACATAATAGCACCTGCCATTGCAGCCGCACAAGCCGAAGGAATTTGCGCCATGGGACCATACCCTGCCGATGGTCTTTTCGGTAGCGAAGCCCTTTCTCGCTTCGATGCAGTCTTGGCAATGTATCACGACCAAGGGCTGGCTCCATTCAAAGCACTTGCATTTACATCTGGAGTCAACTTCACGGCTGGCTTGCCCATCATTCGCACCTCACCCGACCATGGCACAGCCTACGACATTGCAGGAATGGATAAAGCCGACTGCACCTCAATGCGCGAAGCCATATATCTTGCAATAGATGTTGCTCGCAATAGGAAAATGAATCAAGAGCTCGAAGCCAATAAGATGAAAACTGTTGTCGAAAGCCACCGCGAACGTAACGCATGAGAAATATACTTACCTTAATCATCACGGCAACCCTTACGGCATGCTCGTGTAATAGTGGCAACACTCGAGTTGGGATTGCAAACCCGTGGACCGATTGTGCCAACCTTAGCGAAGCTCAAACAATAGCAGGTCGCACACTTCGTCTTCCCGAAGAGATTGCCGAAAACAAACAAGTTGTCTATCGAGCTATGCAAGGCAACACGCTCGAACTTGTTATTGGCACCAACGATGACGAAATTCGTCTACGTCGCTCAACTGGCAAAGCCGACAATAGCGGAGTCTACGACTCCTCCAACGAAAGACAAATGAGCATTAGTGGTCAAAACGTCACACTGCGCGAAAACGAAGACGGGACAACACAAGTCATCTACTGGTTTCTTGCCGACGAAACGGTTTCGATTAGCAGCCGCAAGCCACAGCCCGTCGAACAACTAACAGAATTGGCGCGACTTGTCATCAACGCAAACAAATAAAACTTTTTCTGCCCAACACACATGGTAACACAAGACCAAATAAAAGACCTAAATGGACGCGAACTTGCGTTGAGGAGGTATCTTTGACGTCGACCGACGACGACTCGAACTGCAAGAAGACGAACTACGAAGTCAAGAGCCTGGCTTTTGGGACGACCGCAGTCGCTCCGAAGAAATAATGGCACGTGTGCGCAAAAACAAAAAGTGGATCTCCAACTACGAAAAAGTACACGCTGCCATAGAAGAGCTAACACTTGCAGCCGACTACCTCAAAGAGGGCGTTGTTGACGAAGCCGAACTCGACACAGCCTACGCAACAGCACTCGAAATGACAGAATCTGCCGAACTTGCCAATATGCTCCAAGGCGAAGAAGATCAGATGAGTGCAGTTCTGAAAATAGTGGCAGGTGCTGGAGGTACCGAAAGTCAAGATTGGGCTCAAATGCTGATGCGCCTCTACCAACGCTGGGCCGAAGCGCATGGTTACAAAGTAACCATAACAAACTTGCAAGACGGCGACGATGCTGGCATTAAGACCGTAACATTTGAAATAGAAGGCGACACAGCCTACGGCTATCTCAAAAGCGAAAATGGCGTACACCGACTAGTTCGCGTATCTCCGTTCAACGCACAAGGCAAACGCATGACGTCCTTTGCCTCGGTCTTCGTCACGCCCCTCGTCGATGACACCATAGAGGTATACGTCGACCCTTCAAAAGTGTCTTGGGACCTGTTCCGCTCTGGCGGAGCTGGCGGACAGAATGTCAACAAAGTGGAGACTGGCGTCCGACTGCGCTATATGTTTACAGACCCCGACACTGGCGAAACCGAAGAAATCCTCATCGAGAACACAGAGACTCGCAAGCAAACCGAAAACCGCGAAAATGCTATGCGACTACTGCGCTCCCAACTCTATGAACGCGAGCTCCGACGTCGCAATGCAGCCAAAGCCAAAATTGAAGCTGGCAAGAAAAAAATAGAATGGGGTTCACAAATACGTAGCTACGTCTTCGACGACCGCAGAGTAAAAGACCATCGCACATGCTACCAGACAAGTGCAGTGCAGTCTGTCATGGATGGCAATATCGACGACTTTATCAAAGCCTACTTGATGGAGTTTGGTGCACCCGAAACGGCCTAATTATCATACCTTTACAAGAAAACGAAAAAAAATGACGGACAGCAACGAAAACAAATCATCGCACGATGACCGCAAAGCCATGTCTGCCTCCGATGCCGTACGCGCCATGGTCGAAGCTGGCGAACTAACAATAGGCACCATCTACGATGAGCCCGACCCGACACCCGACCCAGAACACATGGTCCTTCGCACCGAAAAACTTGTCAAGATATACGGCAAGCGAAAGGTTGTCGATGGTCCTTCTATCATGGTCAGACAAGGCGAAATAGTTGGGTTGCTCGGTCCTAATGGAGCTGGCAAGACCACCACTTTCTACATGACCGTAGGTCTAATAGAGCCAAACGAAGGACACGTATACCTCAACGACCAAGAGATTACAAAATATCCAGTCTACAAACGTGCCCAACTCGGCATAGGTTACCTTGCACAAGAAGCCTCAGTCTTTCGCTCGTTGAGCGTCGAAGACAACATTATGGGCGTGCTTCAGATGACCAACTTTCCGAAAGATTATCAACGCAACCGACTCGAAGAACTAATATCCGAATTCGGACTCGGACACATTCGCAAAAGCAAAGGCATACAATTGTCTGGTGGCGAACGACGTCGCACAGAAATAGCACGCGCACTCGCCATAAATCCAAAGTTCATAATGCTCGATGAACCCTTTGCAGGCGTCGACCCCATTGCTGTCTATGACATTCAGAAAATTGTTTGGCATCTCAAAGACAAAAACATCGGAGTCTTAATATCGGACCACAACGTAGGCGAAACGCTTGCCGTGTGCGACCGTGCCTACATTCAGGTCAATGGTATGCTCTTCCGTGCTGGCTCTGCCGAACAACTTGCACAAGACGAAAAAGTACGCGAAGTATACCTCGGCAAAGATTTTGTCTTGCGTCGACGCACTTTCGACGACTAAACGCATGGCTTGCTCCTACACCATAAAAGTAGAACCATACGGCATAGTTGAAGTCCTCGAAAGCCTCCGTTGCCGACGGATGACACTACGAATACACGATAATGGAACACTGAGAATATCTACCCCACCCTACACCAACGTGCAGGAAATAGTCAGTTTTGTAGAGAAAAATGGCGAACACATTGACTCTTATCGCAAGAAAAACGACACCCATACACCCATTATTTTTACTCCACAAACACACTTCTCAACTTTCTCTCACAAACTCTGCCTAATACCATCTGCCACACAGGAGCGCCTACGCATGCAACTGACCGACGACACTATTAACGTCAGCTACCCACAGTCGCTAAATCACGACAACCAACAATTGCAAGACTTCGTTCATAAATGCATAGACAGGACTCTTCTCTACGAAGCCAAACAATATATACCACAACGAATAACAGCCCTCGCACATAAAGAAAATCTTCAATTCACGAAATTAGATTTTCGCAATATGCGCAGTCGTTGGGGCAGTTGCTCAAGTAGCGGACGAATATGCCTCAACATACAACTTATGCGACTCCCTGCGCACCTCATCGATATGGTAATACTGCACGAACTCAATCACCTCCGACATATGAACCACGGACCGCAATTTCATGCCGACCTCAACAAAATGTGCAACGGACACCTAAAAGAACTCGAAGCCGAACTTAGAAATTGGCGCACAACATATTAATTATCAACAACTTAATCGGTACACACACCTACACATCGTTAGCATATAAAAATTCTAAATAAAAAATGCTAACTTTGCACCCAAATTTGTCTGTAACCTTTGTAGAGTGGAAAGTCTCAGAGTTTGTTCTCTCGCGTCGGGTAGCAATGGAAATGCGTATTATATAGAATATGCAGGGCGAGCCATACTCGTCGACATGGGTGTCAGCTATCGTTGCCTACGAGCACGCGCACAATCACGACACATTAACCTACAACTCGTCTCCGACATATTTGTCTCGCACGAACACTCCGACCACGTCTACGGACTCCCCGTATTTTGTCGCCACACTAACGCCATCGTCCACATGACACACGGCACACGTCGTGGACTACGTAGTAAATACACACCACCTACTCAAAACATCAAACTTTTCTCAGCTGGCGAAGTTATCTCGCTCCCACCGTTCACCATACACTCCTTTGCAAAACCACACGACGTCGTAGAACCATGTAGCTTCCGCATTGAGGTGGCAGGACTCAACATCGGTGTTTTTACCGACATCGGCATGCCAACCGATGAACTAAAGCATCATCTTTCATTGTGCCATCTTGCATTTCTCGAAGCAAACTACGACGAACAAATGCTTATCAATGGTCCGTACACTCGCGAACTAAAACAACGAATATCTGGCGGACATGGACATTTGTCCAACGTCCAATCAGCACAAATAGTACGTCAACTTGTTGCCGTACTTGCCGACGAGCTACCCCTACACACAATATTGCTCTCGCACATCAGCCAAGACAACAACACTCCGCAAATAGCCCTAAAAGAATTTGCCGACATCGCTAAAAGCAAAAAAATAATGGTCATGAGCCGAAGCGAAGCGAGTCCCGTGTTTTTACTCTCGACCACACAAAGCACCGAAGAACCCCCATTCTACGAAATTCCCGAACGATTAGATCGTCCTGCATATCAGTTCAAATTCAATTTTTAAGAAAACATTTAGTCGGCCAACACACACCCGATGAGTCATAAAATATTAGTCATAGACATCGGCAACACCAAATCTAAAATAGCCGTGGCACAAGACGGCAAGTTGTGTTCCGAAGTCATCCTATCCGACCACGAGACCACCGTGCGCGATGCCCTAAAAATATCACAACAACATAAGACAGCAGGCTGTCTTGTTAGTAGCGTCGCCGAAGGTGCCGTTAAAATGATTAAACGAATGCGTGCCTCTGGCATGTGGGTCAAACTACTCACTGCCGACATGACACTCCCATTCACCATCGACTACGCCACACCCACAACTCTCGGCACCGACCGAATAGCCGCAACCGCAGGTGTCGTAGCCAACTTCGGATTAGTAGACACGCTCATCATAGATGCAGGAACAGCCATAACCTACGACTACTTAACCGCCGACGGACACTTCCTCGGAGGGTGCATATCGCCAGGCGTAAGCATGCGATTTCGCGCTCTACACGCCTTTACGGCCAAGCTACCACTCACCGACCCAACCGACGATACGGGCGGATTCTATGGCACGGACACACGCAGTGCCATTGCAATAGGCATAATGGTCGGACTAAGAGCAGAAACAAACGCCCACATATCTAATTTCAGGAAACAAAAACCCAATTCGATTGTTGTCATCACAGGTGGAAATAACAAATATTTTGAGTTGACAACAGAAATGAGCATATTTGTACGACCAAACCTCGTACTCGAAGGCTTAGCCGACATTGCCAATGCTAATATCAATCAGTTAATTCGTCCAATTCAATCCTGATAATCAACGACTTACGAACATAGTTAGTCAACATTAGACACTTTGGCAAAGATTTTGTGATAAAACAACATCAGATGACATAGCGAAGCCTCGATACAGACCTCGCCATACATCAAAGCAAAGACAAAAAGTAAGTATAACAATAATATCATCGCAACAATGAAAACATACAAGTTCTTGACTGCTGTTGCCCTATTGTCGCTTTCGTTCAATTCCTTCGCTCAAAAAGGCGTCGAAGACGGCTCTAAATATGGGCACGGCGAAGATAGCGTAACATGCATCATGAACCTCGTCCAATATGGCGACCAAGTAAAGCTCAAAAATTACAAAGAAGCCTACGAACCCTGGAAAATCGTATTTGAACAATGTCCTTTAGCTAAAATCTCGCTCTACAGCGATGGCGAAAAGATCATGAAACACATGATTCAGACCGACAAAGCTAACAAAGACACATACTACGACATGTTGCTACGCGTCTACGACCAACGAATGAAATACTTCGGCAAAAACAAAAAGTACCCCACAAGCTACCTCAAGGGTAAACGCGCACTCGACATGATGCAATACAAAGGCACCGACAAGAACGTACGCAAAGAAGCTGTAGCCCTCTTCGCCGAGTCTCTCAATGGCGACCCAGCAACAATCCAACCTGCATTCCTACAAAACTACATGCTCCACATCGTAGGGCAGTTCAAAGATGACGAAATAAGCAACGAAGACGTCATCAACGCCTACACCAAGTGTTCTGCAGTTGGTGCTAAAGTTGAAGCCGTAGCCGCACCAAACATGAAAGAGCTTGCCACACAAGCTCGCGAACAAGTAGAACAAATATTCGCACAAAGCGGTGCCGCAGACTGCTCAATACTCACCAAGATCTATCAACCACAGCTCGCAGACAACGCAACCAACGCAGAATGGCTCAAGAAAATCAATAAACTCCTCGCCAACAGCGATTGCACAGAAAGCGACCTCTTCTACGCTATCTCCGAAAATCTTCACAAAATATCCCCCGAAGCATCGTCTGCACGCGGTCTTGCACGCATGTACGTCAAGCAAAACGACATGGAGAAAGCGCTCTCTTACTACGACGAAGCAATCCGACTTGAAGAAGACGACAAGCTAAAAGCCAAATACTTCTATGAAGTTGGTCTAATCAACTATGCTGCTCAAAACTACGTAGCTGCCAAAACAGCAGCCTACAAGGCTTCCAACCTCCGCTCAGATTGGGGCGACCCATACCTCCTCCTCGCCAAAGTCTACGCACAAGGAGCACGCTCAATAGGCGAGAAAGACTATGAGAAACGAGCAGGCTACTGGGCTGCAGTCGACAAAGCAATGCGCGCCAAAGCCGTCGATAGCAGCGAAAACGTACAGAAAGAAGCCAACGAACTCATCCGCCAATACTCACAACACTTCCCCAGCAAAGAAGACCTATTCTTCGAAGGCCTCAAAGACGGCTCAAGCTACAAAGTAGGTGGCTTCATCAACGAACAAACAACCGTACGTGCCAAGAAATAAGTGACATCTATCACAATACAAACACCATACAAGACAAGGCTTGCACACATCTGTGCAATCCTTGTCTTTTTGTCTTTCTGCTCCTGTATGCGCAACTCCAACAAAGAACTTCGCGCCTACGAAGAAGAGCAAGAACGAGCCACAATGTCGGCCTACGACCTACACACCTTCGTAACCGACACGGGCGTATACAAATATGAATTTGAAACTCCAGAAATGCACCAATATGACAATGTCGAAGAACCATACATCGACTTTCCGGGTGGGCTAAAATTCATAAGCTACGCCAAGTCTGGCACCACAGTCGCTTCAAAAATCCGTTGCAACAACGCACGATACTACAAATCGAAAAACCTTTGGGAGCTAAACAACGACGTCGAAGCACTAACAGAAAAAGGAGACATACTTAACACCGAACAAATGTTTTGGGACACAGAAAAACATAAAATCTATTCCGAAAAATTTGTCAAAATAACAACAAAAGGACAAATGATAACAGGACGAGGATTTGAAAGCGACGATCGAATGTCCCAATACGTCATCAAAAAACCTGGAGGAGAAATCGAAATAGAAGATTAAAACATTAGTAGCCTTTCACACGCTCTTAATGACTTTATCAGAAAAATATTTATCTTTGTTCCCTTGAAAACTTATTGTGAGCAAACAAGAAAGTTGGCACTTCTTTTGTTGTCAACGCTCTCTATACAAAAAAGAACATTATGAACACACTCATACCGGGTACGACCAGAACTCCGACCATATCTTTCCAAGACGGTACACTCGCCATAACAGGACGTTCCTATATGGAAAACTCTGTAGAGTTTTATGCACCCATAAACAAAATGATAGAAGAGCACGAAGGCCAACTTAATGTTGAAATAGGTCTCGACTTTTTCAACACAAGTAGCTCCAAGTGCCTAATGGATTTGCTCGTCCTCGTCGACAAAAAAGCCTTAAGCCAAAAGTGCAACATTCGTTGGACATACAAAGCCGACGACGAAGATATGAGAGAGTCTGCAGAAGAATTTAAAGATTCGCTTCACAACGTCAATTTCGACATTGAAGAAATTGACGAATAACGCGCTCACCATTCATTCTACAACCAAGAAAAACAAACTAAGAGACACAAGACAATAGCAATCATGGATGTCTTGATGACACAAACAGAACGTAGCCCACTTGTGAGTTTCGATGGGAAAGAACTCGTTGTCAAAGGTCGCTCGTTCATGGACAATTCTGTTGAGTTCTACCGCAACCTCATAGCTCGCATATCCAACCTCGACTTCTATTCACTCGACGTCTCTGTCCATCTAACATATTTCAACACAAGCAGCTCGAAATGCTTGCTCGAATTCTTCCGCTACCTCGAAAAACTCAATCAAGAAGGGAAGAAAATATCGGTCTTTTGGTACTATTCCAACGACTACTCCGACATGGAGGAAGCAGGCGAAGACTACCGAGACCTCATTGAGGGCATGACTTTTGAACTTGTCGAAACAGACGATGAGTAGAAATAGGAATCAAGCACTTGCATTCCTGCCACCAAAATGCTATATTTGCACCCAATTTCATAAATACAATATACGATGTACCTCGACAAAGAGAAAAAACAAGAACTCTTCGGTCAGTACGGCAAGTCTAACACTGACACTGGTTCACCTGAAAGCCAGATAGCATTGTTTTCTTTCCGTATTAACCACCTCACTGAGCACATGAAGCTCAACAAGAAGGATAATGCAACGAACTATGCTCTCAAAAAACTCATCGGTAAGCGTCGCAGCTTGCTCGATTATCTTAAAGACCGCGACATCGAACGCTATCGCGCTATCGTAAGCAAACTCGGTCTTCGCAAATAAACAATTTGCCGAGAGCAAAAAAACAACCGGAAAGAGAAAAACTTTCCGGTTAATTTTTGTCCCCATTCACCAAATGCACAATCGGAAAAACGCCAAGAAGCTACGTTCTCTATGTCGTGCAACACACAAACATACACAACATTTCTAAACACTTTTTCGTAAATTAGTAAAAACGGACGTAGTAATGGAAAAAGCCATATTTGCCACTGGAATACTCTATTTTTTGGGGCATGTACTGACTCACTTTTTTGAGCGTTCAAAAGTCCCTGATGTGCTTATGCTCATCGTTGTCGGTCTCTTGCTCGGACCAGTTTTTGGCATATCATCCGTTGAAACCATTGGTAGCACAGGCTCTGTCTTTACCCAATTTGCACTAATCATAATACTCTTCGAGGGCGGACTCGGTCTTGAACTGAGTGAACTCATCCACTCAGCTCGACAAAGTGCTATACTGACCATATCTTTCTTCTTCCTTTCGGTCATATCCATCACGCTCTTAATGCACTTCGGATTCGGCTACTCGACACTTGCATCAGTGCTTACGGGCTTCATCTGCGGTGGAACGTCATCTGCCGTTGTCATACCACTACTCAGCATGATAAACGTGTCCAAGACAGCAAGTGCAATGCTCGTCATGGAGTCTGCCCTTACCGATGTACTATGTATTGTCTTCACAATCGGCGAACTACAAAGCATCGAGAGCGGAGCTTTTGAAGTGGGGAAAGTTGTCGGAACGCTTTTTTCCTCGCTCATTGTAGCTTCCATAATTGGGGCGTTAAGTGGCATGCTTTGGCTACGCATAATAACATTTATCCGTACATTCGGCAACACGCAATTTGCAACGTGTTTTTGCATGTTTGTAGTTTATGGCATTGCCGAATTCTTCGATTTCAGTGGGGCAATTGCGGTTCTCGCTTTCGGCATAGTACTCGGCAATGCACCAGTCATTCGCCGACACCTAAACTTTTTGCTAAGCGAAAAAACTGTCGGCATAATCTCATCGGCAGAAAAAGAACTTTACAAAGAACTCGCATTCCTCGTCAAGATTTTTTTCTTCATATATCTCGGCATAAGCATCCCATTTGAAGACACTGCCGTCATTGCAATCTCTCTGTCAATCGTAGTCGCGCTCTTTGCTCTTCGCCCAATAGCCTCGTGGCTAATGGTTAACGGCAAAACAACCCCACACGACCGCACAATAGTCGCAGTCATGCTCCCAAAAGGCTTGGCCGCAGCAGTCCTTGCTGGACTACCCACACAATATGGCATGGTCGAGGGACCAGACATACAAGCAATAACATATCACGTAGTTTTGTATAGCATTATCCTCACGTCTGTGTTCATTCCACTTGTCGAACGTACAAAGCTCGGACGATTCTACGACAAAGTATACACTCACAACAAAAAATAAATTGCCACTCGTGCCACAACTAATAGCAATAATAGGTCCCACAGCATGTGGAAAGACCCTCTTTGCCGTCAACATGGCACGGCATTTCAATGGTGAAATACTCAGTGCCGACTCGAGACAAGTATATCGTCGGATGTCCATCGGCACAGGTAAAGACATAGAAGACTACGCCGAAGTACCATATCACCTTATCGACATTGCAGACCCGGGCGAAAAATACAATGTCTATCGTTTCCAAACAGACTTTGCAGAAGCATATAACGACATCGTAAGTAGACAACGCACACCCATACTATGCGGTGGCTCTGGGCTATATATAGAGGCTGTTCTTAAAAACTACAACTTGCTAAGCGTACCACCAAACCCAACGTTGCGCAACCAGCTCGATAACAAGTCCCTTGCGGAGCTTGCAGAAATTTTGTCGAGATACCAAAAACTTCATAATACAACCGACCTCGACAATCGACGCCGAACGATACGGGCCATCGAGATAGCCGATTATCTTGAAAAACACCCTGCCGAAAGCGGTCCGCTCACCAATATGCAATA
>CALAVC010000143.1 GCA_937892095.1 uncultured Bacteroidales bacterium | reverse complement strand
TCTACGTTTAAGCACAGAACTTACAGGTAGAATTCACCTGGTTGCGGATACGCATTTTTATAATTCGCTACAAGGACTTTTGTATTTGTATGAGAACTCCTTTGCTAAATGCAGAGGAATACCCATTCTTTTCCCCTCTTCAACTCTTTTTAACGTAACAATCACTCATCGCACTAACCTAATTTCTTAAATTTGCCCCGTTTTTTACATTTTTACCCAATCATCCAATTGTGGAATACCTATACATTTCCGTAGCACTACTGCTATTTTCTTTCCTATTTCCTCTCATTTCTGTTCAGCGCTCTTTGCCCAAGATGTTTGGTGTGGTTGCTTTTTCCACTTTCGCCATAGCTCTTGCCATCTGCAATTTCACTGGCATAAACATACATTTCAGCGTCTCTACTTCGCAAATGTCAAATGTCGATTTCTTTGTAGATAGCCTCTCAGCTTGGTTTCTTATCATTGTTGGTGGGCTATTCCTCATTGGCTCTTTCTATGGCAAGTCATATCTTGCGCACTATAAAACGACCACTCCACAAGAGACTCTTCATTGGATTGTGTTCCCATTCACGCTCGCTGGCATCATCATCCTTCTCACCACGTCCAACCTCATCTTTTTCCTCATTGGCTGGGAGCTTATGGCCATCTGCTCTTTCTTCGCCGTCATCTTCGAATACGATCGCCCCGAAGTTATTCGTGCAGGTACCAACTATTTCATACAGTCTCACGTTGCCGTCCTACTGCTCACAGCAGCTTTTGGCATAGCCATAGCTCACACAGGCGACACTTCTTTCGCTGGTCTACAAAAGTTCTTCGCAACAGCCTCTGTCCGTTGGCAAGTCATCGTCATGTCTATGCTCATCTTCGGCTTTGGTTTTAAGGCTGGCATAGTCCCATTCCATTCGTGGCTACCTCACGCTCACCCCGCAGCACCAAGCCATATCTCCGCGCTCATGTCTGGCGTCATTGTCAAAGTCGGCATTTATGGCATATTCCGTTTTGGTGCTATGCTTACGCCCAATGCGGCACTCCCCATAGGCATAATGTTGCTTATCATGGGCATAGTCTCCTCACTCTTTGGCATTATCAACGCTGCCGTTGGACGCGACTTTAAGCGTGTCCTTGCCTATTGTACCATCGAAAATATCGGCATAATTTGTCTCGGTCTTGGACTCGGTTTTCTCGGGCTCGCCCTCTCTGCCGACAACATAATGTATCTCGGCTTTGCTGGTGCACTTTTCCATACTCTCAATCATGCACTCTTCAAAGCTCTGCTATTCTTTGCGGCAGGCAATGTCTATACGTCTGTCCACACTCGCAATATGGAACTCCTTGGAGGGCTCGGCAAGTCTATGCCACACACCGCACGTCTCTTCCTTTTCGGCAGTGTCGGCATCGGTGGGCTGCCTCCGCTCCCCGGATTTATTAGCGAAATATTTATCTATTGTGGACTCCTTGCAGGCATGCAACTTGCCAGTCTGCCCATAGCCTCGCTTATGGCTCTTACTGGCATAGCTCTTGCTCTCGTGGGCGGAGCATCTATAGTGACTTTCACCAAGACGCACAGCGTCATCTTTCTCGGCTCGCCACGCACCAAACTGCCACACTCACCAAGCGAAGTCTCTCGCTCCATGCTCCTTCCAGCCTACATCATAGCAGCACTTATCATCGTTGTCTTCTTGTTCGCACAACCCATTTCTCACTTCCTACTTTCTGTCGTCAGCAATGTCGTCAAATGTGGTAGCTTCGACGCATCCTATCTTCACACAGTCTCTTTGTTGCAAGTAGCCATGATTGCTTTTGCTTTGCTTATCGTAGTCGTTCATCTCGTCTATCGCCACTTCGCCAGCCGACTTCCTCTCTCCGAGTCTACCACTTGGGGTTGTGGCTATCTTGCTCCCATTCGTTCCATCCAGTACACAGGCAAGTCTTTTGTCGGCTCTCTCAGTCGCATGTGTCGTGCTTTCTTGCCACACTCCGTTCGTTTCATGCCCATCGATTCGCAAGACGTCTTCCCCGACCAACGCCGACACCTCAGCACCGAAGCCGACTTCGTCGACCAGAATATCATTACGCCATCCACTTCCACACTTATCAACACCCTACATCGTTTCGAATTTATCGAAAACGGCGACCTCCAACGCTACGTCATCTACGGACTCGCCTACATACTCCTACTCGTCTCCGTCACTCTCTTTTTCTTCTAATGCTCAATATCGTTCCCAATGCTTAGCTTCTTCTGCATAATCATTGCCGCCATATTCTTTGTCGGTATAGTTGTCCGCACCAAAAGCCTCTCCCAAGGTCGCCGCGGACCCGTCATCCTCCAACCATTCTACGATGCCTTGCGTCTCCTCCGCAAAGGTTCTGTCATCAGCCAATCCACAGGACCCATCTTCCGCATCGCTCCCATAGTCTATTTCGCCTCTGTTCTCATGGCAATATCTGTTGTCCCTTTGGGTAGCACGTCTGGTCTATTCTCTTTTCATGCCGACTTTGTCTTTTTCGCCTATGTCCTTGCTCTTGGCAAGTTTTTTAGCATTCTCGGCGCCATGGATACAGCCAGTAGTTTCGAAGGCATGGGCGCAAGTCGCGAGGCTCTCTATTCCATGCTTGCCGAGCCAGCCTTCTTCCTCATAATAGGTTCTTTAGGATTGATGTCAGGTCATACCTCATTTGCTGACCTATTTGCTTCTTTTGCGCCCTCCACGCCCGAATCCTTCGTCTACGCACTCGTAGCCTCTTTCGTTTTACTTATGATTTGCATGATAGAAAACAGTCGTATGCCCGTCGACGACCCCAAGACTCACCTCGAACTGACAATGATTCACGAAGTCATGATTCTCGACAACAGTGGCTTTGCTCTTGGGCTCATCACTTTTGCTGGGCACATCAAGTTTGCTCTCTATTCTGCTCTCATCGCCAACCTCTTCATTAGTCACCTATCCTTGCCTCTTGCTGTTGCAGTCTTCTTCGCCATTCAGTGCGTCTGTGCCACACTCGTAGGACTTACCGAATCGTTTATGGCACGCTATCGCATCAGCCATAACCCACAATTCATCTTAGCTCTCGTCTCCCTAAGCCTGATTTTCTTCATGGGCGTCAAATTTATCTAACCTGTTCTCCCTATGACCGATATTCTCCTCACCATATTCATAGTTACCCTCATCTACCTCGCTATTGCCAACCGACTAATGACCTATGTCAGCATTCTCGTCTTTCAGGGGCTACTCGTGTGTGGCATAGCACTCCTCTCCCTCAGCAACCTAACCCTGCCCAACCTCGCCACAATTCTGCTCGAGACACTCGTTGTAAAGGCCATTCTTATGCCTTTCTTCATTCGTCGAGTCATAATCCTCAACGGCATAACTCGCGAGACTGAGCCCTCCGTACCCTACTATGTCTCTTTGCTCGCAGTCTCTGCCATCATTTTCTGTTCCTATCTCGTCAGTACAGTCATCAACACGCCATCTTTCCGACGCATATATTTTGTTGCCGCACTCTCCGGAGTCATCAGTGGCTTATACCTCATCGCCACAAGGCGCAAAGTCATCACTCACGTCCTTTGCTATGTCGTCATCGAAAACGGAGCCTTCATACTTTCGCTCGCCATCGGTAGCGAAATGCCTTTCCTTGTCAACTTAGGCGTCCTCCTCGATGTCCTCGTCAGCGTATTCCTCCTCGCCATTTTCATCAATAAGGTTGGCGACGTAACTGGTGATGGCGATGTCAAACACCTCAATTCTCTCAACGACTACACTTCTGCCGACGAAGTTTAATCATTATCCCATGCCCCAGCAAATCATCTTAGCCTACGGACTTCTCGCTGTCCTCATCTCCATAGTCCATGCCATTGGCCGTAAGGCCATCATTTCGCGCATAGCCTCTTCGCTCTTCCTTGTCGGACAATTAGGACTCACACTTGCCGTCATTCGTTTCGCAGGTGCCACGCCCTTCGGATTTTTTACTTTCGATTCTTTCGCCATAATCTTTCTATCTGTAGGGACACTTATCGCCGTTGCTGCCTTTTGCCACTCCCGTCGCTACATCGTCGAAGAAGAGGGACGCCAAGATTCCCTCGTTCGTGCACAATACTTTGCCGCACTAACTGCGCTAACTGCAGCTGTCAGTTTTGCCGTCCTTTCTGCCGATATGGCAGTTACGTGGATTTTTGTCGAAGTAACCACACTCAGTGCCTCAGCCCTCATCTTCTATCGTCGCACACCCGGCGCCGTCGAAGCCACGTGGAAATATGTCTTTGCTTGTTCCATTAGCCTCGTACTTGTCTACGTCGGCATCCTTTTTGCCTCGCTCTCTATGGGCTCTGCCGAGTCCGAAGGCGTCAGCTATGCTGCTCTCACAACCCTTCTCGCTTCTCTCGATCCCTTTTGGCTCAAGATGGCTTTCATTTTCGTCTTTGTTGGCTACACCGCCAAGATGAGTCTCGTGCCAATGTTTACAGCCGGAATTGACGCCAAAGACAAAGCTCCTACTCCTGCTGCCGCCATGCTTTCAAGTGTGGTTATGAACGCTGGCTTTGCTGGCTTCTATCGCTTCTATGCCATCGTCTCACACACCTCCATAGCTCATTGGGCAAGTTCCATAACTCTTTTTACAGGTCTACTCTCAGTCTTCATTGCTGCCGTCTACCTCGTTAGGGTCAACAACGTCAAACGACTCTTTGCCTATTCCAGTGTCGAGCACATGGGCATTGTCATGATTGGTCTTGCTGCTGGTGGGGTAGGGGTCTATGCAGCCATCTTACACCTCGTCCTCCACTCACTCGCCAAGTCTGCCGTCTTCTTCCACATCAGCAATTTCTATCGAGTCTTTGGTTCAAAGCACATAAGCCACATGGGGCAATACATCGAGCGGACACCAGTCGGTGGTGCATTCCTTATCTTAGCACTCCTTTGCATAACTGCCATGCCTCCCTCAGGACTATTCCTCACCGAATTTATCGTATTCAAGTCCCTTGCCGACACGTCTTCGTGGCTCTCGCTCGCGTTGCTTATGATTGTCCTTTGCGTCATCGTCTGGGCCATCAGTCGCGATGTCCTCGCCATTCTCTTCCTCGCCCCCAAGCATACAGCCTCCCACAAGGCAGTTATCGAAACCAACCCTCCTGTCATCGAGACTTTCTGGCAGTTTACCCTCCTACTCCTTTCCATTTGGCTCGGTCTCTTCACGCCCGATTGGCTTCAAAAACTTATTCTCGAAGCCACTTCCCTCGTCTTGCAATAGTTGTCTTTACATAAATATTATTCGCTAAAAAAATAGAATATTTTACCGCATTTGTTAAAAAGTTGTAACTTTGCCCGCAACAACAGACAACAGACAACTTCAATGCAATTATTTAACGCAACAATCGGCTCTCTGCTCGAAAAATATGCAGCAGACACACCCGACAAGCCTTTCATTACCTATGCCGATCGCGGTCTTC
>CALAVC010000142.1 GCA_937892095.1 uncultured Bacteroidales bacterium | reverse complement strand
CTCTTCCGATCTACCTGCCTCAATGACCGACTCTCTCGATACCATATACCAGAAAGCTGCCGATGTCATAGAAAAAATCGAAAAGGATTCCAAGAAATGAAAAATCTAATATACAGACTCTTTTGTCTCATAATTCTCACTAACCTCTCTTTATCGAGAGCCTGTGCCGCCACCGCACAAGAAGCCGATGACTTAGCTCGAGAAGGCAAGTTCGCCGAAGCTGCTACCATCTACGAAGAAATACTTACGACTTCCGAAAGTGCTGAGTTATACTACAACCTCGGCTACTGCCATTTTAAGTCCAATAACCTTGGTAAGGCCATCCTTAATTTTGAACGTAGCCGACGTCTCAATCCATCCGACCCCGATGTCATTGCCAACCTTGATCTCGCCTATTCTCTAACCGATAAAATGCAAGTTGTTGAACCCATTTTTTTTCAACAATGGTGGACTTCTTTCTGCAACTTGTTTAGCTCCGATGGTTGGGCAATAGCATTTATAGTTCTGTTTGTTCTTTCGCTTTGTTCTCTCGGTTGTTTCTTGTTTATGGATTCGGTTTCTATTCGCAAAGCTGGTTTCTTCTCCTCCATTGCACTGTTTTTATTTGCCATATCTTCGCTCGTCATCTCACTCCAAAAACGATCTGAAATACTCAACAGTTCAGCTGCTATCATAATGTCTTCGTCTGTCAATTTGCAAACCTCTCCCGACAAAAATGGCAGTCAAATGACAGTCCTACATGAAGGCACTCGAGTCGACATCCTCGACCAACTCGGCGATTGGATAGAAGTAAAATTAAAAGATGGCAACGTAGGTTGGCTCCGGCTTGCCGAAGTCGAAAAGATATAAATGTATTTGGTGTAGCATACTTTTTGCTCAGAAATAAACTAACTTAGCCAACATAACTATTTCTCTGTCGCCTATGCTACACAAAATATTTGCTCCTTTTGCTCTTATTTGTTCTTCTCTTTATGTCAATGCACAAGTGCAATTTGGAGTTACCTCTGGTGTTAACTTTTCACGCTATCTCGCCAAGTTCGAAAATAAAGTCATTGCTGGCATAAACTTTACACCGGGTTTTTTTGCAGGTGGTTATGCCGACATAAATCTAACCGACAATTTCTTCCTCCAACCCAACCTACTTATTAACCTAAAACGTGCCTCTGCCGACAACGACATAGAAGAAAGTCGCATCCGCTCCGTATGGCTCGATGTGCCAATTCTTTGCTCCTACAAGTTTATGTTTGGCGACAACGATTGTGGCTTTCGTGTCGATGCTGGACCTCTTTTCGATATTTGTTTTGGTGGACACGAAATCTCGCGCATACCAGTCGAAGACGACACTCAGACACAATCAACACTTTCTTCTTCATTAGTCTCACCAAAACAATCCACCAAAGAGTTAAAGAACAATGTTTTTGACGAGCAAGAGGTCGGCTCTACCAATGTTTGGCGTCGTCTCAATTTCGGTCTCTGCTATGGTGGCAGTTTCTTTTTTCAACGCTTCGCTGTTGGCATTCTCTATGATTGGGGCTTCCTCAACTTGTGGAAAGCAAACAATGATGCCAAACTTAGCTTCAATACTCTCAAAATACGCGCTTGCTACACATTCTAATAACGACATATTATTTCTCCGATGAACAAAAAATATATATCACTCTTCCTAACACTACTTCCAACGTTTACTATTGCACAGACGTGGCCAGAAGTTGCTCCTGAAGCCAAGGCGGGTACTCGTTGGTGGTGGCTCGGTTCGGCTGTCGATGAAGCCAATATAAAGTATAACATCGGAGAGTATGCCTCCGTAGGTATTGGGTCTGTCGAAATAACCCCTATCTATGGTGTACAAAATAACGATGCAAACGAAATACCATTTCTTTCCGACAAGTGGATGTCTGCTCTTCGTAGCGTCCAATCTGCTGGCAACAAAAATGGTGTTCTTGTCGATATGACCACTGGCACTGGTTGGCCTTTTGGCGGACCACAGGTACCCATCGAAGAAGCTGCTTGCAAAGTTCTTTTCGTCATCGATACCGTTGCTGTAGGTGACGAGCCTATGAAGTCCCTCCCCGAAAAAGAACAAAAATATTCCACTTTTCAGCTCCGTAAGCGATACGCTCTCGCAAACGGCAAAGAGCAGGTCATCGACCTATATGTCGGACGTACTCGTCAAATGGTCAAGCGTGCAGCGCCAGGTGGTGAAGGCTACGTCATCGACCATTTCGACCATGATGCCGTCAAACACTACCTGCAACGATTCGACCAAGCTTTTTCATCCACTTCTACACCCTATCCTCACAATTTTTTCAACGATAGCTACGAAGTCTACAACGCCAATTGGACACCAACTCTTCTCTCCGAGTTTGAAAAACGTCGTGGATACAAGCTCGAAGAGCATCTTCGAGAGCTCCTCGGTCTTCTCGACGATGACAATCAAGTCCTCAGCGACTATCGAGAAACACTCAGCGACATGCTCCTCGAAAACTTCTCACAGCAATGGACCGAATGGGCTCATGCTCATGGTGCTCTTACTCGTAATCAGGCCCACGGCTCACCTGCCAATCTTATAGATGTCTATGCTTCTGTCGATATTCCCGAAATCGAAGGTTTCGGTCTCTCCGAATTTGGCATTAATGGTCTACGTACTGATTCTGGACATACTAAGAAGAATGATAGCGACGTCTCCATGCTAAAATATGCAGCCTCCGCAGCCCATGTTACTGGAAAAACACTCGTCAGTAGCGAGACCTTTACTTGGCTCACCGAGCATTTCCGCACTTCGCTCTCGCAAATGAAACCCGACCTCGACCTTATGTTTACGTGTGGTGTCAACCACATGTTCTTCCACGGGACAGCCTATTCGCCACGTCAGGACGCATGGCCAGGTTGGAAGTTCTATGCATCTGTCGACATGTCGCCAACTAATAGCATTTGGCGCGACGCTCCATACCTAATGAAATATATAGAGCGTTGCCAAAGCTTCCTCCAAATGGGCAAGCCCGACAACGATTTTCTCGTTTACCTTCCTGTACGAGACATGTGGCGTCAGCGTCTCGCTCTGGGTACAAAAGGGCTTCTAATGCAGTTCGACATTCATAGTATGGCTCGCAAAGCTCCCGACTTTATCAATAGCATAGTCGGCATCGACAAGCAAGGCTTCGACTGTGATTACATAAGCGATCGTCTCCTTATGTCTGTTACCTACGAAGACGGATTCTTTCGCACTGCTGTGGGTGCCCGCTATCGAGCTCTTGTTATCCCTGGTAGTGGACGCATGACCAAAGAATTAAAAGCACATTTAGATTCTCTCGTAGATATGGGTGCACCCATAATTAAAGACTTTGAAATCGATAAAATGCACCGCATTGCCAAAGCAGAAAAAATGCGTTCACAACTTGGCCTACGCGCCATTCGTCGTTCCAATTCCGAAGGCTATCACTATTTTATTTCCAACCTCACACAACACGATGTTAATCTTCGTGTGCCACTTGCCGTGCCTCTCCAATCTGCCCTATGGTTCGACCCTATGACTGGCAACATAACTAATGCCGATGTCAATTCCGAAGGAGTTCAAATAACACTTCGTTCTGGTGAGTCGCGTATCCTCCGAACCTACACTGTCGATAATATTAGTGTCAAAGAATATAAACCTCAAAAATCCACTCCCAAAACCATAGATCTCACCAACCAAACGTGGACTCTCACATTTGAAAATGAAGCACCAGCTGTCGATAAAAAATATAGCTTACCTAAGCTCCAGACGTGGGAAAATCTTGACGAAAAAACAAGAGTTTGCATGGGAACAGGTGTTTATACAACCAGTTTTACCCTCGACAAATCCGACCTTAATGGCAGTTGGTCCATCGACCTCGGTGATGTCCGCGAAAGTGCACGCGTCTATATCAACGGCAAATTTGTTGGATGTGCTTGGGCTGTCCCCTATACACTCTGTTGCAACGGATTCTTAAAGAAGGGTAAAAACACAATTAAAATAGAGGTAACCAACTTACCTGCCAATCGCATTGCCGACCTCGATAGGCGTGGGGTCAAGTGGCGTAAGTTCAAAGAAATTAATGTTGTCGACCTGCGCTACAAAAAAACAACTTACGAAGATTGGCCTCCCGTACCAAGTGGACTAAATTCCAGCGTAAAACTTGTTCGTCAGTAAACAGATGATAAGTCTCGCTCAAAAAAAACTAATTCTTTCTCTATCTCGCAAAAAAAAGAGAGACGAACTTTCGCTTTTTGTAGCCGAGGGCGAGAAAGTCGTTTCCGACCTATTGCGAGGTGGTATGGTAGCAAAGTATATTTTTTCTGTACCCGAAAAAATATCTATTGTAGAAAATATCTGCCCATCTGCCAACATAGTTTCTGTCGACGAAGTTGAACTTAGTAAAGTTTCTTCGCTTTCTACACGCTCACATATCATAGCCATTTTTCAGCGTCCTGCCGACGCTGACGTTCTCGCCTCTCCACCAGCCGACATCGCACTTTTTCTCGATGATGTGCAAGATCCAGGTAACCTCGGTACGATAATTCGAACAGCCGATTGGTTTGGTGTACACAACATTATTTGTTCATCCACTTGTGCCGATGCCTATGGTCCCAAGACCGTACAAGCAACAATGGGCGCACTCTGTCGGGCAAAAATTTCTTATACTTCCGCCGAAGACTACCTCTCTTTTGCCAAAAACAATTGGCATATACCAATTGTTGGAACCCTTATGGACGGAAATGACCTCTATTCGCTCGACATTCCAATCCCAGCCATCGTCATCATGGGTAACGAAGGACATGGAATCTCGCAACAATTGCAAAAATTCATCTCGCATCGAGTCCTAATCCCCAACTATCCTGCAGGAGTCGTTACGTCCGAGTCGCTCAACGTCAGTGCAGCCACCGCAGTTTTGCTCTCTGAGTTGCGCCGTCGAATGTCTTAATGGTCTACGCCTCGCTTTTTGAGCAAAATACTTTAACTTTGCACTTCGTTTAGTAAAAACAATTTTCCTCCTATGAAAATAATGTTCGAGTGTACGGCTCGCTATTCCAAACCAGTCGAAGGTTCCGACGCTCAAAAAAGAGTCAACGAAGTCTACCTATTCGATGCCATAAACTACACCGAAGCCGAAAAACTCGCTCACGAAAAACTCGCCGAAGTAATATCTGCCGATTTCTTAGTTACTGGCATTCGCAAAGTTCGATATGCTGAGGTCATTCCTTCCGAAGAAGGAGGCTATTGGTACAAGGTCAAAACATCATTTATCTATGTCGACGAAGAGTCTGGTAAGGAAAAGCGAGTTACACAAACAATACTTACCGAGGCTATGGACATAAAAGATGCTATAGATCGGACCACCGAAGCAATGGGCGACACTCCCGACTTTATGGTAAAGGCTGTCAACGAATCCAACGTCCTCGACTTTTTCCCATATATGGAAAAGGACGATGAGGTGGCCGACAAAGTCCTAAGCCGTCGTCCAGCTACCGAAGAAGAACTACGTGCTGCACAAGCCAATTCCGCACAATAATCTTTAGCACACTATGATCAACAATCACCCCAAGGGGTTACTTTTACTTTTTGTTACCGAAATGGCCGAACGCTTCTCATACTATGGGATGAGAGCGCTTTTCGTACTTTACCTTGTGGCCGCTTTTTTTACCAATAATCAAGCCTCAGAAATTTATGGCTCCTACACGGGTCTTGTCTACCTTACACCTTTGCTTGGTGGATATATTTCCGACCGCTTTTGGGGCAACCGCAAATCAATCGTAGTAGGTGGATTGATAATGGCCATTGGTCAGTTGCTTATGTTCGCTTCGGCTTGTTTTGTCAAGCAATCCATCTTTACAGTTGGTGGACAAATTGACGCAAATGTCGACAACACACTTTCCGTCAGCCTTCTCATTGCAGGTCTTTTTGCTCTTATTCTCGGCAATGGTTTTTTCAAGCCAAACATTTCAACCATGGTTGGCGACTTATACGAGCCTGCCGACAAACGCAAAGACGCTGCTTTCACCATTTTCTATATGGGCATTAACGTTGGTGCCTTCGCTGCTCCATTCATCTGTGGCACGCTCGGTGAAGGCACTTGGGACAATCTTGCACCTTTCAAGT
>CALAVC010000141.1 GCA_937892095.1 uncultured Bacteroidales bacterium | reverse complement strand
ACGACTTTACTTTCAATGGTTGGGGGAGGAAATTTCCAGCGGAAAAAGATAATGCGATAACATTGCGGTTGTTTAAATCCGGCATATTCAAATCGGTAGAATACCGTGATATGTCTCGCTTTGTGCTTGAAGGTGGCTCCATCGAAACCGATGGCAGGGGAGTGTTGCTGACCACGGAGTCTTGTTTGTTGAGTGAATACCGTAATCCGAGTATGTCAAAGGCGGAAATCGAGCAGTTTTTGAAAACGACGTTCAATGTGCAGAAAGTTTTATGGCTGTCGCATGGCGAACTTGCCGGCGACGATACCGACGGACATATTGACACTCTTGCTCGTTTGGTTTCGGAAGATACGATTGCGTATGTGAATTGCGACGATGCAAGTGACGTGCATTATGCTGGTTTACATGCAATGAAGCGTGAATTACAGACATTCACCACAATTGACGGAAAACCGTACACATTGATTCCGCTCCCTATGGCTTCGCCAACGTTTGACGACGAAGGAAATCGTATTCCAGCCACGTATGCGAATTTCTTGATAATGAATGATGCTGTGTTGCTGCCTGTGTATCAATGCGATACGGATGTGGAGGCGATTCGTGTCGTGCAGTCGATTTTTCCTGACAAGGAAATTGTGTCGATTGATTGCTCTGTGTTAATTTTGCAACATGGTTCGTTGCATTGCGTTACGATGCAATATCCTTATGGTGTTTTCTAAAATGACGAATATGGAAAAGATTCTTAAAGTACACACTGTCAACGACTATGCGCGGTATATTGGTGCGCCGGAGTTGCATCCGCTTGTATCGGTGATTCATTAGACGAGTTGAAACATTGCCGCCATTCTCTCAATAATTACGATGTCTATGGCATGTTTATCGGCGATGAAACTTTGGAAGAACTCACCTATGGACTCACCAAATACGACCTTCACCGCCATGCTTTGATGTGCGTTGCGCCCAGACAAATTGGTGGCAAGGCTGACACTGGCGAGGAGATTCAGACCAAAGGCTGGGCGTTGCTTTTCGACCCTAAAATTCTGCATGGCACCGACTTATTATCCAAAAAACGAAACGTTCTATTTTCCCAAAACGAAACGTCTAATTTTGCAAAACGAAATGTTCTGTTTCTGTCCAGGCGGTGGTGAAGGTGAGGGTGCGGATTTTTAGGCCAATGTCGTTGCGGTTTTGTGTGGTGGCGGATGTGCGGACAGGGGGTTGAATGTAGCCGCCGTCGGGTTGCCAGGTGTGCAATGCTTCCACGAGGTTTTGTTCTGTGGCGTAGATTTTTAGGGCTGTGACGCGTGTTGTGTCTGGTGCTGATTGTGCGCGCACCAATCGTATCATAGGTGGCAACGCTCCAAGTCAATACATAAATAGTCTTGAGATGAATTATGGTGTCACTGCAGAAAATCTAAATGACTGCTTGACATCGCACTAGATTGACGTGGATGCTATCCGTGCAGATGATTTTGACACCTACTTTGAGGCTCGTCGAAATGCTCTTTTGGATTTAGTGGAAGCTACGACTTGCAAACCTGTGTCTGGTCGTAACGATAACGTAACAATAGAAGATGATGCTATAGACGACGAGCTATCAGTATTCGATTAGTTGTGTCAAGTACCCATCCTGCTCATCTGACTTGAACAGTCTATATTTTTTAATCGTACAAGTCTTCAGCCAGTTCGCTTTGTAGAGATTGTCAAGCTGTTCAAAAAGTTTTATTTTGCTTCTTTGTATATGTTTATTTTTTTTATTTATTGGATTTATCCTTTGAGTAATCATTATATAAAAAGAGACGCCTAAAAAGCGTCTCTTCTCTTTTTGCAAAATGTCCTTAGTCAGAAAGGTTGTCAAGAACTTCAATTTTCTTAGCAATCAATTCTTTCTTGCGTCGTGCAGCTTCAATTTTCGATTGTACACTAGCTACTATTGCGTCTGATTTGGAAGACTTGGAGAAGAAGCCAATGTTATTTTCGAGCGTCTCGATGTCTTGCTGAGCCTGACGCAATTGCTGTGTGAGGTAGTTGCGCTCTTTGCTTATCTTGTCGTGGTCAGAAGCGAAAGCTTCCATACGACTCTTATATCGCTCAACTTCACTTCCCTCTTTGTCGATGTTGAGGGCGTCAAAGTTCTTATTGATGAGGTCGGAGTAGTCTTTGTTAATTTTGTTTTTGTCTGCCATTGGGACATGACCAATTGCATTCCATTTGTGCATGACGTCTTGCAGACGATCCATGTGCTCTTTTTCGTCGACTATGTCCGATATTGTTTTGAGTTCGTCAATCAATTCTTTTTTCTTAGCAAGGTTATCAGCCATTTCAGCTTCATTGCCTTGTTGCTGTTGTTGGCGACTCTCAAAGAACGTGTCGCATGCAGAGCGGAAACGCTTCCAAATAGCTTCGCTATGACGATGACTTACAGGACCTATTTGTTTCCATTGCTTTTGGAGGTCAATGAGTGTATTAGCCGTCTTACGCCATTCGGTACTATTCATGATGGCCTCTGCCTTTTCGCAAAGCTCTTCTTTGAGCTTAAGGTTCTCAGCGAAGACGGCATTTTGTTGCTTATATACTTCGCGCTTGGCGTTGAAGACTTTGTCGCACACCGTGCGGAAACGTGCGTATATTTGGTCGTTGACTTCTTTGGGTGCGTAGCCAAAGGTGCGCCAACGCTTCTGTAGGTCGAGTATTTTGTTAGCAGCATCGTCAACCTCCTTAGTCGTTTCGAGCGAAACGCTGGCAACAGCTTCTGCTTCTTCGCAAAGTTTGGTTTTCTCTTCCAAGTTGACAAGCTCCTTTTGCTTGTCATCTTCGTTTTGCTTATGGAAACGTTTTTGAATGAACTGCCTTGCCGCATTGAAGCGTTCCCAAATGCTTTCGCTTTCAGCCGAGGGCACGGAGCCTATGGCTTTCCAATTGGCAAAGAGACGTTGCAAGGTAAAATACGCTTGCTGAGCAGACTTAGCGTCTTTGAGTGCTTCGGCTTCCTCGCAGAGCTTTGTCTTCTCTTCAAGGTTTTTGCGTTCGTCATATTCCCGCATCTCACGTTCATCATTGAGCGAGGCAAAATACTTGTCGGTAAGATTGCGGAAAGTGTTGTTCATATCGCGTTTGTCGTTAGGAATCTGACCGATTTCCTTCCACTTTGCGATGAGTTCTTTTACTTTCTTGAGTTTACTTGACGGGTTGACATCACCTACTTTTTCAACGAGGGATGTCAGTTCGATAATCACTTTCGACTTGAGTGCAGCGTTGGCTTCTTGAAGTTTGCGAAGTTCTTCGTGCTCTGCATTCAAAACTTCGTCAAAGCGTTTAAAGAGTTGCTCAAAAAGGCCTTCAGATTGCGATGGTTGATATTCAAATTTAGTGTCGTCGCCTTCTTCTCGCTGTTTCTCAAATATGGCCTCAGCACGTCGCTTAGAGTCGGCAACTCGGGCTGAGACTTCTGTTTTGACATCACGAACGGCACGCATCACCTTGCGTGCAGACGGCGACTGCATTAGGCTTCGCAGATAATCCAACAAATCATCGTCGGACTTTTCTTTTATTTCTTCTGCCGTTAGGGTGTTTACTTGTGGCTCTTGCTTTTCTGTTGCTTGTGCCTTTGTTTCAACGGCTTCTGTTTCTGTACTTGCCTGCTCTGGCTCCATTGCTCCATTTGCTACGGGCTCAGCAGTAGTGGACGCTACGGGTTGCTCTTCGGGCAACTCCTGACTGACATTCTCTTCCATAACTGTAGAATGAGGGTGGACGTAGATGAATACTAAATTTGAATTTATAGATTTCCAAAGATAATATTTTTCGACCGAAAAAAGTTAATTTGTGTTGATAAAATTGATTGTTCCCAAATTAAGAGAAAGTATTATAGTTTTTATTCTTTTTTTGCTTTTAAATGGAGAAATGTAGTATCCATCATTTTCAAATATTTGATTTTCAGTATGTGTAGAATAGTGTTACATTTGTTTAAGTACGATAAATAAGATTGATTGTGGAAGAAGTTGTAGGATATTTTACTGATATTTTCCATTTGGATAGGCATGTCGAGTTGCCGTTGCGCATAGTCATGCGACTCAATGAACTTGACCGAGCAGAGCGAGGAGAACTGAAAGCACGCTTGTTTACAGAGGCCAAAAGGCTCGGTACGGGTGGAGATGGGCTTCGGGCCATACGTTGGCTCGAGACGACTTTTGCTCAGATAGAGAAATATTCGTTTCGACTGCATGAAGTATTGTTCAGTCCGGGACAAGACATCCCACAAAACATTGCATTTTACCTAACTCAGGCAAAGAAATGTATCGACCTGTGCGTATATACCATTTCGGACGAAAATCTGAGTAAGTGTTTGCGCTACGTGCACGACAAGGGCATAAAAATCCGCATACTGACAGACAACAATAAGATGCGCGATGCAGGTTCGCAAATAAAAGAGCTTGCTCGTCATGGCATAGATGTCAAGATTGATAATTCGCGCTACCACATGCACAATAAATTTGGCATAATAGATAATCGAATTGTTTTTTCGGGAAGCTACAATTGGACGTATACTGCACAAGCACACAATCAGGAAAACCTGATTCTGACAACAAATTTTACCATTGTACATAGATTTATTGATGAGTTTGCTCGCCTATGGGAACAGATGTATTGGCTGCGTGTGAAGCCAATAAAAAAGGGTAGGGGACATGAGGGCAATTCGGCTAAACTTTCGGAAGAAGATTTGCATTTCGACTATGCCTACGAGCCGTCAAATGAAGTTGTCCGTCAGGGTGTGCAACAAGAAAATGATGGTGGGCAAGCGAACATCGTCAGGTCACAACCGCGCAAAAAGACAAAGTATAAGCGTGGCAAAAAATACGGACGCAAGTTCGGACCCGAAGAGGATTGAGTGTCTTTCAAAAGGTCTTATTCCATTCAGCATTAAAAACTTTCATTGCCTCTATTAGCATTGTGTACAGATGAAAGTCTCGGTCATTGTCCCTTGCTACAACGTAGAAACGCTCATTGAGCCATTGCTAAGAAGTCTTGAAGAACAAGTATTTCAAGATTTTGAAGTAATATTTATCGACGATGGTTCAATAGATAGCACATGCGGTGTCGTAGAGCAATTTTGTAGTGCTGACCGGTCGCGATACAAACAGATAAAGAAGCCTAATGGTGGTGTAAGTAGTGCGCGAAATGTTGGGCTTGACAATGCAGGGGGTGAGTACGTCATTTTTTTAGATAGTGACGACCATATTTACCCACAAACACTTGCTGTGCTTGTCGAGTTGATGCGCGACGACGTATGCTTTGCCATCGGAGCATTTGCAAGTACTGACGGGGTAAACCGATTCCCGAAGATAGAAAACCTTGATTTGTGGCTACGAAAAACTATGCCTCTTGGTCTTTATTTGTGGAACAAAATGTTTAGGCGAAGCACAATAGAACAAAATAACATCCGCTTTAATGAAGGCTTGACAAGGAGTGAAGACATGCTTTTTGTCGCTAAATATATGGCATGTTGTAACGGGAATGTGGCTGTTACGGACTACGTCGTTTACTTCTACGAAGAAAACCCTAATAGCGCAACCAATAGGGAGTGGACAACAGGAAAGTTTCTTCCTTCGTCAATAGATTCTGTTCGGGGAGAGGTGCAAGCATACAATATCCTAAAAAAGCGTATGAGTTGCCCAACATTATGGACTATTAAATACGACATTTTTGACAGACGATACCACGTACTGCGACGACGAGCACGTTTGCTACATTGTGAGGATAAAGCTTTTTATGCTGCACTCGACAAAGAGCTACATAGCATAATGTCTAATGTCGAAATAATGGTGTTGGCCATATATAGGCGCGTAAGGAGCTGGTGTGAATCTTTTAAAAAGTTGATTCTTAGGGTGTTAAGATTGTTGCGTGTGATACGTGTGCAAAGCTAAGAGATAACTTGGGACATAGTTTCCACAATGTATTCTTCCCGTTTATCTTCTGTTTCGTATGTTTGGTGCGTTGTTTCCCTTACCCTTGTCAAACCACGAACTTTTGCTACTTGACGAGCCTGAACTCGAACGCGACGAAGAAGAGCTTTTCCCGCTTGCACTGCCACTCTGGTAGCCATTCTGACGTTTCGGCGCGTTGCTTTTTATTTGTTCACTTTGTGCTGAGACAATCTCTTTGTTGGGCTTAGCACCCATTTGTTCTGTTATTTCTATGTCCGACTGAAATTTCCATACTCCCTCGTCGTACATATAGGCATCGTAGCTTAGGTCGGGTCCATAGAAAGCTGGCTGACCTGCCATGAGTGGGTCGCTTGGCTCCAAGTGGTCGAAGACGAGCATACCAGATTTTTTGTCGAGAAAGAAATTCATACTTGCATGTGTCGAATACTGAAAAATTCGACGACTATATGTTGCCTTGGGGTGGCGGAAAACTTTGGCACCAAAAGTTACAACTCCATTGTTGACGGTCATGACATCGATGACGCGTGTCTTGACCGACAAGTCGGCACCCTTAAAACCAGTCAGCAAATAATATTGTTTCTTGTTTTTCTTAAAGGGTATCATTTGTGTGTATATGGCACCATACCATGCTTTGCTCGAAAGTGTTGCTTGTTCTGGTCGGCTTATGCGACTGGTTACATCGGTTAGTGGCGAAACAATCTTTTTGTTCTTACGTCCTACCGATACGACCCAACCACCACAATGTGACGTAAAATCTTTATTGGCCACCATGTAGGTAATTATGCGTGTATTATTGCGCTCATCTTCGCAAACGGCGAGCGAAGGCATGCCGCTAAGGTCGCTAAGTAACGCGTCGGCCGAACGCCCAAGCCTATCCTTTAATATTGTTTCGGCAACCTCTTTACGCTCGGCAGTACTGTTGACATCGCTAATGACTTTTAGTGCTGCTCGGCTTTTAAGGTCTGCAACCGACAAGAAGACATCGTCTGTAATGGAGTCTACAACACTAAATCCACATAGTCCTTCGTAGTCGTTGCAAACAACAAGTTTGGGAGAATGGCTTTTCTTGCTTAGCGAAATGTCGTCGGCAAAGGCGTGAACTTCTTGTGTGCCTTCGTTGCCCGTTGTGCGCATTACCCACAAAAAAATGTTTCGTCTTTGACTACTCCAAACCGTATACCACAACTCAACGTCGTCAGCCACAACATGATTGAGTAAGTCCGTTTCCCAAGGTTCGGACGAAGACGATAAAATTTGTTCGGCAGATTTTTGCCAAGTTGGCAGGGCGTATGAAAAGGTGGGATATTCGGTGGCAATCAACAAGTTCTCGGTCTGCTTATTGAGCATACTTATATTTTCGTTTTGCGCAGAAATGCATATTGCTGAAAAAAATATGAGGCAGAAAAAGACGAGGCACTTTGTCATTTATAATCGTTATTTTTATTGATAATTTTATCCTTGCAAATATAACGCCAAAAATCTTGTCTGTCGATCTGCAGTTTATAAAAGGGATTGGTCCGAAGCGTGCAGCGGTATTGCTTCGTGAACTCGAGATAGCCACTTGGGAAGATGCTTTGGAATATTTCCCGTTTCGCTATGTCGACCGGAGTAAAGTGTATAAAATTAATGAGATTGTGGCAGACATGAACTACATCCAGCTTGTGGGGCGGTTCATGTCGCGCGAGGTGGTTGGTGTGGGCACAAAGCGTCGTCTAACCGCAAAATTTACCGACGGTACTGGCGTTATTGAAGTCGTGTGGTTCAACAACATTGACGGCATGGCGAGTGCGCTTAATGGGACAGACGAATATTTGCTCTTTGGCAAAGCTGTGGTCTATGGAGGACGTCTTAGCATGACGCACCCCGAGATGACTCGTACGCCCGACATGCAAAAACTTACGGGTACGCTACAACCCATCTACAATACCACGGAGCAAATGAAGCGAATAGGGCTCAATAGTCGTGGTATGCAAAAAATAATTGAAGCCGTCTTCAATAGTATATTGCCAAACGAAATACGCGAGACGTTGCCGTCGTGGCTTGTGGAAAAACATAACCTGATGCGTCGTCGCGATGCCATTCGTGTGGCTCACTTTCCGCACACGATGGCGGAACTTGAGCAGGCTCGTTTCCGACTAAAGTTTGAAGAACTTTTCTACGTCCAATTGTCGTTATTGCGCAATAAGAATATTAATCGTCGTAGCGTTGTTGGTATTCGACTTACGTCTGCAGGCACTCACCTAAACGAATTTTATAAAAACCATTTGCGTTTTGAGCCGACAGGAGCACAAAAACGTGTAGTTCATGAGATATGGAACGATATGCGTAGTGGGCAACAGATGAATAGGCTTGTGCAAGGAGATGTCGGTAGTGGCAAAACACTTGTGGCTCTCATGTCAATGCTCATTGTTAGCGGTAATGGCATGCAAGCCTGTCTGATGGCTCCTACCGAAATATTGGCCACACAACATTATAATGGTTTGCAGTCGGAGCTTTGTGGCATGGGCATACGTATGGCTTTGTTGACTGGCTCTACCAAGACAAAAGAGCGTCGCAACATACTATCAGGACTTGCCGATGGTAGCATTCAAATTGTCGTTGGGACTCATGCTCTGATAGAGCCTACGGTGACGTTTCATAATCTGGCTTTGGCAGTCATCGACGAGCAACATCGTTTTGGTGTCCAACAACGAGCTATGTTGTGGAGCAAAAATACATGCCCCCCACACATTCTCGTCATGACGGCCACCCCCATCCCACGTACGCTTGCCATGACCATATATGGCGACCTCGATGTGAGTGTAATAGACAAGATGCCACCAGGACGTATACCCGTTACTACAGAACACTATTTTCATAATAATCGTAACAGACTGAATGCTTTCGTCCGCCGACAACTGCAAGAGGGGCGGCAAGCTTATGTGGTCTACCCACTTATCGAAGAGAGCGAAAGACTCGATTATAAGAACCTTCAGCAAGGCTTCGAGTATATGTGCAATGCTTTTCCAGACTATAATGTCTGCATGGTGCATGGCAAGCTAAAACCTGCAGAAAAAGACGAGGCTATGCAACGGTTTGTCAGTGGGCTTGCTCAGATAATGGTTGCAACAACAGTCATTGAGGTGGGTGTGAACGTCCCCAATGCAACAGTCATGATTATTGAGAGTGCCGAACGCTTTGGACTCAGTCAGTTACATCAACTTCGCGGTCGAGTGGGACGTGGAGCAGCGCAGAGCTATTGCATCTTGATGACCGATTCTGCTCTGTCGCGCGATAGTCGTAGGCGGATAGAAACGATGTGTCTTACTACTGATGGTTTTGAGATTGCCGAAGCCGACCTTCGTCTGCGCGGCCCCGGAGACCTTGAGGGTACAGCACAAAGCGGCTTGCCATTCAAGTTGAAAATATCAAATCTTGCACGTGATAGTGAGATTATAAATTTTGCTCGTAGCTGTGCCGAAGAAATCTTAAAAATAGACCCTACACTCTCGCACCCCGACAGTGTCGTTATGAGTGAACAGTTGCGCCGATTGGCGGCGAACAAACAAGATTGGAGTCAAATTTCGTAGTGCTAAGAGTTGGCGTAGGAGTGTAGTCCTCCCAACAAGAAGTTTACACCAAAATACGTCATTAATACTGTGGCAAATGCCACAATGAAAAATATGTGTAGGTGGCGCGTAGAGTGAAACCAAGGTAGGCTCTTGTCGTGAAGTGGGATTGCGTAGACGAGCATTGTTATGAGTGCCCAAACTTCTTTGGGGTCCCATCCCCAATAGCGTCCCCACGACTGATTAGCCCATATTGCTCCAATGAATATGCCTGCAGTCAGAAAGAAAAGTGCTGGGTATAGCATTGTTTTGCTAACTTCGGCTAAGAGTGCCGATTTTTCTCTCTTGGCAAAGAAAAGCCCCGTAAGTCCTGCGAGCATCATAAAAGCAAATAGTGAATAGGCAATCATAATGACGCAAACATGAATGCTAAGCAGTGGCGACGCCAAGACAGGCATTAGATTGGTTATTTGAGGATTGCTCTCGCCAAACATTGATACGAGCATAGTAAGCCCTGCAAGTAATAGTCCGAACGGTACAATGAGCACCATTCGGCGACTCATTACGAGTGTGAGCAATAATATGCACATTGCCATAAACTGCATTGTCTCGTATCCGTTGGATAGTGGCACGTGAGAGCCAATCAGCCAGCGAAGTATAAAAACGACCAATAAATATGTGAGCGACACGACAATGATTGTCAGCAAGGGCCAACTGACCGACTTGTGTATTTGCTTGTCGTTTGTCCAACGCCATGTGTAGTATACAAAAGCTAATATGCCAAGCGTCGCAAGCAACATTGCTATATATCGTGTATACGCAAGTTTGTTGTATGTTTGCTCGGCTCTGAAAATTGTGTCGGTTGGTAATACCTCACTTGCTTTGTTCTGTTGATATTTACGTATCTTGTCGAGTGTGTATGACAGTTTCTCGTGGTTGCCCAAGCTAATGAGTTCTCCCATCAGATTGGGTGTGTTGCGAATGAACATAAACTCTTCGCTACTCATGTCGGTGGGCATATTATCGCCCGAGGCAAACCATTGCAAGTTGCCATTGTTTGTGGCATGAGGAAAAATTTTTACCATTCGGTTGCTAAACAGGTAGCGCATGAGGTTCATTTTTTCGTCGGTCTCCTCAATGGCACGATTGGTTAGCTCACCTCTGTGTATCTTGTCCAAAGATGCATTTAGCTTATATTCGCCTCGGTTAAAAAAGTCTTCATACGAAACGTATTTACCTTTCTTCCCAATAAGTTTGGCCACTTCGGGCTTTACCATAATCATAGGTATCTTTGTCCAGCTTCGTGGGCTAAACATTATGCTTGTAAAAACTTGTTCGGCAGTCAAATTGGCATATCTGGGCTTACCACATATCTTGGTTGTAAAGTCGCGAGCCACGGTGCTGAGTGGACAGATGCGCCCGTTGTAATAGGTATATAAACTGCAAATCTTTTGGGCATCATCGCGAGCAATAACATTGTCGGGAGTGGGACTCGGAGAGCAACTTTGCAACGATAGTACCAACAAAAGAATGGTCACTTGTGGCTGCCTACGCAGTTTTTCAATTTGACGTCTAAAACCCTCTTTGGGTAAGACGAGAAGCAAAAACATTGTTAAGAATAAAAATGCGTAGGCTAAGTATGTAATCCCTATTCCCCATGGGTCATATGCCACACTAAAATGTGAGCCGAGTGCGTCTTCGTCATATCCATATTGGTAAAACCTAAAGCCTTGATACTCAGCAATGTTGTTCATCGATATACGTGCTCGATGTACTTCGTTCTGACCGACAAAAGACACGTGCGAAACGTAGTCCATGGCCGACATTGTGCCTGGATAGTTTTCAACGGCAAAACTGTCGAGCCTTAGTGTGAAAGGCAATTTGTGAGAATCTTCTTCAACTATATATTCGCTCGTTGGAGCGTCGATACGCACATGAATGCGACCTTGCTGACCAAACATTTTGGTGATAAAAGCACCAATAAGTATTAATAAAAAAGAAATGTGCAGCATAAAGACTATTGGGCGAGCATAAAGCTTTTGCCTCAGCATATAACATAATCCACCAACTGTTAAAAGTCCCCACAGAGTGGCAAACCACCATGAATGATATATGTCTGTTGTGCCATAAATTTTTTCAATTATGGTGGCTGTACCAAGTGTTAATAAGACTAATATGTATAGGGCAAGAACTATTCGTCCGATTGTTTTATTATTCATCTTCATCTTTATTTAAACTCAAAATAAGTAGGGAAACGAACAACATATAACTTGTTGCTCGTTTCCCAATTTTTAGAATATGTTAACTATGTTAGATAGCATCGATAAAGGCAACAACAGCATCGCGTTCTTCTTTGCTGAGTGCGCGGAACTTGTTTATGCTCCAACGTGCATCGCTATCGGACGAATATCCGTGCCACATTATTGCTTCTATGACGTTGCGTGCGCGGCAGTCGTGAAGTCGCTCTTCGGCGCCAGTGCAAAGTAGGCTCAAGCCACGTCCCCACAGAGGCGTTGTGCGGCACCAACCTGTGCGAATATCGTTCTTCATAAACAATCTGTGTTGTACCATGTCTGTGTATGGCCAGATGGTCTGATTCGGGTAGCGTGGCATGTTGCTATTGTTGCAAAGCTTCGAGGCGTTGGGGTCTTGGATGTCGTCGTCGCCTGTGGTCCAACTCGGACGGTGGCAAGACGAGCAGCCAATCTGGCGGAAAAGTTCATGACCTTTCTTTACTTGCGGGTTGTCAAGATTACGAGCTGCAGGCACAGCCAGTCCGCGGTGCCACACCATGAAGCTAACGAAGTTGGCGTCGGTCATCTCTGCTTTGACTGGGTCTATGCCGTTCTCGTCATCTCCTTTGCCAATGAGGTAGCGATATATATCAGCTTCTACGCCAGCGCTTGTTTTTTCTTCAGGAAAGTAGTTGTAGAATTCGGCTTGTACTTCGGGGTCTTGCGAAGATGTGGTGGCATATATCGTGCCTTGCAAGTCGAGATAGTGATAGCGACGGTCGGAACGTGTAACGTTGGTAATATTCCAAATGGCGTTGGCGCCAGGTCCGTCGGCAAGGCTACTACGCGTCAGCGCATACGTGTAGCGCTTTACGCGGCTGTTGCCATCGCTACCCTTATAGAGGCTTGCCCAATCGCTGCCAGCCCAAATGGCAGGGTTGAGGCTTACGCCCTTGGCTTCTTCTGCCAAATATTGAGCCTTGATTGAGTCGTCGGGTATGGCGTCGATAAGACCTGTGCCATATACGCCTATGGTCGACTCCAAACGGACTTCAACATCGCTTATGTCTATGTCGACAATCGCACCATCGCGCTTGGCACGTATGGGCACGTAGTAGGCTTCTTGTGGGATGGTAACTTCGGGGTAGATTAGTTCGTAGCTTTCGCCGTCGTCGAACTTATTACCCCAGTCGTCGGTAATCGTTTTCCATTCCACTTTGATTAGGTCTTCGTTCAACGGAGCTTTAAAGGGAGCTACAGCTTTGGTCTGAGGCATGCCTGCAAGCGACATAAGGTAAGCGTCGGTCGTCTTGTCATACACAACAAGCAAATAGCCGTTGCCCATGTCGGAAGCAACATAGCGATCTTGTCGTTTACCATGTCCGTAGGCTGGGTGGCAATAGAGGCAACCGCTACGAATATATACAGGACCGAGA
This sequence comes from uncultured Bacteroidales bacterium, assembly GCA_937892095.1. Taxonomy (GTDB): domain Bacteria; phylum Bacteroidota; class Bacteroidia; order Bacteroidales; family Marinilabiliaceae; genus W3P20-009. Next base: position 6,832 of record CALAVC010000141.1, on the reverse strand, counting down.
CCAGTAAACGCGCCATCGGTGTTCGTGTTAAAGTCGCGCTCAAAGAAATATTCACCTTTCTGAAATTGTGCTGCAAGGTCTCCTGTTTCACAAGCGGGTGTAGGTTGCTCGTAGGCGTCGGCACTCGAGTTGAAACTTGTGCCAAGGCGACCACCTGCGTAGGTCTCGACATCGCTATTGATGCTAATTGCCGACCACTCTGCAGGGTAGACTGATGGTGTGTCGTTGTCATCGTCCTTGCACGATGCAAACACCATACATGCCGCTATGGATAGTAGTAGGTATTTGTTCATTACTATTACATGGTTTGTTGTTAATTATAAGAGAACTTTATTTATCCACATAGACACAAGTCGTTGAAAAATAACGACTTGTGTCCGAGTGCAGATGTTATGTATGTGTCAGATACTGACCAGAACTATTGTGCAGAAATTGCCGACGAAAGTGTGCTGAGGCTCTTAACAAGCTCATCGAGTGCGTCCATAGCATCTTGTGCGCTTGGGTCGGTGTAGTTGCTAACGAATGGACGTTTCATAGCAGCAACCTTTGTCAGTGCAGTAGCCAATTTGCTTGCAACGTCAGCTTCCTTTTCTGTATGTGTGAGGGCTGCGTATGCCATAAGCGAACCCGTTGCAGCGCTCAGTTTGCTTGCAATGTTGCCACCTTCGACATCGCTAATCGTAATGTCCATCGTGCCATAGAGTGCATGTGCGCAACCGAGGGTGTTGTCAACAAAGTCGGTTATAGAATTGTACGAATAGGGGCTTTCGATGTAATCTATGCTTTCTTCGTAGTCGTCAGAGCCAACCTTAGCATTTGCTGCTGTGCCAATCTTTGCGGCGCTTACTTCGTCGAGAATGCTATTGCAACCGTCGATAATCTGTACGAGGGCTGCGGTCGGGGTCTTCCAACGAGAGCCTGCATAGCCTGCGTTCTTCATCTCTTCGCCAAAGTTGTCTGGGAATTCAATTTCTGCATCTTCGCAGACCTCCTTCTCATCGGCAGAAAGAGCGTCTTCGCCAGCCCACGCGCCGTAGAGTCGGATAGCATTGACATAGAGATCTTCGGCAACAGCTGTGCAGAAGATAAGCTCATTTGCAGTAAGGCTTTCAGGATTGGTTTTTACTGCGCCATTCTCGTAGATGACATACTCGAGTGCGTGGAAACCAGTGAAGTTTTGGCTTGTCTGTACAAGGTGAACAACCGTTTCTTTGTCTTCGTCTTTTGTGAGGTCATATTTGCTCATGACGTTGTTGTACATTGCTTTGTCGAATGGCCATGTGTCGATGTGTGGGTCGATTCCGTAGCCCGATGCTGCACCATAGAGGAATGCTTCAGAATATTCCCAATTCTTACGGGCAGACTTCCAATATTTGTCTACATTGGCTATCGTGCTTGCCGACGGATTTTTAACAAAGTCCTCAACGGCATCCATCAGACTCTTGGCATCGTCTTTCAGAGCCTTGTAGGTAGGCACAACAACGTTGTCTACGTAGTTGCCACTTATTGCGGCTGTGCTGATTGCAACATCTTGCGCTGTCCAACCAGTTGGTGTATTGTCGTCGTCATCGTCGTCGTCGCAAGCAACCATGACTCCCGACGCTGCAATTGCCATCATTGCGATGGTAAGCAGATTCTTCCAATTCTTTTGCATTTGTTATGATGTATTGTTTTTATTTGTTCTGTCTTATTTGAACCAGCCACTATATGCTATGCCAAGTGAGACGCTTGGTTCATCGTTATATGGGTTGTCAAGTAGTCGTTTAGAATATTCGGCTTTTACAACCACCTCGCGCATAGGATAGTAGTTTACGCCCAAAGCGAACCTATCTTTTTTTACCCATGCATAGGCCACTTTCGAATCGCCTTCTTGCATAGAGTTGTAGTGCTCGTATCGTCCAAAGAGTATTAGCTGACGTCCTTCCTCAACGAAGCGTGCCGAATTGCTAAAAAAGTTATATCCGACTTCGCCACCAACAATCATTGCATCCGAACCAACTGGCTGATGTTTGCTTGGCTGACCATCTTGGCTCGTGTGCGTCGGGTAGTGGTTGTTAAAGACGTTTATTTTTTTGCTGTCCGAGAGGTGTGCCCAGTCGAAGTTACCTCGTGCAATCACACCTCCTTTGCGCAGTGCAAAGTCAAACGAGCCAATCTTCAGTGCTCCTTCAACGTCCTTATACGACTCGCCTGCATGCATAAGCGAGTTGCGGAAAGAGCGACCAGCGTATGCACTCACACTGAGTCGAAGCCCTGGCACACTATAGTTGTCAACTCGCAGAGCTGCCGCATATTTGTTAGCAATCTTAAATTCGTATGAACTTGTCGCGCCATAGTGTACGAAACATTCTGCCCCAAAACGATCAGAATCAAGTCCTGAAAGGAATTGCACCTCGTATCCCCACGAGGGCGTACGTCCATAAAGGCTTATGCCCACTTGATGCCACGTGCAAGGCAAAATTGTCGACTCTCCTTCGGGGCGATAGACCGTAAAAAACTGAGTCGGTAAGTGGTGCGCATTGGTTGCACCAACAGGAACAACAATCTCGCCTGCTCGTAACACAACGGTCGGCAAGAACTCTTTTTCAATCCAAAATTGTTCAAGTGCAACTTCGCCACCTTTTTCTGTCTCGGCTTCGTATTCGCCAGCCTCGTCGGGGTCCATCTCGACAGCCGTCTCCGTTCCTCCATGTTCAAACTCAATCTCCATTCCCATCTTCCATCCGCGTCCAAAATCATATCCAAGGTTTATGACCACGTGTGGTAAGTCGAAGCGTCCGTGGCTATCATCGTCGGCATAGCTTTCGGGAAATTTGTATCGGCTAAAATGGTCAGAGTAGAAGTTGCGTGTCATAACAGCTTCGCCGTACCCTCCTATCGAAAGCCTATTCCATACCTTTTGTAGTGGTGTTTCTGCCTTCTTTTCTGTCGTCTGACTTTCTTGTGCTACAACCTGCCATGCGAATGTGTTCATCACTGCCATGGCTGTCACAAAGCGTTTGCTAAAAAACATTTTTGTCCATTGTTTTAACACGTGCAAATTTAGAATGATACCAAATAAGAACTAATACCTAATTTTGATTAAAAAAAGAATAAGCGTTTTGTGTCGCATACCTAAAATGTAGTACTTGTTCTTACTTAGAACGAATATGTAAAACAGGGTAGCTGTAAAAGTAAATTAAGTTGTACTTTTTATAAACCTTACAAACTTAAATGTCGTAATAGTGAAGTGTAAGAAATGTTTTACAAGAGTCTACGATGATAAGAACATTTGAAATTCACTACAATACAGAGGCAGACAGTCGTCTGCTATTCCAATACAAACAAAATGCAGATGCTGAAGTTCAAACCGTCGAAATGACTAAAAAAGATGAAGGTTTGAACGTCTATGAAACACAAGGAGCAGACTTCTTTTACTATAGATATGCAATTTCGTTGCCCAACGGCATAATTGAAGAACGACATTGGCGATTCTCACCACAAGTGTCGTCCGATGTCAAGATAAAAGACACGTGGCGAAGTCCTGAAGACGGACACGACGCACTTCAAGCCGCAGCTTTTTGCAAAGCAATATTTGGTTCCGACGAGTCCGAGGCCCTACCTTTGGCTCCAAAGCAAGGTTCGCTCATCATCGTGCTGACTGAGCCTTGCGTGGCACCCGACGAAGAGGTATGTGTTGTCTCCAAGCAGTTCATCAACTGGAACGAGAGTGAGGCACTACGTATGAAAAAATGCATAAACCATACGTGGGTACTCGACCTTGGAGCAATCCCCATAATGAAAGAGTTCGAATTTAAGTTTGGCATTTGGGACAAGAAAAACAATTGCTTTAAACACTACGAAGAAGGCTACAACAGAGTTATACATCCTGAGATTGGTCAAACGGTAGTCTATTCGTTCAACGAATTTCATTTTGGCAAAGCGTGGCGTGCAGCAGGTGTGGCAGTACCAGTTTTCTCGCTTCGCACGCATAAGAGTCGTGGTTGTGGTGAATTTCTCGATCTTATGGCACTTGCCGATTGGTGTGTTGCAGCACGTTTGCGCGTCATTCAACTGTTGCCCATTAACGACACGACAGCCATTCGCACTTGGCGAGACTCTTATCCCTACAACGCCATCTCCGTCATGGCTCTCCACCCCAGCTATATTTCAGTCGATGACGTATACGACTACTATGGCAAGCGACTTTCGGCTATGGAACGTGAGACTGGACTATTCCTCAACGATGGCACTTTCCTCGACTATAATCGCACGCGAGATTGGAAAGACAAAAACCTCCGCAAGATATTTGGCGATAACTTCGACCTAATAATTGCCGACAAAAAATTCAAGTCGTATTTCAATTCCAACAAAGATTGGCTACGCGACTATGCTGCTTTTGCTGCTTTGCGCGATGAATACGACACGCCAAACTTCAACCTTTGGGCGGAGCATAGCAAATATTCACTTCGCGACGTTGAAGCCATGTTTGAGGTCGGACACCCCAAATATCACGAGGTTTACTACCGTGTCTTTTTGCAGTTTCATCTCGAACGTCAGTTACGCACCGCTGTTGACTATGCACACAGCAAAGGTGTTGCTCTCAAAGGTGATCTCCCCATTGGCATAAACCCCTATTCTGCCGATGCGTGGACCAATCCTGAGTTGTTCGACTTTACGTTGCAAGCTGGTGCACCACCCGATTTCTTCTCGCGCGACGGACAAAATTGGGGCTTCCCAACCTATAAGTGGGACGTCATGCAAAAAGATGGTTATGCATGGTGGGGCAAGCGCATGCAACGCATGCAACAATTCTTCGATGCTTTCCGGATAGACCACATCTTGGGTTTCTTCCGAATATGGTCAATTCCCCGACCATTCCGCAGCGGTCTAATGGGCATATTTTCGCCAGCCTTGCCACTTTCTGACGATGAAATCAGGTCGTGGGGTTTCCGTGGCAACGTTGCCGACTACGCAGTGCCCGTCGTAAGCGAAGACTTCCTTCGTGGTCAGTTGGGCGAATATGCCGACAAAGCCCTCGTGATGTTCACTCATCGCACCGACGGACTTTGGCAACTCAAGGACGAGTATTTCAAGACCACCGAAGCTGACAAGTGGATTGAAAACAACGTAGACAATACCGCTCGCGAACGCATACGTACAGGCTTTGCCAACATTGTCCACGAAGTTCTTTTCGTGAGCGTTAAAAGCGGTGAATGGCACCCACGAATAATGCTGAGCGAGACAGAGCGATTCCGCAGTCTGAGTAGCGAAGACCAAGCTACACTCAATTCTCTCTATGAAAACTTCTTCTTCGTCCGACACAACGACTTCTGGAAAGAAAGTGCCGAACGCAACTTAGGTGCAATGCTCGCGAAGTGTCGCATGCTGGTCTGTGGCGAAGACCTTGGTATGATACCAGCCTCGGTGCCAATAGTTATGCAACGTCTGCAAATCCTTTCTCTCGAACAGCAACGTATGCCCAAACAATATTGGGAACGATTTGGTAATACTGCCACTTACCCCTATTTGTCTGTTTGTGCCACTTCGTCGCACGATATATCGAGCATCCGTGGTTGGTGGGAAGAAGAGCCTCAAAACGCCGAATGGTACTACCGAAATATGCTTGGCAGAACAGACGATATGCCACGTGTGGCTACTGCCGATGTCGTCTCAATGGTCGTCGATCAGCACCTTAATGCACCGTCAATGCTTTGCATTAATCCCATACAAGACTATGCCGGAATGGTCGACAACATGCCGCACCTCTTACCGTTTGAAGAACGCATAAATGTCCCCTCAAATCAAAACCAAATGTGGCGTTATCGCGTACCATTCTACGTCGACGACCTCATTGAAAAGTATCCAACACTTCATCAGACCGTAAGCCATTACGTCGTAAAATCAGGTCGCTAATGAACAGCATGAAACAGCATAACGTAGATGTCAGTGTCTGCATAAGCCCCACTGCCGAAGTTGTATCGGCCGAGACGCAACAACTCCTTGCCGAAGCCAAAAGGGTCGCGCATGCAGCCTATGCTCCGTATTCGCGCTTTCGTGTAGGTGCCGCAGCTTTGCTCGACAATGGAGTGGTCGTAAGTGGTAGCAATCAAGAAAATGCTGCTTACCCATCGGGTCTTTGTGCCGAGCGAGTAACTCTTTTCTACGCCAACGCACAATATCCACAAGCCAAGGTGAAACGTCTGCTCATCTATGCCGAGACCGATAACGGATCAGTCAGCACGCCCATAACACCTTGTGGAGCTTGTCGACAAGTTATCCTCGAAAAAGAAAACGTACAGGGGACTCCTATTGCTATAACATTGGCAGGGCAGAACGACCTATATCACATTCCTGGCATTGGTTCGCTGTTGCCCCTATCTTTCGTACCCAGTAGCCTTGAAGGCTAATTTGTTAACCAAAATACGCGATAATATGAACTCCAAAATCAAGAAAACGAAAACGTATCCAAGCAAAGTGGTTGCCAACGAAGATGTTGCCGACGCTCTCACTATGCTCGGACAAGAATTTCGTCGCATACGCCGTTACCGCGATTTGGCTCTGACCGATGTGGGCGAAGTCCTTGGTTTCTCAAAGTCTAAACTCTCGCTCATCGAAAACGGCAATGTTGGTCTGCAATCAGCCATCGATTCATATTTGCGTCTTGCTGCATACTACGGTCTCGAAATACACCTTGTCGACAGCGAAGGAAAAAACAGTCTCGTTCTTTTTGGCAAAGAAGAAGAGGAAGATTAACCTATTGTCTCTGTAAATATCTTTTCGGCATGCTCAATGTTGAGCGTGCCTTTTTGTGTCAATATGGCAAACGAGAATATTGTCGTCTGTCAAAATG
>CALAVC010000140.1 GCA_937892095.1 uncultured Bacteroidales bacterium | reverse complement strand
ATGCTGTGGCACAACCTACTATCCCTCCGCCTATAACTATGACCTCCGCATTAGTCTTCATGGGCTTCAGCCTCTCTTTCATTTGCAAAGCCCTCAGTCATGTGGCAGAATATGTCCGCCCCATCTCGGCTCGCATTTTCAAACTGATGAAGAAGAACTCGCCCGGACCATTTACTTTCATTGTCGAAGCTAATAGCAACGTGCCGAAAATATTTAAGACAAACAAGAAAACTGTAGGCATCCGCATACCCGACAACAAAATAGTGAGCGAAATTGTCGGCAGACTCGAACGCCCCATCCTGACGACATCGGTCAAGAGCGAGGGCGACAACGACACCGAAGTTGAATATCTTACCGCCCCATCGCTCATCGAAGAACGCCTAAGCTATCTTGCCGACATCGTGATTGATGGAGGCATTGGCTCAGCCGAAATGTCTACCATTGTCGACTGCACGACAGAAGATTGGACAATAATCCGCCAAGGCAAAGGAGAGCTTGACGACGCAATATAACCCACAGCAAACAACCCTCAAACAATAGCCAACAACAAACTAAAATGAAAGTTTCTCCATCAATACTTGCAGCCGACTTTGGCAACTTGCAACGGGAGTGCGAAATGCTAAACAATAGCGAAGCCGACTATGTACATATAGACGTCATGGACGGAGTCTTCGTGCCAAACATTTCGCTCGGTATGCCTGTTACGAAGGCTCTTAAAAAGTATTGTAGCAAGCCACTCGATGTCCACCTAATGATTGTCGACCCCCAACGCTATATAGACACCTTTGCTGCCCTTGGCGCACACATAATCAATGTGCACTACGAAGCGTGCACACACCTCGACAGCACCATTAACCATATTCATTCGCTTGGCATAAAAGCAGCAGTTACGCTCAACCCCAGTAGTCCTGTTAGTCTTCTCGAAGATATATTACCAATGGTCGACATGGTGCTACTAATGTCGGTAAATCCGGGGTTCGGAGGACAAAAATTTATACCAAACACACTAAATAAAATAGAACGGCTAACCAAACTTCGCGAACAGACGGGTAGTCATGCCCTGATAGAAATTGACGGCGGAATAAACGAGCAGACGGCACACGATTGCGCCAAAGCAGGTGCAAACATTCTTGTGGCTGGGAGCTACGTCTTTGGTAGTGCAGACCCTCACGAAGTCATAAAGACGCTCAAAAACATTCGTTAGAGCCCCCTATAAAGTAACTACACGGTCGGCCATTTCGGTCGTTACGTCGAGGTGAGTAACAATAATAATTGTTTTACCCACCTTGCGTAGTTTTTCGACACTTCGATGTAGCATTAGTCGGGCTTTGGGGTCGAGAGAACTCGTAGGCTCATCGAGCAAAATTATGTCGGCTGACGAATATAACACACGAGCAATGGCTATACGTTGCCATTCGCCCCGACTGAACATTTCAGAGCCCTTAAACTGGTTGCCAAGTCGAGTGTCGTAGCCTTCGGGCAAGAGAGAAATAAGGTTGTCAATATCCGCAGACTTGGCAGCCTCGCGAACTGCCGACATAGAAAGAGGTTCACTAACATTGCCAAACGCAATATTATCTTTGGCAGGCACACAGAAGAGGCGAAAATCTTGAAAAACAATACTAATGTGCTTTTGCAATTCTGTTGGGTCTATGTCTGCAATGAACATATTGCCAATCATGACGCGTCCGGATTGCGGACTAAGAAGCCCACAAATTAACTTAACAATTGTCGACTTACCACAACCGTTTTGTCCTTTGATGGCAACGACTTCGCCCCTGCGTATGGTAAGCGAAAAATCGGCAAGTGCATTTCGGCAAGATTCGGGATATGCATACGATACGTTTTCGAGCCGTATGCTGTCGAAATCGGATGGGAAAGGCGCGAGTGTACACTTCGAGTGCGGGACATCGATGAACGCAAAAAAATCGGTCAAGTAGAGCGCATTGGAGTGCAAGGTAGATAATCGAATCGCAACGTCGTGCATAGTGTTGTCGCACCGACGAATGCCCATAAGATACATGGCCAAAGCACCGACACTAAGTCCGCCAACAGCAACAAGCCTTACGACGCAGAAAAAAATGACGGCCATGAGCACAGCTGAAACAATGGATGCACCAATGTTTTGTAGTTCAATGCGTTTGCTAATGCCCATCTTCTCTGCCGTAAGATGAGAATATAGATTGTTATAGCGCAGACAGAAATAGTCGGCAAGACCAAACATTCGCACTTCGGGAGCATATTGTTGCCCCATAAGAACATTGTTATAGTAGTACAGACGTCTTTCCTCTTCGGCTTGCGAAATTCGCAAATCGTATAGCAGACGTGCGCGTAGCAATCGAGATAAGAAAAGCGGTTGCCCAGCCAAACATATAGATATTGGAAGCCACCACGCAACCGACATCAACCAAAGACATATACTTAAGAATGTCAGTGTCGACTGGCAAAGAAAGAGAGCAGAAAAAAATATATGTACAGGTCGGTCGGCAGAACCTGTTATGGCACGAAAAGAAGAGGTCTGAAATGTCGGGCTAAGCAAAGCCTGATAACCAATACGTTGCATTTGGGTGTGCAACATCTGGTCGACACGCATGCGCAAAACGACCGACAATCGTTCGGAAGCAAGCGACGAAAGCGACGACGCAACAGCCGACGTGCAAAGCACAGCACCAAAGCAGAGGAGCCAACAGACGACATCATCGGAAACGCCATCGGAAATGTAAACAATTGTTACGTCGACAAGTCGACCTATTACCCACAACAAAACCACTGGCAATAGTCCGACAATGACTGTTAGACAAACATTACAGACTGCCAACATTGGCGAACACTGCCAAACAATCTTCAATGCTCGCAGTAGGTGCTTCAGCGAAAACTTTTTTGATGATACTACTTGTGGCATAGCTTGCGTTTTTGGTGCAGGATAAAGGTGTAGACAAACACAAACAGTCTATTAATGGGTCGCAAGATTGGCGACAGAAACAGAAATAATCTGCCAAACAATGGCGAAGAATCCACATACCCAACAATTTGCGAAAACGGAATTGCTTGGTCGGGACGTAAGACAGAATCGCCTTGTGTAATCACGCTGTTGTCGGTCGTACTGACAATTCGATGTGCAACCAAAGTGTCGCTTTGCACAAAAACTATAATGTTTCCGCGACGAATATTGCCCGACTTTATAGGGTGAACACGTATAAGACTGCCCGAACAAATGGTCGGGAACATACTAAACCCAGATGTTTTTATGCAGACATCGTGTCCTGACAAGAGAAGGTTGCGTATGTGATGTGCGCCATCGGTCACTGGATCAAAGTATCTTCAATAAGCGAGACGACATCTCTGTCGGGACGAAAACCGAGCGCATACATTGGAATATGACAAACGACATTGTCGACTGAAGTATATAGCCTTTCTACCGACTCTTTGTCGACGGGCTGTTGTACCACATTAGAAAGGAAGCGAGCCATTGCCAATACACCCGAGACTTTTTGTATCGTATTTTGTGGCGACTGACTTAGGAAAAATACTGCACAAAGAGGTGCTTGACGCGGTGTCTGAACATAATATGGCATCGGGATATTGTATACAACTGGTTTACCTCCGACAAGTCGAACAGCAAGCATATCGTCGTTAATCACAGTGCCTTTTCTTGTCGACCGCCAAAGATTTGCCATTGTAGACTTACCTGTGCCACTTGGTGCAGTAAAGAGCAATCCCTCGGAACGAGTATTACGGACAACAGACGAGTGGACAAGAAAACCTCCTCGGCTAAGCAACAAACGCGAAAGAAGCAGATTGAAAAACGGAAAGCTGTATGCAACCAATTTTGTAGAAAGACCTTCGTAGGCAACTTGCACATGGTTTGCATCGTGAAGCAAGGCATAAACCCTCTTAGTGGGAGATTGAGAATGATAGTTAACCTCTATAAACTCTCGACCATCTGCAGCCCGACCGACTGCCCAAGAATGAATATTTGCACAATCGGATTCCGAAGCTGAGAAAGTATGTTCAACGCGTTCCAAAGGCTCAAGATAGTCGCATATTTCTACGTCGACAACATCTTGTCCTGCCACACTACCTGCCACACCAAAACCCTGAAACTTAGCCGCCGTAGCGTCGAAAGCTGTCTTACAACTAAAACGAAAGACAATGTCGGCAATGCGAGCGTAGAAAAGGTTTGTGGTTACTGGCATAGGCATTAATCTACAGGTAACAAAATCTTCTTTTGAAGTAGTTGAGAAACGAGCGAAGCAATGTCGGTCTGTAACGTGCGCTCGTCGACTTCGTATTCCAACTTAACGACCTCAAACACTTCTGATGTCGACCGCCCATCTTGAATGAGTTCCAATATGCGAGTGCCAGTCTCGTTGAGAGTTAGCAACGACTTCATTTGTGCGACTCCTTCGGCTATGGGTGCAATGACGGACTCTTTGCCGACTTTCGAGAGAACATATTTGTCGTTAAGAACGTAGCGAGACATGGTATTTAGAGCGTTGTACGTGAGAAAGGAGCAATGTCTTGACTTGCAAATATGCCACGCTGATACTTGCGGTAACCCGCCGAAGCCACCATGGCTGCATTGTCTGTCGTGTAGGCAAACTTGGGTATGAAAACATTCCAGCCACGACGTTCGCGAAGCGATTCGAAGGCTGCTCGCAAGCCAGAATTTGCCGAAACACCACCAGCGACAGCTACGGTATTAATTTTCATATCTTTAGCTGCTGCGATTAATTTTTTCATCAAGATGTCTATGACTGTCTTTTGCAACGAGGCACAGAGGTCGGCTTTGTTCTCTTCGATGAAGTTGGGATTGACCTTTAGTTGATCGCGCAAGGTATAGAGAAACGATGTTTTCAGACCACTGAAACTATAGTCGTAGCCTTGCATATTGGGACGTGCAAAAACAAATTTATCGGCATTGCCTTCTTTGGCAAGTTTGTCGATAACTGGTCCGCCCGGATACGGAAGCCCCATGACCTTGGCACACTTATCGAAGGCTTCGCCAGCTGCGTCGTCGATTGTTTGTCCAACGATGGTCATATCCATATAGTCGCGCACAAATATAATTTGGCTATTACCTCCCGAAACGAGTAGACACAGAAATGGGAATTGAGGTAATTCACGTCCTTCTTCCTCAATGAAGTGTGCAGAAACATGAGCCTGCAGATGGTTTACTTCAATGATTGGTTTTTCGAGTGCAAGAGCATAGCCTTTGGCAAAGGATACGCCCACAAGCAAAGACCCCATAAGACCAGGACCACACGTGAATGCAACGGCACTAAGGTCTTGTCCAGTAACGCCAGCATCGGCAAGAGCTTTGTCGACAACTGGGACTATGTTCTGCTGATGTGCACGCGAGGCGAGTTCGGGCACGACACCACCATAGCGAAGATGGACGGCTTGAGAGGCAGTAACATTGGAGGCTACTCGCCCGTCGATAAGTACGGCGGCAGAAGTGTCGTCGCACGACGATTCGATACCTAATATGATTGTAGACATTGGTTAATAAGGGCTTTCTGTTTTTTCGTTGACGACCTCCGATATGCTACGAATGGTAGAAAAAATAGTTTGTAGTCGACTATCGACATAGTCAGCCAACTGTGGCAACTGCTCAACGAGCACGAAGTTGCAAGTGGCATAAAAGTTAGCTTCGTTGTGTTCATCATCGATGACATAGAAACATGTGCACTGACTATTGCGATTGGCATTGTTAATCTGTCGACACATAAATGAAAACTTGTCTATATCGTCGAGTTCTACGCAGTACCATTGGGGGTAGAAGAGCTTTACGAAAACAGAATCGGGCGAAACGACAAAAAAGAAATGCCCACCTTGGTAGTCATAATAAATTCGCGTTTCGTCTTCGAATTCTTCTGTTACTGCTCGTCCGCCAAGCGTTGTCAGTGCATGTTGCAACAACGAGAGCGTTTTGGATGCGTCGAGTCCGTCGTCTTCGTCATTTTTCTGTTTTGTTACAGATTGTTTTTTCTCTTCACGCCTATTGCGCCAACGTTTGAAAATACCTTTACCATCGATATATCGCATGTATATCAGAACAAGGAATGTGGTTGAGATTAGAGATAATAGAGTTGATGTTGTCATAGTTGGTCAGAGAATGGTGTTTAGCGATATATTTGTTTGGCTTCATCCCACAGAGCGTCCATTTCTTCAAGAGTCATGTCTTGCAGTTGCCGACCGGCTTCTTTGGCTTTTTGCTCTATGTAGTTGAACCTATTGGTAAACTTACGATTGGTGCGTTCGAGAGCATTTTCTGGGTTAATATTGTAGACACGCGCTAAGTTGACAACGGCAAAGATGAGGTCTCCCATTTCTGCTTCCATTCGATCTGCGTCTTTACTTTGTACCTCATCGGTAAATTCAGACATTTCTTCGGAAACCTTATCCCACACCTGACTGGGTTCTTTCCAATCGAAACCGACTCCTTTGACTTTCTGTTGAATGCGATAGGCCTTTATGAGGGCTGGCAACGCACGAGCAACTCCACCAAGGACTGTGTGGTTTCCGTCTTTCTCTCGCAACTTTATTTTTTCCCATTCGCTAAGGACCTCGTCGGCAGTGTCGGCCTTCTGAGTGCCGTAGACGTGCGGGTGTCGAAAGATGAGTTTTCGGGTCAGACTATCGAGGACATCGGCAAACGAGAATTGTCCCTTTTCTTCGGCAATAAGCGAATAGAAAGCAACATGCAGAAACACATCGCCAAGCTCTTTGCGAACATCGGCAAGGTCGTTATCTTCGATGGCTTGCGCAAGTTCAAAAACTTCTTCTATGGTATTGGTGCGCAAACTTTCCCAAGTCTGCTTGCGGTCCCATGGGCAATCTTTTCTCAAACGCCGCAATACGGCATCGAACTCTTTTAACTTTTCCGTTTGCTCGGTGGACACGCTTTCGTTACTACTCATCAACTTTTGTTTAAGTCAGCAAATATACAAATAATTGTTTGCGAATGACTTTTAAGCAATAACTTTGCTCACAATTAACGCTCACAAAGATGAAAAGTTTTTTTCTCGTTATTCTGCTTGCACTACTAAGTGCATTTGAAATTTTTTCACAGCGCATCGTGTCGCTCATACCTTCGGCAACGTATACACTGCAACAGATTGAGGCAGACGACCTTGTGGTGGGGCGCACGAGCTATTGTCCGCCATCGATAAATGGGAAAGGCATTGTGGTTGGCGACGCCATAAACGTCAGCATGGAGACCATTGTAGCTTTGCGCCCGACACACGTATTGGCATCGGTGTTTACAAAGAAAGCGACAACTGAGAAATTACAGAGCATGGGCATTGAAGTTGTCTGCATGCCGACACCCCAAAACTTTGTGGAGATATGCCATCAAACGATAGAGCTCGGCAAAATGGCAGGAAAGGTAACAGAAGCAGAAAAATTAATTAGAGTAGAAACGGCAAAAGTCGACAGCATATCGCAAAGCACCAACGACAGAGGGCTAAGAGCATACGTGCAAGTTGGCGCAAAACCATTGTGGGGAGCTACACCAGACTATTACCTAAGCGATATGCTAAGCAAAATATACTTGCAAAACGTGCTGAAAGACGGTGAGGGTGCTTGCTCTCGCGAAGAAATTACAGTCAGACGCCCCGACATTATAATCATTTCGAGCATGGGAGGCTTGGGCCGTTCGGAACAAAAGATATGGCGAAAAACGTCTACCGCCCTTTCTATGGTTATTGACGAAAGCGAACTGAGTTGCACTACCCCATCACACTATCGCATAGCGATGCAACACATTGCCGACTTTGTTAGGAAAAACGAAAAGAAAATGGTTGGCAATGCCGACGTAGACGCAACAACTGGAGCTACTCGCAGATAAAAAACTTAGGTGAAATACGGAAACAAGCAGTTCGTTTTTTCTTATTTAGATTTATTACACTTAAATTTGCGTAACAAGAAGTCCAACAAAAAAGGCGTTTAGCACATTAAATTGTTACGCAAAACAAAGATTTTAGCGATAATAATATTTGCGTTGCAAATAGTGATTACCCATGCACAAGAAGTGCAGGTGGGTAGGATTGTGGGGCAAATAAGCGATGGCAAAAGTGGCGAGAAGTTGCCATTTGGCACTGTAAGACTTTGCGTAGGCAATACACTTTTTAGGGGCGTGGCGACTGACGATGAAGGACGATATGATATTGGGCGAGTGCCAATGGGACGTTACGTCATCATAGCCGACTACATGGGCTATGATAGTCAGCGAATGGAGATTGAAATTGCAAGCGATAAAGAAATACGAAAAGATTTTGCGCTTTGGCAAAGCGAACATGCGATTGAAGAAGTTACCATAACAGCCAAAGAACGCGATGGGTCAACAGCGGAGACGGTCATTGGTCAGACAGCGATGGAGCATTTGCAGCCGTCGTCGCTTTCGGATCTAATGTCTCTCTTGCCAGGTGGGCAAACGACAACGCCAGCGACAAACACGGTTAATGCAATCAGACTACGCGAAGTTGGCACAACAAACACGGACTATGACATTACGTCGCTTGGCACAAAGGTCTTGATAGACGACAATGTGATAGGTACTGACGCAAACTTACAAGCCATGCCCGACGCCACATCGGGCGATGCTGATGAGACGCGCACATCGGTTGGCAAGGGTGTGGACATGCGAACAATCCCGACTGACAACATAGAAAAAGTAGAGGTCGTGAGGGGTATTCCGTCGGTGCAATATGGCGACTTGTCGAGTGGACTTGTGCGAATTGAGCGAAAGAGCGGAGCCTTGCCACTGACGGCAAGACTGAAAGCAGACCAATATGGACGACTGATAAGCGTCGGAAAAGGATTTTTGGGGAGAAAAGGGTGGACAATTAATACAGATGCAGACCTCTTTGCAAGCAATGCCGACCCGAGAAATAAGATGGAAAAATATACACGAATAAACACTTCGGTGCGACTTCAAAAGACATATAGAACCCGAAAAGAAAACACATTAAAGCTGAACCTAAATGCAGACTATTCGGGCAATATAGACAACGTGAAAACTGACCCCGAAGTGATGATAAACACCGAAGATAAGTATAAGAGTGCATATCATAAGGGAGCTGTTGGCGGACGAGTCTTGCTGACGAGCGAAGATAAGAAATTGACAATTAACTACAACGTAAGTTTGTCGGCCGACGAAATGCGACAAACAAGACGTGTGACGCTGTCGCGCGACACATAC
>CALAVC010000139.1 GCA_937892095.1 uncultured Bacteroidales bacterium | reverse complement strand
ATTTTCACATTGGCATTGCAGTTGTAACCATCACCCTTGCCGTCGTTTCTGACTTTAAATTTCAGATAACAAGTTTCGTCGGCATCAATGGCTCTGTTGCCGTTGGCATCAACAAACTGCAAAGAACCTTCAACGATATTTAACATTGCCGGCACAGTTATCTGCTCATGATACCCTTGCATAAGCAGTTTGTCATATTCTTTTTGTGCACTTTTATTGCCTTTGCCGGCAGCTAAACCATACCAGTGCATTGCCTGTGTTTGGTCTTTGTCTGTGGCGATACCCAAACGATAGTAATCGCCTAATGCAGCTTGTGCCGGCACATAGTTTTGCTCTGCGGACAACTTACACAACGTGAATGCTTTTTCTGCATTTTTGGTAGTGCCTGTTCCATATCGGTGACATTCGCTTAGCTTATATTGTGCCTCGGCATCGTTTTGGGCAGCAGCCTTCTCAATCCAATAAAAATACATGGAGTTGTTTCTTAAAACCACATTTTTACCCCTGCCCTGATCATACCATTCTGCAAGTGTCTTTTGCGATTCCAAATCACCTGCTTCGGCAGCCTTTTGATACCAATTATACGCAATACGAACGGAATTGTCGTCGTTTGCAGCGGCATATTTTTTTGGCCGTAACCAAATAAATTTATCATGGTTCGAATACAAAAAAAAGAGATTCCTCAACAAAGGGGGGAACCTCTTTTTTTGGGGTATGATGTTTAAAAAACCGATTTCTACTTTTTTTGCTCCTTTGCCCAACTGTCTTTTAGTCCGACGGTGCGGTTAAATATCAGATGGTCGGTGGTTGAGTCGGGGTCGACATTGAAGTAGCCTATGCGTTGGAACTGAAGATGGGTAAGAGAAGGCATGTTGGCAGCGAAGGGCTCTACAAAGCAATTGGTGAGAACATGGAGGGAGTCGGGATTCATGATTTGCTTCATGGCTTCGACTGGTTCACAACCTGTTTGCTCGATTATCTTGGCCATTTCATCGCGAGGATTTTCGACACGCCAAAGACGATCATATAGTCGGACTTCGGCTTGGACGCTGTGAGCGACACTTAGCCAATGGAGAGTGCCCTTGACTTTGCGATCGGAACCAGGCATACCACTACGGCTTTGAGGGTCGTATTCACAGAATATTTCCGTTACGTTGCCATCGGCGTCTTTGTTGCAAGAGATACACTTGACGATGTAGGCATTTTTGAGTCGAACTTCGCCACCTGGCGTCATACGGAAGAATTTCTTGGGTGCTACTTCCATGAAGTCATCTCGCTCGATCCAGAGTGTACGGCTAAAAGATATGGTGTGTGTGCCCTCTTCGGGACGTTCTGGATTGTTGACAGCCTCGAGTTCTTCGACTTGACCTTCGGGATAATTGGTTATGGTCAGTTTGACTGGATTGAGGACTGCAGAGACACGTGTGGCACGAGTGTTAAGGTCTTCACGTACAGCACTTTCGAGGAGCGACATTTCGTTGAGGGCATCGAAAGTGGTGTAGCCAATTTTGTCGATAAAATTGAGGATGGACTGAGGGCTATAGCCACGACGTCGGAAAGCACAAATGGTTGGCATGCGTGGGTCGTCCCAGCCAGAGACAAGATTGTTTTTGACAAGAGCAAGCAGATTGCGCTTACTCATGAGTGTGTAGCTGAGATTGAGCTTATTGAACTCAGTTTGTCGTGGTCGGTTGTCTGAGGGGTCTTCGTGGCGAACGTCTTTGAGCCAATCGACAAAGAGGTCGTAGAGCGGTCGGTGAACTACGAACTCGAGTGTACAGAGCGAATGCGTTACACCTTCGAAGAAATCGCTTTGTCCGTGCGCAAAGTCGTACATTGGATAGGCATTCCACTTGGAGCCTGTGCGATGATGAGGGACATTGAGGACGCGATAAATTATGGGGTCGCGGAAATGCATGTTGGGGTTTGCCATGTCGATTTTGGCACGAAGGACCATTTTACCGGGCTCGACATTGCCACTATTCATCTGTCGGAAGAGAGCAAGACTTTCGTCGGCGGGGCGATTGCGATATGGGCTTTCGGTGCCGGCTTGTGTTGGCGTGCCTTTTTGCTGAGCTATTTGTTCGGCAGATTGTTCATCGACATAGGCTTTGCCACAACGGATTAAGTCTTCGGCAAAGTCCCACAACTGCTGAAAATAGTCGCTTGCATAGTAGACATTACCCCACTGAAAGCCAAGCCATTGAATGTCCTGCTTAATGGCATCGACATATTCGGTGTCTTCTTTGGTTGGGTTGGTATCGTCGAGTCGGAGGTTGCAGACGCCACCAAAACGACGTGCGACTCCAAAATCGAGAGCGATGGCTTTGGCATGTCCGATATGTAGATAGCCATTGGGCTCTGGTGGGAAACGTGTTTGGACACGACCACCATTTTTGCCGTCGCGCAAGTCGGCTTCTATTTTCTGAATTATGAAATTGCCTTGTGCTTCGCTTTGTTCGTCAGTTTTGACTTTGGATATATTATGAGTGAATTCAATGATGGTAAATTAAATAATGAAGAAGAAAATGAAGAAAATGAGGATTAAAAATAGAAATATTTTCATTAGTTCATTAAATAAAAATTTAAACATTTAATAAGAGTAAAATTTAAGTTTGAAATTATATAATTAGAA